>CAMBMH010000036.1 GCA_945868575.1 Singulisphaera sp. GP187 | reverse complement strand
CTGTTTCAAGTCAATTTCGCCAAATGTATTTCAAAGTAACTTCCTCCCTTTTTGGGTCCATGCCTGGGAATCCTGGAAAATCATCCTTCCATTTGTTCGCTATGTTTATGGCTCAAAGTAACTTTCTTGTTTTTTTGCTTTCCAGGCTTCCTGGTTTCCCCATTTTTTCAACTTTGTTTATTTTTTTTGATTTTTCCTGAATTTTTTTGGGACATTTGCGTTTCCCGCACGCTTGTAAGGGAGGAAAGGCTTTTGCTCCTTTCCCAACTCACGGGATTACTCCTTATGGAAAGCCCTAAGGCGAGGAAAAATTTGGAAATAATCCGAATCCAAGCAATCAAATTATTCCTTGCCGGCGTCAAAAGTCCCATGATTGCTACACAGCTGCAAGTTAAAATCCCAACTGTTTATTATTGGATTCGTCTTTTCAAGGAGCATAGCTGGGACGGATTACGGGCAAAACCTCATAGGGGAAGACCCATAATCAAAGCCGAGGATCTTATAGAAGACATCCGGGAATTTTTTACCATTCATCCCAATTCCCTAGGCATCAATCCCAAACTTTGGACCGGTCCGGAAATTGTCCAAACCCTCAAAGAACAATGGGGCATCCAGCTTAATCCCAAATATATCTACCGATGGCTACATCGAAATGGGATGTCACATTTCCTTTTTCGTAATTCCAAACCTTTGACCGAATCCCATTCGAAACAGTAGTTGCCTTCCCGCTCCGATTTTTTTGCTTTTGAACCAACACCAAAAAACATTAAATCCTTCGAACCGCTTTTGATTCTTTTCATGGAAACTTGGGGACCGATTACCATCCCAGCCCAAATCCCGAGTCTGAAACAACCATCAAGATTACATTCGTTTGGAACTTGATTAACCGACTTTTGAGCCAGCTTTGAGGCTCGGTAAAAACCACCTTGCAACAAGGATCCCCAATCCGATCGTGCACAAACTTAAAACCGAGGGAATATGACGAGCCGGATTGACTACCATCACCACAATCGTCCAACCTGATAACCCCAATAACAATAGGGCGGGAAGCGGATGCCATGGAACCCGGAATGCCGGAGCCAAATCTGTGCGTCTTCGAAGCGGAAATATACTCGCCACCACCATAGCCATAACAGCGGTCAGGCCAACAGATGTATAGTCGAGCAGTTCCAAAAATGACCCCGACCAACAACAAGCGATGCTTACAACGGCCTGGCAAGCGGTCGCTATTGCCGGGGTTTCCCTTCCTCGAAGGAGCGTTCCGGCAAATGCTGGGAATGCGCCATCCCGAGCCATTGCCACAACCACCCGAGGTCCCGTAAGGAGATAAGCACTAGCCGAGGCGATTAGCCCGGCCCCAAACAAAATCGCGACCACCCCGGCAACCCGATCTCCCAGGGACTCCCGGGAGGCAATTTCCGCGATACGGCCCGCCTGTTCAAACGGGAGTCCCATTACCGCAAGAGGATCGAGAGCCCGAATATAAAATACATTAAGGATTAAATATATCGCCATGACCCCCGCGCAGCCACCGACCAGGGCACGGGGCAATTGAAGGCGCGGGTCCCGGATTTCTCCAGCAAGGTAACCTGCCCCGTTCCATCCCGCATAGGCATAGCCCACATATGCAAGCCCGGAAGCAAGGGACGACCATTCTTCCCCACTGGGCCAATGTCCGGCCGAAAAATGGCTCCAGTCGCCTTTCCCCAAAAACAGCCCTGCCACCGCCAATCCCAATAGCATAATGACCTTGGCAAGGGTTGTTACTCCCTGAAACCAGGCACTTTCGCTCGCGCCAAGACAATGCACCACACTGATCAAGGCAATGAATCCCGTCGCGACCAAGGGTTCCCGTGTGGACCAAAGCCATTCAGGCATATTTTCAACCAAAAAAGGAGCGAAAGGCGCACACAAATAATTTGCCGATAATCGGGCGACAACCGCCGTGGGGGCGGCGAATCCAAGGATAAAAGTTGCCCATCCCGCGACGGCGCCGGCTTCCCTGCCAAAAGCTTCCCTTACAAAGACATAGTCGCCTCCAACATGGGGAAGCGCGGTCGCCATCTCCGCAACACATAGCGCACCGCACAAAGCGACAATTCCTCCCAATACCCAAATGGCCATAAGCCCTGCAGGATTACCCGTTTCCTTGAGCGTGTAGCCAGGTGAGGTAAGGATCCCCGCGCCAATCATACTGGCAACCACCAGAAACACACCGGACCAAACACCGTAAGGGCGCGATTGGCCCGATGTGGGGCTGGAAAAAATCGATGAATTGGAATTGTTACGGGAATTCATATGTTTTTTTTAGGCTCTTTGGGTTTGGTTGAATACCCTTTTTATGATTTTTTATGCCGCTTTTCCTTGACCCATTTTCTTGGGCGAGTCGTTCAGTCTTCGCAGAATCTTTACAGATTGCCTTAACAGAAAATTCAAAGCCCTATTTTACTTACCTTAAAGGGATATCAAAAAAGATATTTTAGGGATCCCGAACCAGGCTCCGGGCAATTCGGGTCCCCATTGGGGGGCATAAACTTGCAATTGCAGTCAACCCGGCACATAGATGGGGATAACGCAATAGCTTCGACAATGTCCGGCAAAGGCCCGAGCGTGAGCTTACCGAAATTTGGTGAAGGCGGGCCCATTCCCCCACCAAAGTGTCGTCCCAATGTTTTACCGCGCGGGGCAAAAGTTCGGCCAAGGACCTTGCCCCCGCCAAGGCCCAGGTCATCCCTTCGCCTGTAAAAGGCTCCACATATCCCACCGCATCACCCAGAAGGAAGAATCGGTGGGAACCGGGTGTCTTACTGTTTCGTGTAAGAGCCGGAGTCCCCTTCCAGGTGGCTTTGGAACAGGCCTCAGCCAAGCCTTTGTCTGTTTTTTCCACGATGCGAGAGGTCGCCTCGGCAAGGCCTCCCGCAAGTCGAACATAACCGGCATCGAGTGCTGCCGCGGCATCGATCGTGCCGTTGGCAAAGCGCACCAACCCGACATAGCCTCCCACGCCTGCGATCATCCATAGTTTTCCTGGTTCAGGTAATTCGGAAACATATCCCGGGAGGGTGGTTCCCGCGCCGATCCGGCTTTTGGGGGAAACATCCTGACCCCAAATCGCCTCCTGATCCCGACCGGGCCCTATCAGGCCCCAAGATCCCACAGTCACTTTTGCTCTTAATACCCCTTTTTCGGTGGGTGTTTCCCAGGCGACGGGAATAAAACCATCCTCGGGTTGTTCTTTGTAATGGGCATTTCCCAGGGGCGCGTTTCCCGCAGGCTCGGAAAAAGGCTTCCCGTCTCCCAGGGGCTTTGCCTTGGTTTTTGGAAAAAAAGAGACTCCCCCGGCAATCGCCCAATCGACCAAGGCACCATCCATTGCGGGTCGGGAAATCACCAAACCCTCAGGCAAATCAAAACGGGCCCGCCCCCAAAGGACCCTTAACTCCATGCGATCGAGGGCAATTCTTTCGGACTGGGAAAGGTGCTCAAGGACTCCAGCCTTTTGGAGAATACCCACCCCTCGGCCATTCAAACAACAACCACAAACCTTGTTTCTAGGCCATGGTTCTTTTTCCAGAAGTACGACCCGTAGGCCTTTTCTGGCTGCCAGGCCAGCGACCAAAGTGCCGGCTGGTCCCGCGCCTATGACAGCGACATCCCAGGTTTGGGACAATAACTGGGTATTGGAAACCTGCCCGGAAACGGCAAGTTTTTCCGGGGAATCGGGATCAGATTTCCAATTGGATTCTTTCACGAATTTCGCCGCCATTCCAACAGCCATCGCTGGGGCCAGGATCGGCAAACACGCAATCCGGAAAGTCCGGCTTCGCGGCCCAAATCCACGATTTCCTCACAGGTATAAGCGGCCTGAACCGACACAGGACCATCATGGTGGACCACCCTGGACCGACTGAGGATTCGGCCCACTCCCCATGCCAGGGCCCAACCGGACCAACTTCGCCTAAGGTCACTTACGACGATTCCTTTTCTTGCGGAATTCGCCATCCTTGAAAGGACCTTAATAACATCTTCGGGATCCAAATGATGTAAAAAAAGTGTACAGACCGAGACATCGCATTCCGGATAGGGCGTTTCCCCCAAAACATCCAAAACCAGGGCATCTACCGAGTGGCCTTTGAGGGTCAGGCTATGCCTAAGTCCTTCGACAGTCCTGGGGTTATAATCGGTGGCACAAAACCGGGGAACGATTCCCTCGCGCTGGGCGCGCTTGGTCCAGTAATGAAGGATTTCCCCCCCCCCACTGGCCAGCTCACACACACTAAGGGATTTTCCGGGAGCCAAGTCGCCGGCGACGCGTTTCATGGCCTTCCAGGTTTGTTGGCCAGTGAAACTCACCGCGTTTACCCGGACCAACCCCCTTAAGGCACGGCGATGTTCTGCGGGATCCAGATCGGGATCATCCATCCATTCCGGAATTCGCATTCGCCTCATAAACGACCACCCTTGCCGCAAAGGAGGAAATCCCCCCATTTTGCTTCTGTCCACCATTCAATCAATTTCTAGGTTTTCCATGGATGTTCCATCCATCCCGCCCAAAAAGTTTTTCCCACCCAATTTGACAACACCAGGAGAATTTAGAATGTCCCCCCTCAAAAAGATACTAGGCAGCCTTTGCTTGGCCGCTATTGGTACAGCCATCATGGCTTTTCCGGGCCCTGAGCATAGCGCGGTAAAGCCGGTTCCGCGCGACCCTAACTGGGTTAAAAGGCATGAAAAGTTTGTGGAAATCGCCAAGCGGGGCGGGGTTGATGTTTTATTCCTTGGGGATTCGATAACGGATGCCTGGGGCGGTGAGGGGCATGGTCAAAACTCACCAGGCTCAAAACTTTTCGCGGATAAATTTGTCCCCCTCAAAGCAGCGAACTTTGGTATCGGCGGCGACCGCACCCAACATGTCCTTTGGCGCTTGCAAAACGGCGAACTTAAAGGCATCACACCCAAACTTGTCATGTTGATGATTGGCACCAACAACAGCAACGGCAAAGACAACACCGCCGAGGAGATCGCCGATGGAGTGAAAGCCATTGTCGCGGAAATCCAAAAGCAGTCCCCAAAGACCAAGGTTCTGCTCTTGGCAGTTTTCCCACGCGCGACGGGCAACGACGCCAACATGAAAAAGATTCAGTCTGAAAAGATCAACAAAGTCAACGAAGAGATTGCCAAGCTAAATGATGGAAAAAAGGTAAAATTCCTTAATATCAACAAGATTTTCACCTCGCCGGATGGCTCGCTTCCCAAGGACATCATGCCTGATCAACTTCACCTTTCGCCCAATGGCTATGCACTTTGGGCAAATGCGGTTGAAGGCGAAATCAAGGCAATGATCGGTTCCGAGCCCGAAGCCCGAAGCCCCGCCAAGCCCGTTGCACCAGCCGCTGTAGCTCCAAAGCCCGCTGTGGTTGCCGCACCCGCGAAGCCCGTTGCACCAGCCGCTGTGGCTCCAAGGCCCGCTGTGGTTGCCGCACCCGCAAAACCAACCGAGAAACCTGCAGAAAAAGCGGTTGCCCCGGATTCCACACCCGCCGTCAAGACACAAGCTTCCAAAAACCAGGCCCCTAAGCCCCAGGCACCAAAGGCACAAGCTCCCAAGCCCCAATCCCCAAAAGGCGCGACCGAAGAAGTGGCTTCATCCGAAGGTCATGGTCGAAAAAAGCTATTTGGACGAGGATTGTTGCGGAAATAACTGTAACAAAAAATGGGTTAGATAGAATTAATAGAAAACTGGGGCCCAATGGATGGCCCCAGTTAACATCAAAATATCAGGAATTCTGTCCCGGACCCCGAATCTCTGTGTCCCGGGCCTGCAGGGATTGTGGTGCGATTTCGCTGCGGACGATGGAGATTTCCTTCGGAGCTTCAATTCCAAGCCGAACCTTGTCGCCTTTGATTTCCACTACCGTGATGACAATATCCTCTCCGATTAGCAGCGATTCGTTCACTTTCCGGGTAAGAACCAACATGAGGAGCCATCCATGGTGCGGCGGTTGTTATTCACTCGGTTTGGTCAGAAGGAACCCACCTAGGTAACAACTGTTCATCACCTATTTTTCGCCCATTCTGCCCCATTTGTCAAGAGGTTGGAATCGTTTCCGTGGGAACAGCCAACGCACCCCCCCATATTTCTTATTCGACCGCCATGCCACATTCCCGTTTGCTAAATCTCTATCAAGAAGCAAGTTACACTATTTTTCCGCCTGCGCAATCGAACTCTTTCAAGCGGCCCCGGCCCCTTTCCATTAGGGTTGGGAAAAAAATCGACATTTCTTCACAATTCCCGGAAAGACCAGGGAAAGCCCACCTGATTTCCGCTTGCAATCCCTTTTCAATTCCTTTGGGCCCGGAAGAAAACCTGGTTCGCCAAGAATTTCTTGCAAACCAACTGTCCAGGGCCGGTCTGGTTTACTGGCCTGCTATGGGACACGATTCTTCTCATTTTTGGGTGGAACCCAGTTGGTTGGTTTGGAACGCCCCGGATGAACAAATCGAACAGTGGATGTGGGCCTGGCAACAGCTAGGTTGGTTAGAGTTGGACATCGAGGGATTCGTACTCCTTAGACAGTTGCGACAATCACAATCATAATCAAAATAGGCTGGATGGTTGCACCGGGCCCAAATGGAAGTCGGCGAACTCAATTGCATCATTCCCAGCAAACTGCCCGATCCATTGCCCGTCGGAGTTCCTGAAGGGCCACAACATCCAGCAGTTCCGCTGACCCAAAGGCTTTTTCGGTGTTTTCCGGGGGCAAAAGACAAGAAGCGTGAAGTTGGCCAACTCCGGTCCGTTTGAGAATTTCGGTGGCATTTGAGGCCCGTATTCCTCCACCCGGGAGGATGTTGATGCGACCGGCTCCCTTTTCCTCAAGGGCTTTCAATCGATCGGATCCTTCCAAGGCGGTCGCCTTTTGGCCACTGGTCAGAATTCGGGCCCATCCGTGACTTGCCAGCACATCAATTGCACAAAAGGGATCTGCCAACGAATCAAAAGCCCGATGAAACACCAACCTGGAAGTGCCCAGCCGTTTGGAAAGCTGATCAAGAAAATCTTGGTCCAGGGTTCCGTCCGATAGCAGGGCGCCTAGCACCACAAAATCCGCCCCAGCCGCCAAAAAGCCTTCCGCCTGGGAAATCATCCGAAATTTTTCATTGGGTGAGTAGACAAAATCACCAGGCCGACAACGAATCAGGACCGCCAAGGGAAGCCTTGTCTCCCGAAGCTCCCTGAAAAGGGATGGATGGGGGGTTACCCCACCCACCTGAAGAACTGAACAAAGCTCCAGCCGATCCGCGCCATTTTGCGCGGCAAGCCAACCCGATTCGGCTGAGGAAACGCACACCTCAAGTAAAGGCATGGTCATGATTGCCGGATTACCAACCGTTGGTCGATTTTCGGCTTTTCCAATTTTTGGGTCTGCGGTTTCACACCAGGCCAGGTGATTTCAATCCAATCCACGGATGTAGCCGTACCCAACCCTAGAGTCACCTCTGTATCGGGCTGGCTCATGTAGCCTCTTGCGCCTGTGACAATCCGCTCGATCACGGATTCCCCAATTTTGCATTTAACGACGGCGCCAAGTGCGCTTTTGTTGGTTGTGGTTCCGTTCCCCTCAAGGGCAAGGCGGATCCAGTGGTGGGAGGTTTTTTGGTCATTGCGAAGGATACGGGCAGGCTCGTTGTTCCCGACAAGAACGAGATCGAGGTCTCCATCGCCATCGAGGTCCGCAAAAGCGGAACCGCGTCCCACCATCTGCTTGTTGAAATCCTTACCCGTATTGGCGGATGGGACCGGCTCGAAGCAGCGGGGATTTCCCCCAGAATTCCAAAAGAGCATCGGCGCCTGGGGGAAACTTTGGCTTGCGTTCACCTTGGAGATGTCCGGCTCAAGGTGTCCGTTGTTCATAAAGATGTCCAATCGCCCATCAAGGTCATAATCCACAAAAACAATTCCAAATTTCATTGGAATACGGCTTGGCCCGCTCAGACCGACTGCCAAGGCGGAGTCGGAAAAGCGGAGCGCTCCTGGTTTGTTTGTGGTGAGGAAAGTCAAAGGCTCATTGGAGAAATTGGCCACGACAAGGCCGCTTTTGCCGGGACGATATTCTCCCCAATCGATCCCCATTCCCGCGCGAGCCCGCCCATCGGCATAAGCCACGCCTGAATCCAGCCCAATTTCCTTGTAACGCCGACCACCTTTCCCGTCGGATTGATTGTGGAAAAGGAAATTCCTCACTGTGTCGTTGGCCACAAAAATATCAGGCCAGCCATCGTTATCGGCGTCGGCCACAACCACGCCAAGCGATTTTCCTACCGCCCGAACGCGCGCCTTTTCCCCCACACCTTCTTTTTCGGTGACTTCAATTCCAGCGGATTTGGTCACATCCTCAAAGGATCCATTCCCATTGTTTCGCCAAAGTGTGCACTGGGTCCCCTCGAAGGAAGTTGGGGAAACATAGGCACGGCCCACGCCGGTTAGCGTGGTCTTGATGGAGAGGTCGGTCCCGGGAGCCCATGTGACATAGTGACACAAAAAAAGATCCAGCTTGCCATCATTATCAAAGTCAACAAAGGTTGCAGTTGTGGGAAAAGGGATTTCCTGGCGATCCTGGGAAAAATTGGTTTTGGGCAAAACACCCCAATCGGGGCCCTGAGCCAAACCGCCTTTGGCCGTCACATCAATAAACCCTTTTCCCGCGTCGTTTTTGAGCAGCCGGTTGCCACCAACAGCGGCTATGAAAAGGTCCGTCCAGCCATCGTTGTCAAAATCACCCGCACAACCACCCAACCCATATAGGGGCTTTGCAAGACCCATTTGCTTTGTGACATCCTCAAAGCCTTTTCCTTTATTGCGGTAAAGGCCACAGGGAGTGGCAGAACCAGCCTGGTCAGGCCAGGGGCAGGAGCTGACAAAAAAAAGATCAGGCTTTCCATCGTTGTCAAAATCGAGAACCACAACTCCCGACCCCATCGTTTCGGGAAGGAGTTTATTTCCAGTGGCCCCTGTATGGTGCCGAAAACGGACCCCCCATTCCTCTGTCACATCGGTGAAAGGGGACGGAGGAACGGTGGTCGTCGTGCGGGTAACCGTCTCCCCCACTTCCACCTTGGGACCCACCTTGTTGGGTTGTGGATAAAACCACCAAGCCAATCCGCCTCCCAGGCCGAAAATAGCCACCAAACCAAAAGCAATGTAAGCCTTTCGGGAAGAATTTTGGGGAGAACTTTCAGGTATTTCGGACATGATTTTAAAATGCCTTTCCAACGGGCCGATTGGTGGGATAAAGAATAATCGCCTCGGCCGCCGCGTTGGCCGCGGGGTTTTTGGCCCTGTAGGATGTGGTGGTCCTTGATCGGGCCAGATCGTCAGGCTTATAAAGTTTGTGGGCCAGTCGATGAGCATCGGCCATAAGGGTCTCCATCGCCCGAATCCTCGCCGGATCGGTTTCCATTTCCCATTTTTTCGAAACATCCAGCCAAATGGCCCGGGCAATTGGCAGGTAAGGCTCCCTAGGCTTGGCCTGGGAGGATTGCATGTGGGAAATCAATCCGCGAAGCTGGGAAATAGCCTCATCGGATAGCTTCGGTTGGGCAAGGATTCCGTAAACCTGTGACGAAGGCAAATCCTTCGCGGGGGAAGGCTGCCAGGTTTCCGCAGCAAGTCGTGTCATTACCTGGGCGAGGCCATAATGGGATTCGAGATCTTCCGATTCATCCCTAAGCACGCGATAAAATTCCTTCGCCGCCCGGGTTAGCCACACCCGCTGTTCGGGGGATCCCTCCGCCTCCATTTGGGCCCTTTGATAAAGGGTCTGGCCAAGTCTTGTACGGACAATGTAATCGCGGGTAAAATCGAACTTGCGCTCGGCGGGCTGAAGATCGGGATCGAGAATTTTTTCAAAATCCTCAATTGCCCTCTCGAAATGTTCCTTTTCGGTCGCGTTCTCGGCATGGACCAAACCGTTGAACCAGGCCAGAACCCACCAGGGGGCATCGGATTCGCGCGCCTTGTTGAGCGCGGCGGTCGCCAAATCCAGGCGTCCATCGGCAAAATAGACACGGGCCATATTGGTCCACCCATTGGCCTGGGGAACTTTTTCAGGCAAGGTGGTCAGATGCCGAAAAGCCTCCTCCGCCTGGCGAAGTTCACCCTTTTTGGCGTTGGCGCCGCCCTCCAAAAGACAGCCTATCCCGTAATCATTCCATCTTTGCCATTCGGGCTTGATGGGGGATTTTTGCTCTGGGACCGAAGCCGTGGTCCCAACCACGGGCAATGTGACACGATCGGTGGCCATATCGACAATAGGTATCTCGGGAGCCTTGCCCTGATATACAAATTTGAGATATTCATCATCGAATTTGCGATAGCGCACCCGCACCGCCAATTCGACCGGTCCCGGGGCCTCCTTGGGAATGGTCACCTGATAATGCACAACATTACCCGCACCGGGGGGGATCTGATGATCGTAAAGGGGTGTGAAAATATCCTGGGCATTTCTGCGATTGATGCGATTTCCATTGCGGTCGAGCATATGCACATTGATGAAGTGGGAGTACCTGTCCACTTCCCCCGTTTTATCCCCGGACATCGCTCCGTTTCGGGCAAAAGGTTTTTCCTGGCTGGCGAAACGCGCCTGGAAATCGACCCAGATTTCGTTGGAATCGACGGTGCCTTGGGAAAAGTGGTGCCCCACACCAAGGGTCCTGACAACGACCTCAACCAGGTAGGTTTGCCCCGGTTCCAGTTTCGGCAAGCTGGGGCGGATAACCTCAGGCTTAGCGTCAATCGCTCCACCTTTTTTCAGGGCAAAGAGGTCGACACGGATCTTTTTATCCTTGCCTTCTGGATCGACTCCCGTGAGGTAGTCGGTGTTCTTTTTGATCGCTTTGTCGAAGATTTCGGCAAACTGCTGATATTTTGGCTCAAGCTTCAAAAGCGCAGGCAGACCCGTGTTGGCCCCAGGGAAAAAGTGATCATGAACCTTTGGGATTCCGCTTTTATCCCGGACTTTCGCTCCGAAGTCGTTGCTTGCCACGAGGGGCATGTGACAATCGGAGCATTCGGGCTTGGCCAGTTCGGGATAATAAAAGGCCCGGCTACCATGGCCTGAAACTCCGGACAAATGGTGGCTGTCGTAATGATTTTGGCCCCTTGTGAACTCCTGATAGTGGTTCAAGGCAACCGGAAGGCCAACCTTGTGGCAAACCGAGCAAAAATCCGACGATTTGTGCAAGGGCTTCAGGAAGGTCTTTTTGTGAAAATCCGGACGGGCTTTGACCAACTGTTGGTTTATCCACTTGAATGCCGGAGCATCACTTGTCGCGAATGGGTAATGAAGCGGCTCCTCAATCGTGTAAGCCGCGTTGCCAATGGTACTGTTGACATGGGTCATGGCGTGGCAAACGGTACAGGTGATCCCGGCGTGAGCCGTGGGATTGTTCACATCATCGTATTTCGGATCATCAAAGGCCCCCGAAAAGAAAGGAACAGGGTCGTGACAACCCGCGCACCACCTCGCGGCTTTGACATCGCCATCCCTCTCCAGACCAACCTTGCGGGTTTCACGCACGCTTGCCAGGTAGGGGGGATTATTAAATGAACTAAAGTGGTGCGCTGAGTGGAACCAGGAATTATAAACATCGCGGTGACATTCCAGACAATAACCATCCATCATAAGCGTACTAGCGGGTATAAACATTCCATTGGCGGTTTTTGCCTCGGATGGAAAGAAATAGGCGATTCCTTCACGGGGACCCTCGGAGCCCCATTTTCTCGGATCGGCCGCGTGAAGAAGCAACATTGATGCGACCGCGACGCCCAATCCCCCCATGAACCCAGCGCCCCATTTCCACTTGAGCTTTGGGCCCGCTTTGCGGTGGCCGATGTAAATCCAAACCGCAAGCACCGGCGTGATCACATGGAGGGCCCAGACCACCCAACGGGGAATGGATCCCACGGGGAGTTGGGGAAATCCTTCCAGTTGGATCAGCACAATTCCGCTGAAACAGGTGACGAGACCAACAACGAAAAGCACTATTCCCAAACGGACCGCAACCTTGTTTGGGCGGTTGCTGGCAGTGATCCAGTGCCAGGCTCCAAACACCACAAACGGCACCGTCGCCAAAACACCACCACCAATATGAACCAAATAGGTCCAAAGGGTCATGGCGTTGGTGTAGGTCTGGCCACTTGATGCTTCGAACACACGAATCGCAACAAGATATACCCCGGTGGCCGTGAGCATCGCCACAAGGGCAAAAATCAACCCAAGCATCACCTTGAGGGCCGCGCCCAAGGCGGGGACATAAACAAATTTGGGGCGAACCGTGGCTTTTACGCCTGCGGAAATCGAACTGCCGGGAGTGAGGGCTGACATAAGGAAAGTATCCCTCAAGGGTTACCAGGGGCTGTGAAAATTATAGTCTTTCCCAACGGGTTCTTCGCAACTGGTGTTTTTGGGAAAACGCCCTGCGCTCGGAGTTTTTGTCCGGGACAAAATGCCCGGGCTGACCTGTCAGGATTTTCTACATCATGAAACGCTATTTGGCTGCCGCCATCCAGATTGATCTTCCCAATCCCAAAACCCGCGACGAAATCCCCGGCAGGGTCGGGCGAATGTTGGCGATGGCGGAACAAGCCGTTGTTGGATACCGACCGCTGGGTGATGTGAAGCTGGTGGTTTTTCCGGAATTCGCCCACACCGCTCCAGTTTATCTTGAAAAAGCCGACCTCATCAAACACCTTGCGGTGCCTATTCCCAATGCCCATACCGATGCCTATATCGCCAAAGCAAGGGAACTGGACATCTATATCCAAACCGGAACTTTCCTGGAAATCGATCCCGCATGGCCTGGCCATGTGTTCAACACAACCTGCCTGATCGGACCCGGGGGGATTTTGTCGAAATATCGCAAGGTATACCCCTGGCTCCCCTGGGAAGTTCACACCAGTCCGGCTGACCTCCCGGGCTATTCCGAGCCCCTTTTCCCAGTGGCCGATACCCCGATCGGCAAACTGGGAGTTGCCATTTGCTACGATTGGCTTTTCCCCGAAGCGATCCGGTCGCTTGCCCTCAACGGTGCCGAGGTCCTGATTCGCGTTTCGGCCTATATGGACCCATGGGGCGCCACTTCCCCGATGGATTGGTGGACCATTGTCAATCGGACCCGCGCCCTGGAAAACATGGCGTATGTTGTCGCTTGTAACCAAGCCGCCGCTCAGGGAAACTATCCGCCGTTCTCCTGGCCGGGGGGCAGCATGGTGGTCGATTTTGATGGACGCATTCTGGCCCAGGCAGACCCCGGGCCGGGGGACAAAATTGTTGTTGCCCCGATTGATCTCGACGCACTTCGGTATGAACGGCAGCGCCGACAGATGCATCAAATGATTCAGCACCTCAAACCGTGTCATCGCCAACCCCAGGACGGGGACGGAAGCTATCCCAAAAGGTAATTTTTTAGCCGATGGCGATTGGGAATTTGGATTTTTTGGAAGCGTCATGAGATGATTTTCGGCCCGACCCTTTGCGGACAGGGAATTGGCCACCCCGGTTGGTGCATAATCGGCATCGGCAAACAACGATCCAACGGAAAGTGGAAACCTTTCCATTGAATGTGCACCTGCAGATCGGCCCAATTGCTCCATACAAGATCTCTCAATACTATTTATTAAATGGCTCAAACAGTAGACACCCAAAAAAAAAATTAGCAATCTGAAACATTAGCATTGGGGACCTATCAACACGAAAGGAAGTCCACGTGCATTGAAAAGGCAGTCCCGAGATTTCCCAAAATCGGGACAACCCCCAAAACACTATAGTCAATTGGAACTCACCCGAAACGAACGAAATCCACTCGGCGACGAAGGGAACATTTCTCCGGAGAATCCCACAATCGGGCAAAACGCGGGATCAAATCAGGCTCTGGGAGGATGAAAAATCCCCAAGGGATGGCCTTGGGACGAAAACATTGCCAATCTCGAAAGCGAAATCCAATCAACTGACCAAGAATCCTGCCATTCAGAAAGGGAACAGAGTCCGCTTTTCTCGACCCAACTTTTGTTCATTCCTTGTGGAACACCAGGCAAGCCCTGGGATTTTTTGGAACATTGCGGACCAAAACAGGGACGAGTTTTGAACGGGACCGAATCGGTGGACTGATCCGTGTGGACGAAAACTCCACCAAGCTCCACATGATCGCCACAACCCGCCTGAACTTTGGGGGAGTTCGCTAAAAGCAAAATGGCAACGGTGAGGACAAGCCCCTTGACCGTGACAAACTTTGCTTCGAAAGCCATGATAGGCTACACCGCGAAAATTATGAACTGGTTTCAAACAACCTAAATTATACACCCCTCGCATTTTCATGCAAGCGGGTGTCTAATCATTTACCAGTTCGACTTCTTCTTGATCCCGTTTGAGATGTTCGTGGTCAAGCAGGCTGAAGCTGTCTTGTGGTCCAGGCAATCTGCTGTTTAGGCAAGATATTTGTGTTTTAATTCGACCAAAACATTTAGGGCCGGATTGGCATTTCCCTCGGCATCAATCAAACCGCAATTGGGATAGGTGTGGGCCCGCTGATCATCGAGGTGACACCAGCGCAATTCTTCCACTCCGGCCTTACAAAGCATCATGGGCAACATGGTCTTTGCCCAATGAGCCTGCCCCTCGGGACTGTGGCCCGAACCAAAATGTCCGCCTGCCAATTTCACGGTTGGATCGGCAAGCAAATCCGGTTGGGCCGACGAGGGGAATCCGGCCAGAATCCTAAGTGGCTTGCCCAAAAAGGAGAACTGGTCGATCATTTTCGAAACTTCGATGACATCGCGCAAATACCCGCCCCGGGGCATCGTTCCCATCACCATATCCAATTCCACCGAAGCAATGGGCAACCCCGTGCGAATGACCGTTTCGGCAAAGGAAAAAGGACTGTAACTGCGATGTTCGAGGGACATGATTTCGGCCCAGGGTTGGCTTATCCCCAAGGACAAATTCAGTTTGTGCCCCAACTTGCGCGCCTCATCACAAAGGTGATAGGCAAGACGAAGCCATTCATCCTCGTCGAGATCGAACACTTCGGCCAAATTGGCTCCAAGCAATACCGTCCATGAGTCAAAATGGGCCCCATGGCTTGTCAGGAGGTCCCGAACATGTTTGGAAAGTATTGAAGTAATTCGATGCGGGTCGGACGGGCCGTTGAGTACCCACTCCGGAAGCCCCTGGGCACGGAAATCGATAAGTGGGCCCCCTGTGAGAGGCCTTCCGGTCGCCTTTGCCGATGCGATCAGACGGTCCAGTTTGGATGTTTCAAGCATGCCTGGTTGAGGTTCCAGGGCCCGCCAGGACACAGGTAAATGAAACTGATGAAAGGGTACCAAAACATTCTTTAGCCTGTCAAAATCCACCGATTCCAGGTCTTCGGACAGCCCGACGGAAAGTTTTGTGGCCAAAGGGCCAACCTGGCGCTTTAGGCGGACATCAAATAGTCGCTGGACATAAACATCCCCCAAGTCATCCCCCAGTTGATGGGCTTCAGCCAAAGCCTGGAAGCATATGGCGGCGTCGGGACAGCCTTTGGAAGTTCCCGGGGCGGTGACAATATTGCCCAGGCGCTTGGTAAGCGCGCTTAAACGGTTCAGAACATCAGAGGGAAGGTCGAGCCCCACCAATTGCCAATCGGAGGCCTGGTTTTGCAGCCGACACAGCTTTCCCCGAAAGAGCTCAAGCAAAAGGGGATAAACCCGTGAACCGACCATCAGATTTCCGGTGGCACTTAAAACCTTGCCTACACCGGGTATCTGTAAAAGCGCGCAAAGGTGAAGGCTATCGTCGCCGTTGTAGGTGAGTGTGTGAACCGGACCTTGGGATTTTTTGTGGGTCAGAAGGGGTGTCCGTTCCGGACCACCAGCCAAGAAGAGATCCGCCTCCCCGCTTTTGTCGGGCGAATCGTTCGAATCGGGACAGGGAAAAGCGACAGTTAAGGATGCCATGCCGGTTTGCCCGCTCCATTGAGGTAAGCGGAAATTTTATGCCACTTTGGGCAAAAGTTTAGGCCACCTTTGCAAAGGCCGGGCCAGAGGGCGCGAAACCGTCCCCAAATCGGGCAATTCCATTGTCCAAAGCCACGATGGCAATGCCCAAACGATTGGCAAGGGAGATCGTCTCCGGCCCATCCAAAAATATGGTCTTTTCCGCCTCGATTGCCAAAACCCGTCCACCCGCCCTGTGAAGGTTTTGAATGGTTTTAATGCCAACCGTCGGTACATCGAACCTCATGTCCTGTTGGGGTTTGGCAACTTTGACCAACGCAAAGCCTCCTTTGCGGCAAAGTGCTCCCGCGCGCAGGATCGCCTCGTCCGTTCCCTCGACGGCCTCTACCGCCAAAACGCACTGGTCCTTGATGGCGACCGATTGCCCCACATCAAGGCGCCCCATCTCCTTGGCCAGATTCCAGCCAAAAGCAATATCTTTTTCTTCAGCTGCGGTAGTTTTCCGGTGGGTAAGGGGTCCAGTCTTCACGAGCAACTCCGGGCAAAGGTCCTGGGCGGGAAAGAAATCCATTCCGTCCCTTTGAAATTCCTTGATGACGCCCAAAAGAATCGTGTCGTCCTTGTTGTCCGGTTTGCCTCTACCGTACCAAAACTGCACCATGCGCCAATCGGGAATGAGGCTGATGATTTTCCAGGGTGCGTAAAGATAGTTCGCCTTGAATACCTTCCCGGCCATAACCAGGCGTTTAACGCCATGGCTTTTGAAAATTCGGATCATCCGTCCCATTTGGGCAACACCTGCCCAGGCGAACTCATCCACCTCATCCGCGAGAATGGGCTCTGCGGCCCCTTTGATTCCGACGCAAGCTACACGATAGCCTTGGGCCCGGGCATTTCTGGCAAAAGTAAAGGGAAACTGCCCCCACCCGGCCAAAAGACCAATGGTCTCACCCCTTCCGGGAGTCCCCATATCCGATCCGCCTGGAACGCCCTTGGTACCGTTCAATTGACTCACTCCTCAACAATCCCGATTTTTTGGGTCAATTTTTTGACCTGGCGGATCAGGTCGGGCAACCTCTCCATGTAAACCAGCATTCGCTTGAATTCCTGCTCCGGACGGGCAGGCGCGCCGAGAATCTTGTCCCCTTCGGGCACATCGCGCATCACACCGGAGCGGGCGCCAATCACGACCCTGTCGCCGATCTTCAGATGGTCGGCAAGCCCCGCCTGCCCGGCGATGACCACATACTGTCCGGTGGTTGTCGACCCAGCGATTCCCGCCTGGGAGACGATCATGTTGTGTTGGCCAAGAATACAGTTGTGACCAATCTGGACGAGATTATCAATTTTGGTGCCCCGCCCGACCCGGGTTTCCTCAAAGGTCGCCCGGTCAATGGTGGTGCATGCGCCTATATCGACATCGTCCTCAAGAACTACGACGCCCAGCTGGTCGACTTTTTTGTGTTCCCCTTTTTCAAGACGATACCCGAAGCCATCAGCCCCGATGACCGCATGAGCATGAAGCACAACGCGGTTGCCCACTTTCACCCCGGGATAAAGCACTGCGCCAGGATGAATCAGGACATCATCCCCGATGTGACAACCCGCACCGATGACCGCATGAGGATGAACTGTTGTACGCTCCCCAACAACCACATTGGCCCCAATCACCGCGAAAGGATGAATGGTGCAATCCGCCCCGAGTTTGGCAGTGGGGTGAACCGAGGCCTGTTCGCTGATTCCCGGAACACGAACCGTTTCCAACCCGCGCAATTTCCGAACGACCTCGATAAAGGCGCGAAGAGGGTCAACGACGCTAATGCTAGAAAGGTTGGCGTTGCCCAAACCGATTTCAAGTCCGATGGGGATTATTATCGCCCCCGCTCCGGTCCCTTCGACACTTTTGAGATTTTTGGCGTTTTCAAGAAAACTGATTTCGTTTGGTCCCGCATGGGCAAGGGCCCTGGCCCCAACAACTATGCGCGATCCATCCCCCTGCACCGTTCCCGCAATCCATTTGGCAATTTCATCGAGGGTGGCTTGCATCCCGGAATCCTTGGGAAAATCTGGCATCCTGCCATGGCGTGTATGGACAGCCCGACTCTAACCTTTGGGCGATTTGCGGACAAGTCCAAGTATGGTAGATCTTTCGGCGTTTTGGCACGGTTTTGGGTAGCCGAATTCCCTACCCCAACTCAAGCCTGATCCAGCTTGTTAACACTTTCGGTTTTGTAATTCTCAAGCATATGCCAAAGTGACTCGGGAGTATCCGCAACGGCTATCATTTCCCGATGTTTTTCCTTGAGAAATCCTTCCCGGACCATGTGATCGACCCAATCGAGCATGGGAGTGAAAAAACCCCTTGTATTAACTAAAGCGATCGGTTTTTGATGGAGATGGAGTTGGCGCCAGGTCAGGATTTCAAAAAATTCATCACAAGTGCCAAATCCCCCGGGAAGGGCAACAAACGCATCCGCCCGCTCGGCCATGGCGGCCTTTCTTTCGTGCATGGTCTTGGTAATGATCAGCTCCGTAATGCCCGGGTGAGCCAATTCCCAATCCACCAAATGCTTGGGGATCATCCCAGCGACTTTGCCTCCATGGGCCAATGCGGCATCCGCCACCACTCCCATCAGGCCAATATGCCCGGCCCCAAAGATCAGTTCGACCCCGGCTCGCGCCAAAATTCGCCCCAGATCTGCCGCCGCCGAAGCATATTCGGGGTTTCGGCCACTGCGTGATCCACAAAACACGGCGACACTTCTGATCTTGTGCTGCATGGGAAACCTGGTTCCTACTGAATAACATTCAATCAATCTACGCACCAGTAATCCCATTTCCCCGAAGAAGGTATTTTACAAATCCATCGTCAGAATGAAGCCCGCAGGCCCAAACATTGGGGACATTGGGGGATAAAAAAATAGCCATTCAAATTATCCAAGTCGTTTGGCAAATTTCTCCAAAAAATTAGCCTATCCTGATTTAGCAAAAGTCAAGTTATAAAATAATATGCAACCAATAAATATAATTTAAATAGAGACTCAACCAAAATCACTCGGTCAAGAAGGCTACTTCTCCCCCTGCCCGGGTGGCAAGAACACTCAGAAGATCAGTTGCGGAGTAGGGAACGAAACGAACTGAACCATCACAAAACGCAAAGTTTGTACCCCCGGAATGAAGGCTCCAAAAATGAAAAGAATGACATACCCGTTCACGGGCAAACCAGCTTATATAAGAATCGGTTAAATCGCCTTATCCCGGGATCAGGACAGGTGCGGGCAGCTTGAGCCTGAACGATTCAATGCAAGCCCCGAGATACTCAAGCGGCCTGATCTTGTGCAATTTGCAGGTGGCGATCACCGAAAAGATCGACTCCACAAACCGTTGGCCCATGGCGGACTGAATGCAGAGACTGATCTTCCGGTAGATTACCAGTTCCCGAAGTTGCCTTTCCGCCTCATTGTTCGTCGGTTCCACCCCTTCCACATGGGCATACCTCCAAAGGGAGGTCCAATGGCTTAACAGGAACCTGGACAAGGTTGCCAGCTTGCGTTTTCCAAACTGTGCTCCCTGTTCCAATGCTTTGCGGAATTGGGATCGGATCCTGCCAAGGCTGTTTTGAACAAATGCCATTCGGGATCGGGTCCCGTCCCGCACGCTGTTCCAGGAACTGAATATCCTTTTTGCGATTTGTTTCAGGCCATTTGCTGTTGCCGATGTTTCGTTGCGCTCTTCTACCGCCGCCTGAAAATCCCTTGTTAAATGGGACCAGCAGATCTGCCAGCGTTCCGGTTCCAGGTAGTGATACACCGGGAACCTGTCCGAGGTGATGACACCCTGGTTTTGACCAACAAGCTTTTCAAAACTGTCCATCGACCTTGGACCGATTCCGATCTTCACCGCCGAAGGGGAACTTGCCACCCATGCAAACTGCAGTTTCCCGCAAACCCTCTGTCCGGTTTCATCCACATTTTTGGGCTCTGCCGAGTTCATGATCCTGCCGTCAATCTCAGCCATGCCCGCTTCAAGGGCACGGGTGGTCCGTGCCTGAAGTTTGCACACCATACCCAAACTAATGGGGATCCCGAGGACCTCATCAAGCAGTCCAACAATCCTGCGTTTGGCGAACCGGTAAAAACCAGTCAGGTGGCTTACCAGGGCTTCCAGTCTCGGCCCAAAACTACTTCGGTTCCCTGCCGGGACATGACCTCTGGTAACTGCGCCACAACCCGAGCGGGTCAATTGATGCAAAAGGAAATGGGTGACTTCCGACCGAATCGCGATGGCTTTCCACATTTCGCAAGTGGCACGAAGAACAACAAAATAGTCTTTGGCCCACTGGGTAAGGGTTACGAAATCCTTTTCAGGAATGGTCGGGAGGTCGGGTGGTTTCATACCAGTTGGTATCGCTTATTCCTACCAGCCAAGTCAATGAAATTCCAGAATCCAATGTGAACGGGTACTAAATATCCATTTTCCGGAACAATTATAGGAAAAATATTTAATATCGCACAATTAAAACTTACGCGGCAACCTATAATTTTAACTGGATAAATTGACTTATTAACAATTACAAACTGAATTTTTTCTACGGCTACTTGCGAATAAGACCAAATATCTTTACAAATTGGCGATAAATAAAAAAGATATCATTTCAAATAGGCTAAGAATTGATCACCAAGGGTTCCATCGGCAAAAGCAGAGGTTGTAATACCAACCAGCGCAAGCCCTACCGAGCCCAGTATTGCCCACCAAAGAAGCATGGATGCCATTTCTGGACGATCGACAAACAAGAGGAAAAAAGCAAACAAATTAAAGACGGTCGTAATGTAAGGATTAATTCGAATTGGACCAAAACATCCATAATCACTATATCCGCTAATCGCAGTAGTGATGCTTGTCAAACTCAAAACCAAAAACAAGGCTACAGCACCCACCCACCCTAAAAATCTTAAGCGCCCAGTCAATAGCCATACCCCGACAAAGACTTCCGACTGAATTGCCAACAATTCTACCGCCGGATGAACCGATTTCTCAGAAGCCCCGCCTCCAATAATGTTAAAGACAACTGCGAAAATTAAATAACAACCCACAACTAGTATTGAAATATTATTCAAAAATCTTAATAGCCAGAATGTTTACAGATAATCCATGGATCCATTCAAAAATATGAGATGTATTAATTTTAATCGGACCAAAATAAAATATAATATTTAACGTGACATTTTTTATCAGTACAAACAACGGATAATTTTGAATTCCCAAGTATTGAGCCTTGAACAGATTTAAACCTACCAAAAGACCTCCGTCAAAAGGAATTTGCAAGCTATTTTTGTTTTTCTTGCTTTTTGACATAACTTTTGCAAACTTGGAGCTGGAGTTGGAAAAATAGGGATTTTAGGTTTTAATCAGATGTGAGACTGCCGTTGATTGGAAGATCTAGAGGGGTTGCCGATCGCAGGAATCACGGATCTTCCCCAGATAGCGCAGACTGCGCTCCGGGAATTTGGCGATCTGTTTTCCATGAGCCGTAGATGCGTCAATTCCGGGGGTAACTGACAGGTTTGAGAATTGCGAGCGCAAAAGTGTTTCAGGGATTAACCGGGCGCTTGCAGCAAACACGGACCAATCTTGCCTGAAATATTGGCTGACAGCGGCGAAAAGGAAAGGGACCGGCTGATCGAATGACGATCTGAAAGGCCTCTAAAAAAATCACCTCGTAAATTCTTGAATGCCAAGTCAGAATTTTTTCCGAGGAGACAGCAAAATTGGGCGTTCCACTAGCCAGCCAAACCCGTTCGAGCTTCACAAATTCCTTTTTCACCAGAAAACACAACCCAATCAACGAATGGAATTCAATAGGACACCGCAGGGAGGATTGATAACCAGCGAATTACCTCACATTCTCTTTTTTTGTAAAGCATGTTTTTGGTGGGTAAGATCACCCTTAGTAGTAAATCAACTTCGAAAACCTCGAAATACGGTTGGCCTCTACTTTGGGTGTGTCTCATTCGGAGGCGGAAAGGTCATAAACCAATGGCCGAAAATTCATTCCGTTGCAAATTAGACTTAGGTGACTTGGAAGACATCAAAAACCTCTTTTTTGATAATCCAGCTACTTTGAACTCCGTAGGAAAATATTGGACTAAAGGAATCACCTTAAGCCGCAATGAATCAGGGCTCTTACGGATTCACCTGACAACGATGTTGGCCCAAATTAACTTTGATGAGAATTACGAGCTAACCGACAGCGGCGATGAGGCAACTACGGAAATAGTCCCCAAGCCCCGGGGACTGACGCAAATAGAACCAATAACCTTCCGCAATATCGGTCACCGCATCGGAGGAAATGCCAACGATCATCCGCGGAGTTGCATCAGCCGGGCCTTTGCATCGGTCCAAGTAGAAATTGTTGCCCGGCCATTTTCGAGCCGACGCCTACGCTCCTCCAGCACCTCGGTGTTGCCCCGCGGGCGAAGTCATGTCGCAGGGGTGAGGACAGAGGCTTTGCCACACGGTCTCAAGAAGCTTCACCTTCTCGGAAACCGACATGGCTTCAACTGGATATTGACGGACATAACTATCTTCTGTGAGCCCCTTGTACCGAATCGGCCGATTCCCGACCCACCCTGAAAGACCAAACTCACTTGCCGCGAGGCTAAACAGATTATGAATTCCAGAACGCCTACATAACTCGCCGGTCAGATCGAGCGGCCGGGTTGGCATGTTTGGGCGCGAGCGGACAGGTCTGCCCAAGACGCCTGGTCAAAGTCGTCGCCTTTGGTTGCCTCTTCCTCGCAAGCAAGCAGCTCCGAGCCCGCCGCCAATCCCTCACCGGCTTCAAGAAGGAGCCCCGCGAGAGACAACCGGATGCTGAGGATTGGTAGCCCGTGTGCCTCCGCGACGGCTGCGGCCCGCCTATAAAGCTCAACTCGCTCCGCGTTATCATCAGCAAAATCAGCCTGAGTCTCTAGCAGTACCGGATGGTCGCCATACCTGGCGCGCAAATCGCCCAACTTGTCGAGCAATCCCGCGTAGGCGGAGGCCCGCATTGGGATGTCTTCGACCAAGCTCGCATTAACCACAAGCAGAGCTGCGCCCTTTATGGCGTCCCACTCGGCATCAGTGAACGGGAAGGCTACCACGGCGCTTTCCTTGCGTGCCCAACTTCTTTTTGGGCGGATCGACCTAAACTTTGGGGGCTGGAAATCTGCAATTCCTAAATTAGTAACACCTACCCATTACTCCAGCAAATCCAGTAGTTGGGCAATGATCCATTTTTTGCCAAGCGACTTGCTGTCACGGCCTAACTGCCACGAAAAATCCAAGGCAACCCATCTGCAGAGCTTCGAACGCCAACTTTGCCAAACAGGAAAAGGTTCAGGTCTTAATCGAGGAAGTATAAATCCAAAAAGCTTGAGCCAAGAAGCCGGAACCAGTGAAAAATTCCGGACCTGTTGGTCCAAATTAAAAAACCAACCATTTCAAAATCCAGGGCTCCATATCCGCCTCGTTGCCCTTTAATGGAGGGGCCAACCCGATAAAATACCTTCAACGAAGGATTCGCGGCCGGGGTGACCCTGTTTGTGGAAATGATTTACGGGAGTGGTGGATGAGCGAGCAAGTGCCCCAAACCATTGTAATTTTCGGGGCTTCAGGGGACCTGACGGCCCGAAAATTGATTCCATCGCTGTACCGATTGGACCGAAAGAAAAGACTGCCAGGCTGTGTTCGAATTGTGGGAGTCTCGCGCACCCCACTTTCCAACGAAGAATTTCAAAAACGCATGGGCGAAGCTGTGAAACAGTTTTCCGGCAACGACTGGAACGCTGAGGATTGGGCCCGCTTTGCCCCAAGACTCAACTATTGCCCAGGCGATGCCTCCACCGCCGAAGGATTAGTCAACCTGCAAAACTGGTTCGAAACTCATGAAGGGACCACAGGCGGCGCCCGACTTTTTTACCTTTCCGTGGCACCAAGCCTTTATGGCCAGATTGTCGCCCAACTTGCCGGTGCGGGGATGACCAAACCACCCACCGCCGACTTATGGCGGCGAATCATCATCGAAAAGCCTTTTGGCCACGACGCGGCAAGCGCCAAACTCCTCAATGAGGAGATCCGACAATACCTGCGCGAGGAGCAGATCTATCGGATTGATCACTATTTGGGCAAGGAAACGGTGCAAAACCTATTGGTGTTTCGGTTCGGAAACACACTTTTCGAACCGCTCTGGAACGCGAATTATATTGATCATGTCCAAATCACAGTCGCGGAAACCGTCAAAGTTGGAACCCGGGGCGACTACTACGACAAAGCCGGCGTCCTTCGGGACATGTTCCAAAACCACCTTCTCCAGATCATGGCGATTGTGGGTATGGAAGCTCCCGCAAAATACACGGCCGATATGCTTCGAAATGAGAAGGTCAAACTTCTCGAAGCCATCACCGTACCTACCGATGAGGAAGCAAGTGACGCCATCTGGACCGGGCAATATGAAGGATATCTGCGCGAAAAGGGTGTTGCCCCATCTTCCAAGACCCCGACCTATTCTGCCATCCGGCTTAATGTGGACAACTGGCGCTGGAGAGGCGTACCGTTTTTCCTCCGTTCCGGCAAAGCCCTGGCCAGCCGCACAAGCGAAATCCAGATCCAGTTCCGTTGCCCGCCTCACCTTATGTTCCCGCTGCCTCCGGGCGCGAAGCTTGAGTGCAACCGCCTTGCGATCTGTATCCAACCCAACGAAGGGATACATCTCCGGTTTCAAACCAAGGTGCCAGACCAGGAAAAGATGGTGATCGCTCCTTCCGAAATGGAATTCCAATACGAGAAGAGCTATTCCGGGGTGACGATCCCCGAGGCCTATGAGCGACTGCTTCAGGATGCCCTCATTGGCGATGCATCGCTGTTTATGCGCTCCGACGAAATCGAGCGCAGCTGGGCGATCATCGAGCCCTTCATCCATGCAGCAGAATCGGAAAAGGCTCCCAACCCCGAGGAATATATCGTCGGTTCAATGGGTCCTGTTGGGGCCGATGGTTTCATGGACCGGAACCTGAGGGAATGGCTCCCGCTTTACGGAAACCGCACCAACTGATTCTTTTCCCATGGCCCTGAAATCGGCCTGGGGGATTTTGATTTTCGGTCGGTCTATTTGAGTTCCTGACTGGTTTGGCTTTTTCACTGGTAATGGGAGGATCCCCGCCGTGTTGCCAATAGCATTTGTATTTTGTTTTTGTTCCGCAATTGCCCAGGAAAAACAGGGCCCGCAGGACGACAACGAAGTTGTTCAGGGGACCTGGAAGGTGAAGCAAATGGTGGAAGGGGGGAAGGAACTCCCCGACAGCCAGATCAAAAGCCTCAGATTGTTGATTAACGAAAAAGAACTGGTTTTCCGTGATGGGGAAGAAGTTTTGGAAAAGGGGACCTTTGTCCTCAATCCCAAAACCAACCCGAGGGAGTGGACCACTTCGCCTGCGGAAACCGGGGAATCTGAAAGCCCGAAAGATTCAAAGAAAAAGCAAGAATCCAAGCCGATTCGGGCCATCTACAAGCTTAAGGAAAAACAGCTCATTCTTTGCATCCCGGAACCGGGCGCACCCCGGCCAAAGGAATTTGTAAGCCGTGAAAAATCTGCCCTGATTCTCATCGTTTTGGAAAAACAGGAAAAGTAGGCCTTTTGCGCTCTTTTCCACCGCCTGAATCCTGATTCCATTTATTCGGTTCCTGCCCCCTGTGGTCTTGTCTTGCAGATACCCTTGAGGGTACTTTGTGACAATGGCCGGGGAGGGGCTCTAGCGGTTATGGACAT
The DNA here is from genome assembly GCA_945868575.1 of Singulisphaera sp. GP187. Taxonomy (GTDB): domain Bacteria; phylum Planctomycetota; class Planctomycetia; order Gemmatales; family Gemmataceae; genus SYLG01. The sequence continues at coordinate 3,387 of CAMBMH010000036.1, read as the reverse complement.
CGATCTGCTTGTTGAGGCTGCTTTGCGCCGGGCTTTGGTCGAGCCTGCAGGTCGATTGCTTTACACAAGCAAGGAAGGCGAGCCTGGTCTTTTCCCTGCAACGGCACCGGGTCGCCGTGCCGCTGCGAAAGCAATCCAGGAACGATACCTTGAACCCGCCCCCGAAGTGGGTGCGGAATGTGCGCGCATAACCGTCAAAGGGCGTGAAAAGATTGCAGGCAGCCTTTGCACCAAAACTATTCTCGAAGATTTTGTCCGCGTCCTGGAACACCGCCAGGGAATCGCCCGGCAAACGCTTGCGGCTGCCCAAAAACAGATCGACCAGCTAGACCGGATGCAAGCGGGTCTTGGCGAATTACGCTCGGCCCTTTTAGGCGAGGACCCACCACGGAGCCCCCAAACTGCGGAGATAACCCATGTCTCCAAAACAAACTCCAATAAACCAGGCGCGGTTCAGCTTCTGGCTGGGTCGCTTGGGATGGTACGGGAATTCCTTGCGGAGCACGAACGCGGTTCGGGCGCCGATCTCTTGCTGTTTCAGCTTTATGACCACCTGACCGGGCGCCTTGGCCCGATCTCTTTGGGCGAGTTTCAAGATCAATTAAGGGTTTGGCATGGGGAGGGTTTTGTCGCCCTGCATCCATGGACCGGCCCGTTATATCAGATGCCCCGGCCAGAAGTTGCCCTTCTCACCGGGCATGAAATTGCCTGTTATGTACGCTGGTCAGGCAATCCGGAAGTTACCACCCCGGAGCTTTTGACCACACAACAGACAACATCACGGACTGCCCAGGCAGGGCAGTTCAGGTCCCTGGTTGTATGAGGCCTGCGAGGGTAAGGAAGCCATGTTCACAAGCCTGAATCAGACGGCCCAACAGAAAATGTTGCAGGCGCTTCGAATTGCCGGCAATCCGTTCCGCAGCCATTTCGCGCGCAATCCAGATGATGAGACCTGCGCTCGTTATCATGTACCGGAACTCTATGCCCGGGAGAGGAATATCCTTCTGGGGATTGTGGACCGCCACCGGTACGCCGCTGGCCAACCCTCGGAAGTTGTTCCCGTGCTTGGAAACAAAGGGGCGGGCAAAACGCACCTGCTTCATTCGATCAAGCACGGCCACGAGGGGACATGGCAATTGCTGGTGACCCCCGGGACCTTCCAGCGCGACACGGACTTTCTCGAATATCTCCTGTTTCAGGTGATAGAAACCCTTTTGGGCGGGGCCCGCCAGCGGAACACCCGCCCGCTTGATTATGTTGGTGAAAACCTGATCCGACTGAAGCTCATTGGCGCCCTTACACAGATGGGCCCCGAGGAGCGCCGGGAACTTTTCCCGGGAACACCTCTTTTGGGATGGCTCAAGGTGTTTGGATATTCCAACACGCAATCCCTCGAACGGACCGAATGGCTGTTGGAGCAACTTACCCGGCTTGGCAATCTCCCCTACAACAAGGGAGCGCTTCGCAAGCTTTGCGAGCAGAGCGGTCTTGGGCCCGACACGGTCGTCCGGATCCTGGAAAGCCACGCCGAACGGACCGAAGGGAAGAGCCCTTCCGCCCTCATGCGCCGTGCCCTTGTTTGCGGCTTTGCCAAAGCCGTTTTGCAGGGTAACGAAAATGAACTCGCGGAGTTTTTGACCTACGGGTTCGCCGAACTGAACATCCAGATCCGCCCCAGCCGCCAGGATCTGGTGCTTGCGCTTTTCAAAGTGCTGATGGAGATGTTCCGGTCACTTTGTATTCCCGTGGTTGTCGCGTTTGACCAATTGGAAGATCTCCTTCTTGCAAGAAGGAACGACGACACCCACCGCACCGCCGAGGCATTTTTTGCGGGCATCGTCCATGCGATGCACCAGGTGGAAGGATTGACTTTCCTGATCTTCGCCGAGCGGGGTCTCTGGAATCGGTTCATTCCGTCGATTGATGGCTATATCCAGGACAGGCTCAACCAACCCCTCCATGTTCCCGGACACGGAACCGTTCACGCCCTTCGTCTTGAGGCGCCTCCGGTGGACCTGGTCCAGCGCATGGTGGAGGCAAGGCTTCGCTCGATTCATGCGAGCCTGCCCGATGCCCGGGAGCTTTCGGCGATTTTCCCCTACACGGCCGAACAGGTCGAGCGAATCGCGCGAACGGAACCGACCCTTCGCGACATGATCCAGCAGTTTCGCAGTCTGTTTGATCTTACGGTTTTTGGATCCGAAACATCTGAGGTATTCGAACCCACACACAAGGTCGAGACCCTGCTCAGTCGCACCCTCGCCGATGAAATTCGCAAGCGAAACGAAACCCCAATCGACAGTCCGGCGATCCCGCTGGACATTTCACTCCCAGGCGAAGAGCCGATCCCGGAAAATTTTGAGGGAATGGACCCGGATTCAGGATTCACCACGGATCCCGTTTCTGACCAGATTCCAGAAACCGCCAACCTTCCGCTGGATGATCAACTCCCCACGGTGCTTTCACCGGCAGATCTATTTGCGGCCGGAGGCTACACAGATCCCAGCACCCCAAGTCCGCTCGTCCAAAGCCAGTTAGGCTCAAACCTGGGCGCCATTGGTGGGGAACTTTTACCTTCCAATACTGATCTTTGGGATCAGGAAGTCCGGGCCGCACGCAGAAGGCTTGAACCCGAAGGCGCGGTCACCGGTGCCACCCGCGAACTCCAGGCGGGACTTGGACATTTTCTTCGGCTTGCCATGGAACATGGAGTCAAGGTTGGCCCTTGGCGTCTCCAGCATGTCGTCGAAGAATGGAACTTTGGCGAACACCCCACCTATGGTGTGTTGACCCTTGCACATTGGGCTGCCCGTGGCGGACAACCCTGGCGAATCGGAATTGGCTTGTTCCTTGGTCGCGGCCAGGGAAAACCCAAGGATCTGGCAACCAAGCTTGGCGCATTTGACATAGAGCCGCCCGTGCTTGACCAGTTGATCCTTTTACGGCCCGAAGACGACCCGACACTTTCAGGCAAATCCAAGCAACTTTGGCAGGAACTCGAACAAAGGGGTCGCCACGGCCGGATTGAACTCGTTGGATTGGACGAACTTTCCGCCCTTTTTGCCACACCCCGGTTTGTTTCGGGTATGTGCGAGAGTCTCCCAGCAGGCAAACCGATCCCCAATCAGGCGGACCTGATCCAGGATCGTTGCGAAAAATTGTTAAAGCAACTTTGTATGCCGGTAACGGGGGGCTAATCCCCATTTGGGGGATTGATAATGGTCCATATTTCCGGGGATTTCCCCACCAATATCTGGGCAAAAGTCTGGGAGTGGTGGTCGGCTTTGGCCAACTATGAGCAGCGTCCCGCACCGCCAGGTGAAATGAAGCTTGGACGGATTGGGGAATTGCTGGGCCTTTTGGGCAATCCCCACCTTTGCTCCAAGG
>CAMBMH010000035.1 GCA_945868575.1 Singulisphaera sp. GP187 | reverse complement strand
TATTTATGGTCTGGGCTCGGGGCCCATGCGCGCGGCGTATGAGCCCGCCACGCTCGCCAGCAGGTTTCACGCTTTTCGCAGGGGTCTTTGGGAAAACGCCGCAGTGCCGGGGGTGGTTCTTTCCTCAAGTCAGCCTTTGCCCGAAGAGGAGGTAGCCCGAATCGAATCGCGCTGGCAACAGCGATTTGGCAAAGGAGGCTCAGGAAGAGTGCTGGTCACGGATAATGACTTCAAGGTTTCGACGATTCAATATTCACCTGCCGATTTGGCCCACCTGGCCGAGGCGGGGGCGACGCGCGATGAGATCGCGAACGCCTTTGGTGTCCCGCTGGCATATCTGACCAAGGAATCGAACCTGGCCAATTTGCAAGCCGCGCGTGTCCAGCATCTTTCGCTGACCATTCTTCCCCGTCTACGCCGACGCGATGACCGGATCAACGAATGTCTTGTGCGCCGATTTGATCCGACAGGGCGACTGTTCCTGGCATCCGATCATCCTGTTCCCGAGGACCGGGAACTCCTTTTGCGCCAACAGGAAACCGACCTGCGTCTGGGTGTCGTGACAATCAACGAAGTCAGGCAATCGCGTGGCTTGCCTCCTGTCTCTTGGGGAAATGGGCCCCACAGGGCGGCTTCCCCGCCACAAAGCAACCAAGCGTCTGTCTTGCCCCGGTCCTTGAGACGACGAGGCAAATAACCATTTTCCAAACCTATTTAACCCATAACTCGTCTTTGCCGGGAGGGTCGAGCCCCAGCTCGACCTCATTTGTGTGGTCGAGCTGGGGCTCGACCCTCCCAGGAATTCCGTCCATCAACCTTTAAACGCGGAAGACCAACACCATAGTTCGGCGGCCTGACAAAGACCGGCATTCACCGGATTTTGTTCAATATACGCAATCGCTTGATGGTAGTGTTTTTCGTCGCGGATGAAACGGTCCCAATATTCTCGCTGCCAGGAGACGGGTAACTGACGACCCGTGTACGATTTCCAGGACTGAACAATTCTTGGCAGGCTGGCCGTTCCATTCATTCGAATCATGACATGGACATGGTTTGGCATTACGACACAGGCGACAAGGTGATATCGGTCGCCGTCAAAGTGGCGCCAAGTGTCGATTACCATCCTTGCATGTAGTGGATCGCGCAAGACGCATGACCCGTTACACAAATCAAGCTGGGATTCGATTCGTTTGCGATACGCAGGTTCGGCATCGGGCAACATTTCGTCTGCCTTGCGCTGGATAACCGCTTTGGGTAGCGAGTCGGACAAACAATAAGTGATCATTTGGATTTCGTGGGCCGCGTTGTAATGCGGTAGATGTCGTGGCCGACTCCACAAGGAAACAGGAAGCCCGGGCCCTTCGAATTCGCCGGGAGGATCGAATCCCAGCTCGACCGTGGATGGTGCACCAGCTCGACCCTCCCGGGAAAGTATTGCCCACCTTGTTCATGCCCCCTCAAAATACTCTGGCCCGGGAATTGGGTAAAGATTTCGAAGGAAAAAACGGCACCCAACGGGCTCTTTGACCAAAGAAATGAGCCATAAAGGCTCAGAAAAGACCCAAAGCCGCCTCCAAATCAAATAACATTAAATTTCCCCCATACCATGAAATTCCCAACTCCCACAGGGGTAGACCTTATAACCTCGGGGTTTCCCGGGACAAAAGTGTCAATTCAAAAGAAAGATGAGTGGGATATGAGCGAAGGTTTTTCCAATGTCGAAGGCTACTGGTCTGCCGCACCTTCGGGCCCCGTGGACCCCTATTTGCGCGAACGGGAAATCATCCGCAAACTCGCCGGGATCGATGAGAACCAACGCGAACTCCGAAACATGGGTTGGGGTTGCGAAAACAACCGGCCAAAAAATTAGGCGAAACAAAAAAAGCACATTTCGTCTCTGGGGGCAGTGTAAGCCAAATGGTCTAGCCCCCAGAAAACCCAGCCAAGCGACCCATGCCCCTCGAGCCTGCCTGTGACTTAGCACTTTCAACAGCCAACCATCCCCTCTGCCGCGGCCCTGACTTTGGCTCCCCTTTCATCGGGGTATCTGTCGCCAAAATACCATACCTCCCACTCACGCAGGCACCTTTTTTTAGGCCCCACTTGGCAAAGCGGGATCGAAGGGGTTAACGATAAAAAAGACGATTACCCCACGCAGAACCGCCGAGAGCGCAAAGAAAGAGAAAACAGAAGTCGATTAAAGAAAGGGGTAAAGTTTGTGGGGGCTGCATCGTTTTCGGGGTAGTTATTGACGATGCGTTGGACTCCCTCCTTGAGTGTCGCGGCACCAAAAAGAATCCCACCACGGAGAACAATTTCCTGCTTGGGTATTTAGTGCTGAGCCATTGCGTTTCACGCCCCTAAGGGGGCAGCTACAGGCCGAGCCCAGGGCAACGCCAAGGGAAAAGGAAACGCCAAAGCTGTATTACTCCGGAGCCTTGTAGGGGCGGCATAAGCCCCGAACCCAATCGATTAGATCGCCCCTACAGGGCTAAAGGGGTTACCCTTCATTCCCGACCCCTAGGGCGCCCTTTCAGGGCTCTGTAAGAATTCCAATCCCCTATTTTTCCAAATAGGTTAAAAAAGTTCAAAAAATCCCAAACCGGGGTCATGGATTTCCGGGTGGCGCGACTACCTGATAGATTCCTGATTCAGCCCCTCTTCCCCTTGCTAAGGCAGGAAACCTGGTGAACGATTCCAACAATCCGGCCAACAATCCGTGTTGGGATCAGGTGGTGGATGAAAATGCCCAACGGGTGTTTGCCATCGCGATGCGGATCCTCGGGTCCGTTCACGAGGCCGAAGACGCCTCACAGGAGGCCTTTGTCCAGGCGCTGGAATTTCACAAACGAAATCATGTCGAAAGCTGGACCGGACTATTGGTTCGTTTTGCCACGACACGGGCGCTGGACCAATTGCGTCGCAAAAAAGCCCATGCCCCCTTGCGGGAAACCGACAAAGTGGCCAACCCCGATCCCGCCCAGAGGATGATCACCCATGAGCTTCGCAACCAGCTTCTGACCACTGTTGTCCAATTGCCTGATCAGCAAGCCTCGGTTTTCTGGATGATTGCCATCGAACAACTCTCCCGTGAGGAGGTCTCCATGGCACTCGGGATCAGTTGCGAGGCGGTTTCGACCGCGCTTTACAAGGCACGCAAAACCCTGGCCCGGGAAATGAGTGGTATACAAATCGGAGGGAAATCCTGATGCGTGAGATCGACACAAATGAAGACGATGCCCGCCTGAACCCGACATCAGATGCCGCCCTGGAAACGGCTCTGGAAACGGCCATCAGGGCGATCAGGGCCCAGGAACTCCCCACCGATCGAGTGATGGGAGTCCGGGAGCGCGCCCGCGCCCTTGCATCCAACCAGCCTCCGATGATTCCTGCACAGGTACCTGCACCAGTTCCCGGCCATACCAAGGAATCTCCTATGATCGTCGGTCACCGGAAGCGGTATCGAATGGTTTCGTGGATCCTTTCCTTGGCAGCGATGCTGACCATATCCATTGGCCTGCTTTCGTGGCTGGCGCCCCCTTCGGTCGCAAGTTCGTTTGCACGGATGTTGCAAAAAGCAAAGGAAGCCAAAACGGTTCAGGGTTTGGTGAAAACCCGAATCGGCGAAAGCCCCCTTATCGAGGGGAAGATGTATCTGGAACCAAACAAAATCCGCCAGGAGTTGATGAACGGAAACATGGTGTTCATCTTCGACCTGAAAGAAAACAAGCGGCTCTTTCTGAACCGACCCGAAAAGGTTTGGCAGACCGACGCCCCGGAAGGGGTAGTTCCGCAAGGGTTGATTGATCCTATTGGCCAACTTGCCCATGCCAAACCCGAAGGCGCCAAATTGCTGGGCGAGGAGATGCTCGGCAAAGTTCGTACCCGGGTATACCAGGTTTCTCCAGTCCAATTGTTTGGGATCAAGGGGGACGGTTCCATGACCGTATGGGTGGATGAATCCACCGGACTGCCCACGCAACTGGTCATCAAGGACACCGATCCCAAACACGAAAGCGAGATACGGCTGGAACAACTGGTCTGGAACCAGCCTCTTGAGGCGAACCTCTTTTCCCTGGAGACGCCCAAGGATTACAAACCGGGCCAGATCATCAATTCCCCTCCCAAACCTATCAAGTTGCGTGCCGGTACAATGCCCAAACTGCTTGGTGACAACCTCCTTGGTGACAACCTTCACGGACTGGAATTTTCGCGGGCAATCGCGCGTATCCTCTGGAACCAGGCCAACGAAGTGACCGTCCTTTTGCGCGATCCGGAGAAAAGCAAACCTGGAGATTATCAACCCTTTGAATTGATTCAGGTGGACCTAACCACGGGACGGAGAATCTGGGGCCACTGGGTCTTGGGGACCAGCACCCTTGTCGCCTCTCCTTCGACAGGCAAACTATTTACCGTTATTGGTCGCGAGATCCAGGTCCGAAATTCCGCGACAGGCAACACCGAATCGACCCTGGTCAATCCCTCCATCGCTGGGACATGGGCAGTATCTCACGATGGAATGATGCTGGTGACCGGTATCGCGGAATGGAATCGCAAGGATGGGCCCCAGGGGGGATTTCGCCTTTGGGATCTGACGAAAAAAGCAATCGTTCAAACTGGAACGGACCAAATGCCCACGACCCACACCGCATTCGCGCCTGATGGAAAATCGTTTGTGATTTCCTCCAATTCGGGTCCGGTCAGACAGTATGACGCCACCAGTGGCAAATTGGTCCGGGATTTTCCCGGGACAAGGGGGGATTTTTCCCCAGGCGGAAACATCATTGCCTTGGCCAGTGTCGATCGATCCCTTGTCAAGGAGGCGACCTCTGTCGATCTTTACCGCACAAGCACAGGCGAAAAAATCCGGACGCTGACAAGCAACAAGGGACCCGGACCAAGCACGGTGCTGGGAATCGCCTTTTCCCCTGACGGAAAACGGATCGCTGCCGTCGATTGGAACGGGGAGGTTCGGGTCTGGGATGTGGCGACGGGGCAAATGGACCCGACCCGAAGATCCCACAAGGGAGGGGTACTCAGTGTGAGTTTTTCACCCGATGGGAACAAGATCGCCAGCGGAAGCGAAGATGGAACCCTGAGGTTGTGGACTTTGGGGAAGTAGGGGGCTTCTTGCCTGTCAAGCCAAGTTGGACAGGCAGAGAAAGGTTTGCCAGGTCGCATCAGGATGGCCAAAAAAGTGACCCAAACCACCCTGATTACCCTAATGCCTTCTCTTGGTACCACCCCCCGCGATCCCTTCGATACGATGAAAGGATCAGGGCAACAATCGTATTGGGGTGCTACATGGCCGATTCCGCGACGGGAAACTCTTTGCCCGTAAACCCTGCGTCCTCCAATCCCGAGATTGCACATTCGGGCCCGACCATTTCCACACCGGCCAAGCCCGCTCCACTTGATCCCTTGCTACTTCGCCGGTGCCGGATGCTGGGCATCGAATGGACGTTCACGGACAATCAGGGGATCGTTCATCCCGCGCCTGCCCAATCGCTTGAAACAATCGCCTCGCTTTTGAAGCCCCAACCCCGCCAGATCGAGCCGGTCGAGGTGGTCTGGCTGACCTGGAAGGAAGAAGAGGCATCCATTCCGGTTTGGACCCAAGGGTATCCGCCTTTCGTCGTGCATTTCATTCTTGAGGATGGTTCGGTTCGCGAGGCCCTCGTCGAAGACACAGGCGGGCCTCTGGCATGGATTCATCTGGGGCGGATTGGTCCCGGGCGTCACCGGGTTGAGATTCTGAGGCAGGGGATCGCGCAAGAGGTGTGTCATGTTTTGGCCGCGCCTGCCCGACCGGGTCATCTTGCCGATCCGGATCGTTTGCGCGAGCCAGTCGAGCCGCCTCCAGGTCCGGTTCCGCAGGGGGTCTTTTTGCCTCTTCATGCGATCCGTTCGGACACCGATTGCGGAATAGGGGATTTTGGCGATCTGAAAAAAATGTGTCACTGGTCCGCGGAAAAGGGGATCGCGCTGGTCGGTACGCTGCCACTATTGGCGTCGTTTCTGGAAGATCCGTGCGAGCCGAGCCCCTATTCGCCCGCGAGCCGACTTTTCTGGAACGAGATATTCCTCGATCTGGCGGCGATCCCCGAAGTGAAACATTCGGCTGGCGCCAAAGCGATCCTTGCCGATTCGGCATGGCAGGCGGAGCGGGAGGTGTTGCGCAAGGCCACTCTTGTCGAACACAAGCGGGTGATGGCGCAAAAGCGTCTGGTACTTGAGGCCGCGTTGGCCGAAGGATTCGCCGGGCACCCGGAGCGGCAGCAGGCCTGGGAAGATTATGTCGCCGGGCATGCGAGGCTTCAGGCGTACGCCAGATTTCGAGCGGCGCAAGCAAAACTAGGCCATTCGTGGCAAACCTGGCCCGAGCCGATGCGGTCGGGTGATCTGTCCATGATCGATCCGAAAGATCCGGTTTACCTGTATCATCTTGCGGTGCAGTTCTGGGCGCAGGAGCAGATGGCTGGCGTCGCCGAGGCGGCGAAAGCAACCACATGGGGGCTTTATCTGGATTTGCCTTTGGGGGTCAATTCAGACAGTTTTGATGTCTACTCGAACCGGAACCTGTTTGCCATGGGGGTTTCGGGAGGCGCGCCTCCGGATGCGTTTTTCACGGCGGGACAAGATTGGGGCTTTCCGCCTCCGCATCCGATCGCGCTTCGCGAAGACGGATATTCCCAACTGTTCGAGGTGTTGGCGCATCATCTCCAATTCGCCTCGGTCCTGCGCATCGATCATATTATGGGTCTTCATAGGCTTTGGTGGGTGCCCCATGGGGTCAAGGCGGATCAGGGCGCTTATGTCCGCTATCAGGCCAAGGAGCTTTTCGCCGTCTATTGCCTGGCCGCGCACCGATCCGGGGCAAGGATGGTCGGTGAGGATCTGGGAACCGTCCCCCAGGGCATCCGCCCCGCCATGGCCCGACACGGAATCAGGCGGCTGCATGTCGTACAGTTTGGGCTCTATTCGAACATGGAACGACTCCCCGAAGCGCCGGAAGGGTCGGTGGGGAGTCTCAATACCCACGATTTGCCGACTTTCGCGGGGTTCTGGAAGGGGCTGGATATCGAGGATCGGCTCGACCTGGGGCTGATCGACACCGCCGATGCGGAACAGCTCAAAAACGATCGCGCCCGGACACGGGCACGAACCATCGAACTTTTGGAGCAGACAGGGGGAATCCCCCGGGTTGAGCGGCCTGACATAATGGCCGATAGCGTCCGCGAAGAGGTCTGGAGCGCGCTACTTGTTCATTTGGGGAAAAGCCGCGCGGGGATGGCGGTGACCAATATCGAGGATACCTGGGGCGAAACCCACCCTCAGAATGTGCCGGGCACATGGCGCGAACGACCCAATTGGCGGCGCAAAGCCAAGGTGCCGATGGAAGTGTGGATGCGCGACGAAGGGAGTTTTTGGGGGGGAAGAAAATAGGGGGTTATTTTTGAGGCGTGAAAGGGTCGGCCTGAGCCTATAACCCTTGGCTTTTGAGGTGCTGGGATATCCAATCGTGAAGGAGAACACTTACGCCCACTCCGGTGGACTTGGCCACCTCTTTCAACCGTTCCCCTTGGGGTTTGGTCAAATTCACAACAAAATCGACACCCTCGTCCCCGGGCACTTCCTCCAATTCGTTCTCGAATTCGGTCACATCATGGTTGTCCCAGAAGCGGGCCAGCTCGCTGATGGAATCCGTATGGGGCAATTTTTTGGTACTCATCGGTGTCTCCAGGAAATAAACCGTTGTTTTTCCCTTAAGGTCATGGGACCTGCCGTAACCCGCAAGGAATTCCCATCAGGAAACCGTATCAAAACCGCCAAAAGATACTTTCCAGAACGCAATTGACCAAGCACATCGTAAACCGGGTTCTGCCCTTGGGATTTCGCCCGTAATACCAATGCCCGACTAGCCACCAATTCTTCCACCTCAGCGGGCACAATTCCATGCCGGACAATATGGTCAATTCTATCCTCTGGCCAAATGATATTGTGAAAAATCATGGGACGGGACCAGCACCCAAGAGTGTATCCGACCATGGTAAAGCCGGATCCCCGAAAATGGAAACCCAAGCATAAGGGAGGAAACGAAAATTTTCAAAAACCAGGGCCTATTCCCAAAGCCTGATTTCCTTTTCACGAGGTAAACAACACCCTTTCCCCCAAGAAAACGGCCAATTTCACCAGAGACCCTAAAATCATTTTCAATGGGTCCCCTTTTGGCGGGTCGAAGGGTTTTTCCGAAACAGCCCAATCGGCAAGTTTCCTTCAACCCCAGGTGCGCCCTTTCCGCAGGTCTGGTAATTGGGACGGTCAAATTTTATGGACACCCAAAAACCCAACGAAAATAGCCCAAAAACCGGTTTGCCTTCATTGTCTGATGCGACGGTAGCCATCGATGGTGTCGGGTCGACCCTTGGTGGGAATACCTTCGCCAAAGTCCGCTCCATACCCGACAATTTTCCCGAAATCCCCGGTTTCAAAATCACGCGCGAACTTGGCCGTGGGGCAATGGGAGTTGTCTATCAGGCCATCCAGACCAATCTGGACCGATCGGTCGCCATCAAACTCCTCTTAACGGGATCAGAAAGCCTTTACAAACGGTTCGAACTCGAAGCCAGCGCCCTGGGACGCATCCATAACGACGGGATCATGCGGATCTATGATGTCGGAGCAAAGGGTGACCAACCTTTTCTGGTGATGGAGTTGCTCGAAGGGGGTACGCTGTCCAAAGCGACGGCAGGCCTTCAGACCGATCCCAACGATGCGGCAAAACTGATCCTTCAAATGGCCCGGGCACTGGATGCGATCCATTCGGCGGGGCTACTCCACCGGGATCTCAAGCCTGGCAATGTAATGTTGATCGACCCGCCCCCAAAACCCGATGTCAACGGCCACATTCGCCTGGGTGGTGTTCGGGTGAAACTGTGCGATTTTGGCCTGGCCAAGGATATTAGCGACGATTCCGACCTGACTCAAACGGGTGTTGTCATGGGAACGCCGGGATACATGGCGCCCGAACAGGCGATGGGGCAGCACAAAAACCTTTCGCCAGCCACCGACATCCACGCCCTGGGCGCGATCCTTTACGAACTCCTCACGGGCCAGCCTCCGTTTCGGGGGGAAAGCCCACTGGAAACGATCCGGATGGCGGTGGACAGGGATCCGGTCACCCCGCGCAAGCTCCGAGCGGGAATCCCGATTGATCTGGAAACAATCTGTCTGAAATGTCTTCAAAAAAATCCCGTGCGCCGTTACCAGACCGCGACGGAACTCGCGGAGGACCTTGCCGCGTTTCTTTCGAATAATCCGATCAATGCAAGGCCCGCTTCCTGGGTGGAACGGGGCTGGAAATGGTGCAAGCGCAATCCGGCCGGTGCCGCCAGCATCGGCTTCATCAGCGCAGGCGTGATGATGGCCACGATGCTCGCCTTTCTTGCGATGGAATACCGGGTGAGGCAAAACGCCCGGAGCATGGGTCAACTTCAGGAAACAGTCGGGTTCGAAAGATTGCAGGCAAACGACCTGACCAAGGCGGCCGTCTGGTTCGCCGCCGCGTTGGGACACGAGACAGATAAGACCCGAATTGAACTGGAACGGCTTCGTCTGGGCGCGATTGTCGATGGTTTTGCATGGATCAGATCGTATGTGGTGCACAATCAGGCGGTCCGGGGCGCGGCATGGTCCCCCTCGGGAAAATTATACATGACCTTTGGGGATGACTGTTCGGTTAGGGTGCATGATCCAGCACAATTTCCACCCACCATTGCCCAATGGACTCCTGGGGTGGAATCAAAGGCATTAAGAGGAATACGAACCGCACTGTTTTATGTCGCGGAAGGGAAGGAAAAACTTCTGGTGCTGGATGGTTCGGGAAAACTGTTTGATTGGAATTTTTCGGATCGTTTGGATCCAACTTATATCGGGGACGGGTTTGATGCCGTGACACTCGCCCCGGGAGGGAAGCAAATCGCTTTGGCCCGCGGAAAGATGGTGCAGGTTTTTTTGCTGGAAAACCGTTCGGCCGCCACAAGAACTACCTGGTTGGATGTCAAGGGTTGGGCTGAAGTCGGAGAAACTGTTCGGGAAGTGGTTTTTTCTGCGACATACGGGCGTTTGATCGCGAGAACCGAACACACCCTTACCCTTTTGGACCCAACAGACAATCAGGTTTCCACACCACTTGCAGGACTTCAGGGAGTTCTCACATGTATGGCAATGACCCCCGATGGGAATTATGTGGCGGCCGGAAACGACCGGGGTGACATAAGGGTCTGGAACACAAAATCGGGCCTTCTACATAATGTGACATTTGGGCACCCTGAAAAAATCCTTTGTTTGGCATTTAGCCCCAATGGCAAGCTTCTCGCCAGCGGATCGACCGACCAACGGGTTTCCGTTCGCGAATGGAACACAGGCAATTTGAAGTATCAGGTTGGTCACGATGGGGATGTGACTTGCCTGGCTTTTAGCAAGAATCCCCAGTGGCTTTTGACAGGTTCCGAAGACAACACCATTCGTATATGGCACACCGAATCGGGACGCCCCGCATCCAGCCAGCTCGTCTATAACGCGACACTTCGGACAATCGTTCCCCATCCAACCGAGCCGCTTTTGCTTGCGGGAGGCGATGACAATGTCTGTTGCCTGTGGGATACGATTCCAAAAAACCGGGTGATCATCCGCACCGGAATTCCCATGGACCAGTTCCTTGTCAACCGGAAGGGGCTTTTGGCGATGCGGTTTGGGGAATCGGTGCGGGTCGGCTCCACGCTTCCGATTTCCGATGCGTTCAAAAAAACGCCCGCGACGGGATGGGATCGGACGATTGATTTTGATGCGCCCGGCTTCCTTGATTCGCTGAGGACGCTTCCCGTGAAGGGGAAATCCATCGCGCTAATGGGCAACAAGGTCGCCATGCTTGACGCGGAAGGCTCGGTCTTTATTTGGGATATGGAAAATCAGGAATTGAAAACGATCCTTCCCCCAGACCCCATGCGTTCCAAGGCAACCGCAATCATCGGGGACAAACCCGGATCCCATTTTGTCCTCGAAACCCAAGGAGATAACGCCCGAAAGATCGAACTGTTCCAGGCGGATGGCCGTCCCATCCCCATTCCGGAAACCGAAGCGGTCAGCGCGTGGGCGTTTGGCAACAATGACATCCTGTTGGGATGGGGAGATTCCCGGGGTGATCTTCGGGTCGCATACTTGGGGAGCAATCCCCCCAGGATCGTTGGTCCCACCCGCGCCCATGCGGGCGGCGTGACCTCCATCGCGATCGGCTCGGTGATCGCCACAGGCGGCGAGGACATGCGAGTGCGCTTATGGAATTCCGACCTCGTCAAGCCGCTGTTTCCCGATGCGCCCGTGCCAAGGCATGCGTCATCGGTCTCGATTATCTCGTTTCTGGACGACACCCATTTTCTCAGCGGCGGTGAGGACAACACCATGCGTTACTGGGACACGAAAACAGGCAATCCCCTGCCCGACACGATGTTGCACAACAGTTCGGTGACCGGTTCCAATGGTATTATTGTTCCCGAAATGGGCAGGGAGTTGGCCTCGTCGTCGAGTTCCGAGGGGGCGGTTTATATTTGGGATCTCCAGTCAGGGCAAATCATCGCCCCTCTGATGATCATGCCGGGATACACCGTAAGGGGTCTGGATTTTCTGGAAAATTCCGGGCCAAAGCCTGTCGTTATCGCCGGATGTTCCATGGGAACAATTGTTGTCCAACGGGTTATCGAACCCCCCCAGGATATTTCCGCCAAAAAACTTCTGGACTTCGCCGAATATCACCCCGCATTCAAAATCAATGATCCGGGGACAAAACTCAATCCTATTCCCGGCCCTGAGATGGCTGTCCGGATGAAGGATGTTTGGCCGATCTATCGCACCCTGTTTCCTCCACTTTCCGGACCCTTTGAAGGCGTTCGGCCAAGAGCTCGCGACTCCGGCCTTCCTTTTGTCTCTTCCTTCACCCCCCCCAGGGAGAATCCGAAATGAACTCCAACGCCCTAACCAACACACCCCATCGGCGCGATTGGCTGGCCGAAACAATCCAAATCGCCGCGACCACGGGAACCGCCACGGGTGTGGCATCAGTGCTGGGTCTCCCGTCCACAAAAGCCGCCTCGCCTTCGGAGACAATCCGGCTTGGCGTGCTCGGTTCGGGCGGACGGGCAAGGCACCTGATGCGCTCATTGGTCAAGGTTCCCGGGCTAAAGATCGTCGCTTTGGCCGATGTGCGGGATGACTCGATTGCCACCACCAAAGAGCATCTGGAGACGATCGCCCCGGGATCGACAAAAGAACTTTTCATCACCCGGGATTTCCGGGAAATTCTCGACAAAAAAGATATTGATGTGGTCCTGATTGGCGCGGCCGACCATTGGCACGCCCCCATGACCATCGCCGCGTGCAAAGCGGGCAAGGATGTCTATGTCGAGAAACCGCTCACACACGACCCCGCCGAGGGAAAAGCGCTGCTTGAGGCGGGCGCAGCATCGAAATCCATCGTGCAGGTGGGGATGCAACAGCGCTCGATGCCCCATATTCTCCGGGCCGGCGAACTGATCCGCGAAGGGCGCATCGGCAAGGTTCACAAGGTCCATCTGAGTTGGAACCGCAACCAACCCAGATTTACCAAAGACATCCCGAAAATCCCAATTTCGGCCGTCGATTGGAAGGGTTTCCTCGGGACGGCGCCCGGCCAGGATTACGACCCATACAAAATGGTCCACTGGCGCTGGTTTTGGGATTTTGGAGGTGGGATCTTCACCGACCTGATGGTCCACTGGATCGATGTCGCTCACGGACTTTTGAACCTTACCGAGCCCCTGTCCGCCGCGTCACAGGGGAACTTTGTCAAAGCCGAAGGGATCTGGGAGACGCCCGACAGCGTGCAGACACTGCTTACTTATCAGAGTGGCGTGACCGCCCACTTTGAGGGGACATTTTCCAACGCCCGCTTTGGCGCGATGATCACCTTCATGGGGACCGAAGGGTCGATCTATTGCGACAGGGGTGCGATGCAGGTGATTCCCGATCCGGGTAAAACCATCAAGGCCGAGGAACTAATCCTGGGCAAGGGGCGCCGTGGCGCCGATTTTTACGACCAGCCCGATGGCGAGATGATCCATATCCTCGACTGGGTCAAGGCCGTGCGCGAGCGCAAACAGCCGTCCGCGCCTTTGCTGACCGGGATCGATGCGGCGTTTGCCGCGCATATGGCCAACCGAAGCCTAAGGGAAAACCGCATCGTCACGCATAAAGCAAGGACACCGGAATGAACATGGAAGTCGAAATCGGTCCTTTGGGTGAAGAGGGGCTGAAAACGATTTTGGAAATGGCTCGCGAGGAGGGTTGGGCCCCGGGCTATCACGATGGTCAATGCTATTTTGCCGCGGATCCGGAAGGTTTTTTTGGCGCCCGGGTCGATGGCAAATTGGCTGGGGGAATATCGGCCGTGCGTTATGGAGCCAACTATGGCTTCATTGGGTTGTTTATTGTCCGGCCCGAATATAGGGGTGGGAATATTGGCCTGAAACTGGCGCGAAAGGCCATGGAACACCTTGGCACAAGGGTCATGGGTGAGGATGGCGTACTGGCCCAGGAGAAGAATTACCACAAACTGGGCGGCTTTGAGACCGCCCACCACCAGCTTCGCTACAAGGGAAAAGCTGGAGCGTTTTGCCAGTCGCGTCCCAGGATTGCCGCTGACGATTTACCCCAGGACCATAACCTCGTCGAACTTGCACGGATACCCTCGGGCGTGATTGGAACCTTTGATGCTCTTTATTTTCCCGGGCCAAGGGCCGCGTTTTTACAATCGTGGATCCATGCGCCGGGACATGTTGGCAAAGCTATCCTGCAAACCCAAATGGTCAGGGGACACGAGGTCAAAACCCTGGTTGGCTACGGGGTGATTCGACCGACCGATCAGGGATACCGCATAGGACCGCTTTTTGCGAAGTCGGCGATCAGCGCGCGGGAAATTCTTGTGAGTCTTTGCGCCCATCTCGATCCTGCCGATGATGTCCTTTGGGATCTGCCACAGCCCAACCGGGTGGCGTGCAGGATGGCGACCGATTGGGGAATGGAAGTCGTTTTTGAAACGGCGCGGATGTACAAGGGGACGGCACCAACGATCGCGCCGGAAACCATTTTTGGTATCACGACTTTTGAACTGGGCTAAGTGTGAATTATTCCCCCGAAACCACTTTGACAACTTTTTCGCCAACCCCGGTGCCCAATTCAGGGGTGATTTCAGGCGGGTATGGGCCTTTGGGGGCAATCTATCTGGATCATGCCGCTAGTTCGACCCTGAGGGATTGCGCCAGGAATGCAATGATAAGCGCCTGGCAAAAAGTTCCAGGCAATCCCGCAAGCACCCATTTCGCCGGCCGGGCCCAGCGGCGTATTTTGGAAGATGCGAGAGAAAAAATAGCTTTTCTTATTGGGGCTTTTCCCGATGAGGTTCTCTTCACCTCCGGCGCCACCGAAGCGAACAATCTCGCGCTTTTTGGTCACGCCCGTGCGATTGGTCAAACTGCTTCCTTGGTAAGCTCCCTGATCGAACACGCAAGTGTGCTTCAGGGGCTTCAAAATCTGGAAAAGTCAGGACATCCCCTTCGACTGGTAAAGCCCGATGGAATGGGGATCGTCTCTGGTTTGGCGCAAGAGGTTTTGTCAAAAGCATCTGATCAAAAAACAGGTCTTGTTTCTCTCCAGTTGGCCAACCAGGAGACCGGGGCGATCCAGCCTGTCGCTGAACTGGGCGAACAGTTAACCAGAATGATTCCCGGTTGGCGCATCCATACCGATGCCACCCAGGCGGTTGGGAAATTCGGAGTCGATTTCCACAGACTTTCCGTTCAAAGTTTGGCGTTCAGCGCGCACAAATTTGGTGGGCCGGTTGGTGCCGGGGCTCTTCTCGTTCGAAGGGGCGTGAAACTCCGGCCGCTTTTTTTTGGCGGCGGCCAACAAGAGGGAAACCGTCCGGGAACCGAATCCGCTGCCCTGGCCACAAGCATGGCAGCCGCATTGGCCGAGGCGATTGCCGACATGACCGATTTCCAGACCCGCACCAAAGTGATCCGCGGTCGTTTCCTGGATTCGCTCCGGGAACAGAGTGTCCCTTTTCTGGTCAATGGACCCGGAAATGAAAACAGCAAAGAAACCGGGACGGGACAAAGGAACGGAGCCGGGATGCCCCACATTCTCAACCTTTCGTTTCCGGGGATCCGGGCCGATTTGCTGCTTATGGCGCTGGATCTGGAAAAGGTCGCTGTTTCGGCAGGTTCTGCCTGTTCCTCGGGGAGTATTTTACCTTCGGGAGTCCTTACCTCGATGGGTCTGCCCGAAGAGCGGGTCCGAAGCGCCATCCGCATCAGCCTGGGGCACGACACCACTATCCAGGCAATCGATCAAGCTTCCCAAAGATTGGTCAAAGTAGTCCGCCGACTCACCCCGGAGTCCGGGGAATGAATGCATCGGGGTGGATCTCCGTTGATGAAAATCGGGCAGCCCGTCGCGCGGTGTTGCGCCACATTGTCGCAATAAAGAAGTCCAAGCCCGTTCCTCCAGTGCTTATTCGGGGGCGCAACGGTTCGGGAAAAACCCGCCTGGCCGAAGAGGGGCTGGCGCGGCTTATGGAGGTGGCTCCTGGGTCTTCGTGGAGACTTCTTGGCCCCAGGGATCTGCTTGCATCACTTAAATCGCCCCATTCCGAGTATTACGAAGGTCGGGAGCTTGTTGAGGTCGATTGGCTCATCCTCGACGATCTGGAGCCGTTTGCCGCGGCCATGGAAGAGCGCCTTTGCAATATTCTGGATCAACGCCAGGCCCAGTGTCGCCCGACAATGGTGCTCAGCTCCCAGGCTTTGGGCAAACTTGCCAGCACCACCAGGCTTTCCGGGCGGCTTCGCGGGGGAATTTTGGTGGAACTTGCCCCCTGGCGCGAGAAAAGCCGCCTGATTTGGCTCAGGAAACTTTTCCTTCAGGGACAATTGGATCGTCCCAAGAGTGACCTGCCGATTCTTGCACGCAAGATGCCCACATTGCCTGGTCCGATTTCTGTCTATTGCCAATCGCTCAAACGAACGCCAACAAAGGGGCCCATTCCGGCCGATCCCACCAAACCGAACACCGAACGGATTCTTGAGGCGGTTGCCAAAGAATTTGGCGTTCCAATGAAACAGCTACGCGGTAAATCGCGATCCAAAAAGATCAACGAAGCCCGCCAGGCGGCGATGCACCTTTTGCGCAAAGTTTTGGACCTTCCACTCGAAGCGATCGGGCATGCCTTGGGGGGAAGAGATCACAAAACAATCCTGAGCGGACTGGCCCGGGTGAAGCAACGCCAACGCTCGGACAAAGCGTTTTCCCAACTTGTAAAATCGTCGCAAGAACTTATCTGAATTATACTTAGGACTACTATTGGGGAAAACCTGTTCACAGCATGTCAATGGATGGTCGACAGTTCCGGCAGCTGTTTGCATGGCTTCCGGGCTATCGACCGCTGTGAACTGCTCTCGACAGGTTGTGAACCCGTTACTGACCGGTTTTCCCCAAATATTTTCAGTTTGCAACCCTTTCTCTGCTAACGGGATAAAGTTCGATGGAAACGATTCCTGGGAACCGGATCAGCACCCTATTACCACCACCAAATTTTCATAAAAAAGGTGGTATGGAAGACACGGGCAATTTCAGGCCCAAACCTCAGCTTCTCCCGGGCAATGCCAGGAGACCAGGAGGTTGCGGAGAACATCCAATGCAAATGGGATTTTACGACCCGTTGCCTTTGAGTTCCCTTCCCGTGTTTTTGCCGGGTTTTGGAGCAAACAGCGAATGAAAATCATCTGCCACCGTGAGGCATTCCTCTCGGCTTGTCAGTTAGCCTCGACGGCGGTTCCGTCCAAGGATGTCAAAGCGGTTCTGCGAAACATCAAGGCCCATGCGGATGAGATGCGTTGCAACCTGTTTGCTACAGACCTTGAACTTGGCCTGCGCCTCGATGTGGGCGGGGTTGAGGTGATCAAGCCGGGCAAAGCCCTTTTGCCGGCCCAAAAGATCATCGCCATCCTCCGCGAAGCCCGCGAGGACCAGCTTGAGATCGAATCGACCAGCGATGGGCTGACCATCAAGGGGAAAAAGCTCCGCTTTGAGCTCCCCTACGAGGATCCCGAACAGTTCCCCGATGTCCCGGAATTTGGGGAGGACATGTGGCACGAGATCCGCGCCGGGGATCTTCGCGAGATGATTCGCCGGACGGTCTTTTCGTGCGCTACCGAGAGCGCCCGCTACACGATGACCGGCGTTCTCTGGGAACTCGAATCCGATGAGGCTCGTCTGATCGCGACCGATGGAAGACGCCTTGCCCTGGCGCAGGGACCGGCCAAATCGGTAGGCGGCCACACGACCGGAACCAACGGCCCCGTCGTTCCCTCGAAAACCCTTGGCGTGCTCGACCGCAACCTGACCGACGATGACGAGATCGTCAAGATCAAGGTTGGGACCAACGAGATCTTTTTCCGGACCGATTGCTCGGTTCTTTACAGCCGCCTCATCGAGGGGCGCTATCCCGACTATCGCGCCATCCTGCCAAAGACTGCGGCGATCAAGCTGACGGTTTCGGCGGGCGGGCTCCTTTCGGGCGTGCGCCAGGCGTCGATCATGAGCGACGACGAGACCAAGCGCCTCAATTTCCACCTCGAATCGGGACAAATCACCTTTGAAGCCCAGGCGGCATTGGGTGGAAAATCGAAGATTGAAATGGCCGTAGATTACGATGGCGAGGAAATCAGCACCAGTTTCAATCCGCAGTTCCTCATTGACATGCTCAAAACCATGCCACCCGAAGCGGAACTCCAGATGGAGCTTTCCAGTCCGGGCAAGCCGGTCCTGTTCCGGGCCGGTTCTTCCTACCTTTATCTGGTCATGCCGATGAGTTGATAGGCTACAAATCCGGGAGACAATCCCGGATGGTTGCCTTGACGGGTGGTTGCTCTGGGCTGGTTGTAAAGTATCGGGGTGACA
The DNA here is from genome assembly GCA_945868575.1 of Singulisphaera sp. GP187. GTDB lineage: Bacteria > Planctomycetota > Planctomycetia > Gemmatales > Gemmataceae > SYLG01. Next base: position 11,734 of record CAMBMH010000035.1, on the reverse strand, counting down.
TGCCATGGCGCCGCGCTACGAAAAACCCGACCCGGGTCCGGAAAAGTTTGGCGAACTTCTGGCGCGGCTCTTTTTGGCCCGTGGCTGGGGGGAAAAGACCAAACGGGCCGCCCTTGAAGAAGCCTGGACCAAAGCCGCAGGCGAGATCGCCGGGCCCATCGCCGCGAAGGCGACCAAACCGGGGGCGCTCAGGAAGGGTGTCCTTGAGATCCATGTCCGGGATACAATCCTTGTGCATGAAATGACACAGTTCCACAAAAGGCCTCTTTTGGCCAGGATCAGGGAGTTGCTTCCCCAAGAAAAGATAGGAGAACTCCGAATCCGCCTCGCGGCCTCGGAGTTCCGACCCAAAACACCGCCCAACCCGGGCAACCCAAGGTCCGGCACACAAAGGCCGATCCCCTGACGCAGGTTCTCCCATTTTGAGGAATGGCATGCTCAGGTCAGGACAGGCGACTTCTGAAACAAAAACACGAAACAACCAAAACCGCATACGATCCCAAACGAGGTACCGAGACGAACATGACCGAACCCAGCAACGCCCCTGTAAATGATGGTATCAGCAACGAAGTTCCGGCAAACGAAGCGCAGACCAACGGCGACCTCATCAACACCACAAGCGATTACGATAGTGGTAATGTCCAGATTTTGCGCGACGCCGACCACATCCGCCGCCGTCCTGGTGTCTACATCGGCGATATCAACACGACCGGTCTCCACCACCTCGTTTATGAGCTTGTCTACAACGCGGTCGACGAGGCGCTGGCCGGTTTCTGCAAGCACATCCATGTGAAGATCGATGTCGATGGATCGTGTTCGGTCCGCGATGATGGCCGTGGTATCCCCGTCGACATGCACCCACAGGCTGGCAAGCCAACCCTCGAAGTCGTCATGACGACAGTCGGCGCGGGTGGCAAGTTCGACAAGGGAGCGTACAAGGTATCGGCGGGTCTTCACGGCATGGGCGCCAAAGCGGTCACCGCGCTCTCCCACTGGACCGAAGCGGAAGTTCGCCGCAACGGACGAGTCTACACCCAACAGTACGAGCGTGGCCGCGCCGTCTCTGAAGTGCGCGATATTGGTCCCGGCCAGGGAACCGGCACCAAGGTGACCTTCCTCCCCGATGTCGAGATCTTCGGCAAGCTCGCCTTCGATTTTGACACCCTGGAAAGTCGTCTGCGCGAGCTGGCGTTCCTCAACAAGGGGCTCCACTTCCACCTCACCGACGCCCGCATCAACAAGACCGAAGAGTACCACTACGAAGGCGGTGTCGCCGAGTATGTCGCGTGGATGAACCGCAACGAAGACACGATCCATCCCCCGATTCCTGTCGAACGCGATTTTGAAAACATCAAGGTCGAAGTCGCGCTGCAATACACCTCCGGCGAGGAGGAGCGTGTTCGCTGTTACGCCAACAACGCCTACAACCCCGTGGGCGGAACGCACCTTACCGGTTTTCGTATCGCGCTGACCCGGGCCCTGGGCGCTTATGGCGAAAAAGAGGGCTTTTTCACAAAGATCAAACCCGAAGGACAGGACTACCGGACCGGCGTGACGGCGATCATTTCGATCCAGCACCCCGAACCCCAGTTCGAATCCCAAAACAAGATCCGTCTGCTCAACGCGGATGTCGAACCAGCCGTCGCTTCGGCTGTGGCCGAAACGCTGGGCAAGTATCTCGAAGAGAACCCCAAGCACGCCAAATCGATTATGGGCGCGGTCATCCGTTCGGCCGAAGCCCGCGAAGCCGCGGCCAAGGCGCGCAAAGCGGTCCGCGATCGCAAATCGCTTTTGGGAGGAGGCAGCCTTCCCGGAAAGCTGTTCGACTGCACCACCCGCAAACGGGACGAATCCGAACTGTTCCTCGTGGAAGGTGACTCGGCCGGTGGCTCCGCCGAGGCAGGCCGCGACCGTATGATCCAGGCGATTCTCCCCTTGCGCGGCAAGCCGCTCAATGTCGAGAAGGCCCGCATGGAGAACCTTCTCGCCAACAACGAAATCATCTCCCTCATCTCCGCGATCGGTGTCGACATCGGCAACGAAGCGACCTACGAGAAGATGAAGGAAACCCTCCGGTACAACCGCGTCATCATCATGACCGACGCCGATGTCGATGGTCAGCACATCCGGACGCTGCTTTTGACATTTTTCTACCGTCAAATGCGCATATTGGTCGAGATGGGCCACATCTATGTCGCCCGCCCGCCTCTTTATAAAGTCGTCCAGCGCAAGCAGACACGCTATGTGAACACCGGCGAACAGATGGTCCGCGAACTCCTTGACCGGGGTCTCCAGGATGTTTCGCTTTTGATTTATCCCCCCCAGGCTGCTTCGGCTGGACCGGCGACAGGCACCCTGCCCGAACCGTCCAAGGTCGAAGGCGAGAAGTTGCGCGAACTGATCAACCAGCTTGGCCGACTTGAGGATTCGATCGGCACGCTTGAGCGCCGCGGCATCCCGCTTCCCAATCTGGTCGCCAGGATGGATGTGAAAAATCCCGCCGGTCCCCTTCCGAGTCACCGGGTCATCGGCGCCGGAATCGAGAACTGGTTCTTCACTCGCGCTGAAGTCGATGAACATCGCAACAACCTGACCGAAAAGCTCGCCGCGCAGGGGAAATTGCTTGTGGTGGTCGATGAGGCGGTCGGCCAACAGGCGGCCGGGGAATCGTTCCACGCGCAGGAACTTCACGAGGTCCGCGAAATCAACAAGGGGATCGCGGCGCTGGCGCCTTTTGGCCTCAACGCCAACGATCTGGTTCCCCAGATCCGGGTCGCCGGTCGCGAGCCCGCGCTTCGCCTTGCCCTGGGCAAGCACGAGGACTCGAGCCGTCTTTCGGACCTTCGCGAATTGGCCGTCGACATCCGCAAGCTTGGCGAAAAGGGGATGACCATCACCCGGTTCAAAGGCCTTGGTGAAATGGACCCCGAAGAGCTTTGGGAAACGACGCTCGATCCGGCCAAGCGGATCCTCATGCAGGTCAAGCTGGACGATGCCGCCAAGGCGGACGAACTTTTCCGGACCCTGATGGGCGAAAAGGTCGAACCCCGCCGCGACTTCATCAACAAGCACGCCCTCCAGGTTCGCGAAATCGACTGGCACGGCGCGTAAGCGGCAAAACAAAATAAAGAGGAAAAATTTGGAAACAAATCCCATGTCCCATCTCCGCAAAGCATCCCCGGAAACCACCACCATCGGCTGGATGGGCACAGGCGTCATGGGGCGCTGGATGTGCGAGCACCTGATCAAAAGGGGTTACAAGGCGGTTGTCTACAACCGGACCGAATCCAAAGCGGCGCCTTTGGTGGAACAGGGCGCGACCTGGGCGAAGAGTCCGGCCGAACTGGCGGCCAAGTCGGACATCGTTTTTGGGATCGTCGGTTTTCCGCCTGATGTGCGCGAGGTGTTTCTTGGTTCTCAAGGTGCCCTTTCGGGGGCGCGTCCGGGAACGATTCTTGTCGACATGACCACGAGCCAGCCCAGCTTGGCTCGCGAGATTGCCGAAGCGGCCAAGGCAAAGGGGTGTCACGCCCTGGACGCGCCCGTTTCGGGAGGCGACATCGGCGCCAAAAACGCGGCTCTTTCGATCATGGTGGGCGGCGAAAAGGATGTCTTTGACGCGGTGAGCCCCTGTTTCGAGGCGATGGGCAAAGCCATCATCCACCAGGGTCCCGCGGGATCCGGCCAACACACCAAGATGGTCAACCAGGTGCTCATCGGCGGCAACATGGTTGGCGTCTGCGAAGCGCTTCTTTATGGCTACAAGGCGGGTCTGAATCTCGACACGGTGCTGCAATCGGTCGGGGGTGGGGCGGCGGCGAGCTGGTCGCTCAACAATCTCGGTCCGCGCATCCTCAAGGGGGATTTCGAACCCGGTTTCTTTGTGGAACACTTCCTCAAGGATCTGGCGATCGTTCTGGAGGAATCGCGGGCGATGGGGCTCGCCCTTCCCGGGGTTGCCTTGGCCGAACAGCTATACCGCGCGGTCAAATCGCACGGCATGGGGCGAAAGGGCACCCAGGCGCTTTACCTGGCCCTGAAAAAGATATCCAATGTGGAGTAAGTAGGCCTTATAGCGTAATCAGTCAACCCTATCAGCAAGACTGATCGGGAAACCCCATCCGTTGCGAGATCCGGATGGGTTTGTTGTCGAAAGCAAATCGGCGCGAAGTATATTTGAAATGGAATTGGCCAGGGAAAGGGTGAGGCTTTACTCCTCATCTTCTTCCGTGATTTCCCGGGGTTTGACCAGCACCAGAAGCAGCACCAGATCATAGAGGGCGTGGCAAACAATGCACGATAAAAGATCGCCTGTCGTGATAAATAATACGCTCAAGCCCACCGAGGCGATTGTCGCGACGACCACATAGGGAATGCTGATGGAATGAAGCATCCCGAAAAGAAGCGCGACGATTGCGGTGACGATCCATGGTCCCGCGGCGAGCCAGTCTTCGGGAACCGCGAACATAAGCCCTTGTTGAAACAAACCGCGAAACAACAACTCTTCGCCCACGCCCGCCAGCATCGCGATTCCTATCAGGTCGGGTCGCGTGCATTGTCCCAACAGATTGGATACCACCCGGTTGCTGTCCTCTTTCAATTGTTTAGTGAAAGAAAAAGGTAGCCTTTGTATGAAAATCGCAATCAGTGCAGCTATAAGCGCCGAAATCGCGCCTATACCAAGCGCGAACCAGTCGGGCGGATAAAGGTGGATGGATTTGGCAAAAGGAATGTCAAAATAATAGCCGATGCCAAGCGCCGCCGCTCCCATCCCCGCCTCGACTGCGATGGTCATGATCATGACCTGGTCGCGGTCCAGGGTGAACTCCTCATCGGGTCCGTTCCCGAATGGTGCATCACCGTTCCAGTCGGGATCGGAGTCGTTCATGGGCGAAGCGTTTCCTTTTAGGCAATCAGGTCGCGAACGACATTGCCATACAGATCGGTGAGACGGAAATCGCGCCCCGCGAAGCGATAGGTCAGCCTCTCGTGATCGAACCCGAGCAGGTGCATGATCGTCGCCTGAAGATCGTGGAAGTGGACCTTCTTTTCGACGGCCTGGAAGCCGAATTCGTCCGTCGCGCCGTGGGCATAGCCACCCTTGGCGCCACCCCCCGCCATCCACATGGTGAAGCCCCAGTGGTTGTGATCGCGACCGTTGATCTTCCCCTGGTTGGCTCCCGGCGTGGGGAGCTCGACCGTGGGTGTGCGTCCAAATTCCCCGCCCCAAAGGACCAGGGTGTCTTCAAGCATTCCACGCTGCTTGAGATCAAAGAGGAGGGCACCAATCGCCTGGTCGCATTCCTTGGCGAGGTTTTTGTGGTTGAATTCGAGGTCGTCGTGGCTGTCCCAGGGTTGACCGGCGCCGTGCCAAACCTGGACGAAGCGGACACCCCGCTCCAGTAGCCGACGGGCAATGATCATCTGGCGGGCTTGGAGTCCCGGACCATAAAGATCCAGAGTCTGCTTGGTTTCCCGGTTGACATCAAACGCATCGGTCGCGTCCATCTGCATCCGGTAGGCCAGCTCAAACGACTGGATCCTGCTCTCCAGGGCACTGTCGCCTTTGTGCTGGTCCATGTGCCGCGCGTTGAGGCGGGCTACAAGATCGAGCTGTCTGCGCTGTTGGGTAAGGGGCAACCGGGCGTTGCGGATGTTCTCGACCAGCTTGTCGATATCGGTGTGGCGCGTGTTGATGTAGGTTCCCTGGAAAACGCCCGGCAAGAACGCTGATTGCCAGTTTTGTGTCTCCTGGATCGGGTAACCATCCGGACACATGGCGATGAAGCCAGGCAGGTTCTGGTTTTCCGCGCCAAGGCCATAAGTGATCCAGCTCCCCATGCTGGGTCGAATTTGTCGTGCGTCGCCACAGTTGAGCAAAAGCAGAGACGGTTCGTGGTTGGGCACATCGCCGTGCATCGAGCGGATGACACAAAGATCATCGGCCATGCGCGCGACATGGGGGAAGAGGCTCGAAATTTCGAGGCCCGATTGGCCATGTTTCGTGAACTTGAAAGGCGATCCGAGCGCGGCGCCTGTCTTGCGCTCGGTGCCCAGGTTGGGGCGGGCGAGGGGCTTTCCGTGTTGGCGGGTCAGTTCGGGCTTGGGATCAAAGGTATCGACATGGCTGGGTCCACCGTTCATGAACAGGTGGATGACCCGTTTGGCTTTCGCGGGAAAATGGGGGCCCCGGGGCTCCAGCGGATTGGACGATTTGACTTCGGTGTTGGCGAAGGAGTTGGTCGTGGAAAGGAGCGAGGCGAGGCCCATTCCGCCCATACCCATGCCCATCCGTGAAAGCCATTGGCGGCGATTCATGGGGGAGGGATGGAAATCATTCGTCAGGTTCGGTTGCATGGTCATTTTGTCCTCAATCGACAAAGACGAATTCGTTTGTGCAGAAAAGCGCCTGGGCGTACTGTTCCCAGGGGTCCAGTTGTTCGGGATGGGGCGGTCCCGACGAGAGGCTCACCCCGACAAAGTCCAATCCGTCGGCGATCTCGGCCGGGGACGGATTGCGCGCAAAAAGGATCCGGTACATTGCCGAAACCTTGGCGGCGGGATCGGTCTGTGAGAGGATCTCCGGGCGGCGGACAAATTTCTGGGACATCTCGATGGTCATCGGATGGTTCATCCAGAAGAGCGCCTGTTGCGGGACCGTGGTGTTGTGTCGTCGGGGTGTGGCGACATCGGGACTGGCCAGGTCGAATGTGCGGTAGAGTCCGGGGAGGTTTTGCCGGTCGATGAAGCCATAGATCGACCGGGTGGTGGGCCAGGGGAGAACAAGCAGCTCCACCGAGGCGCCTTCGTGTCCTTCCTTGAGTTGTCCTGCTGTAAAAAGCAGGGCATCGCGCTGGGCCTCGAATTCGACACGGCGACGGTTGGCGTGGGAGAGCCAGCGATTTTCCGGATCTTTCGCAGCGGAATTGTCCGGGACCTCGGCCGATTGCCTCCAGGCCATCGACATCAGGATCCTTTTGTGCAGCTTCTTGAGCGACCAGCCATCCTCGACAAGGGTCCCTGCCAGCCAATCGAGAAGTTCGGGATGGGTAGGCGCATCGCCTCGCACGCCAAAATCGCCCGGGGTGCGGACGATCGGATCGCCAAAGTGGATCATCCAGACGCGATTGGTTAAAACCCGTGCTGTGAGGGGATTGGATGAGCTTGCGATCGACTCGGCCAGTTCCAGACGACCGCCTCCCTTTTGGAAAGGCTTGGCGTCGGGCGCTGAGAGGACTTCGGGGAAGTGGCGGGTGACTTCGGGCCCCGGGTTGCCGGGATTACCCCGGAGGAAGACACGGTGGCTGTTGGGGCGGGGAGTCTCCTGAAGCACATGGGCACGGGGAGGCGCGCCCACCGAAGTGGCGCGGTATTTGTCGATGCTGGATTTCAGCCCCTTGACCTCGTTGTCATCGGCCCGGTTGAAGTATTGCTCGATCCTGTCGGCGGGAAGGTCCGTGGGGGAATCCTTGGCAAAAAGGACATTGCGGATCGCGACAAGGTTCTTGTCGTCGGGTTTGGCGGCGATGGCGCGATCAAACGCCCGGGCATACGCCATGGCCACTTCATAAAGGGATTTGGGCGCGGCGGCCGCGAGGAATCCGTCCAGAATGACGGGGTGAACCTTTTCGGGACCCTGGTTTACAAGTTCACAGAGGATGTCTCCTCCGCGCTCGGCGATCTCGTCGGGCTTGAGTTTGGAATAGGCAAACCATGCGGTCCAGACCGGGTCCTTGTCGAGGCCAGGCTTCGCGAGGAATTCCCTCCAGCGGACGGTAATTTGTCTTTGAGGCGTGAAGGCGACATTGAGGGGGATGCCAATGTCGCGGTTTCGCGGACCGCCTTGGGAATTGGCGGCGACCAGATATTTCGCGGCTTCGCGCCTGGCCCGTTCGGGGACTTCGACCCGTTTTTTGGCGAGGAACGCGTCGAGTTTCCCCTGTCGTTCGGCCATCCCTTTTTCATAGGTTTTGAACGCATCGATGTTTTTCGGCGGCCCGATCAGCGGGAGTTCGCCCGGCTCGGTGCTGCACGAAAAAATACCATATAGAGAGTAATAGTCTTTTTGAAGGAGCGGGTCGAACTTGTGGTCGTGACAACGCGCGCACGCCATCGTCATCCCCTGAAGACCTCGCATGACCGTGTCGATCCGGTCGTCGATGATGTCGTTGATGTTGTTGAGGAAGCGCCGCCCAAGCGTGAGATAGCCAAGCGCCGCTAGCGGGGTCTTGTCCGGACCCAGATCCATCAGGTCGGCGGCGATCTGCTCCTTGAGGAAGCGGTCGTAGGGCTTGTCGGCGTTGAGGGAGTTGATCACATAGTCGCGGTAGGTCCACGAGAAGGGATAGCGCCGCTCCTCCTGGAAGACATATCCCTTGGTGTCGGCATAGCGGGCCATGTCGAGCCAATGGCGGCCCCAGCGTTCGCCATAGTGACGCGAAGCAAGGAGGCGGTCGATCTGTTTTTCCCAGGCGTTGGGGGAGCGGTCCGCTTCGAACGCGGTGATCTCTTCAAAGGTGGGGGGAAGTCCGGTCAGGTCGAAGCTGGCCCGGCGCAGCAGGGTCCGGCGATCCGCCTCGGCGGAGGGCTTGAGCCCCTGGCGGGTCATCGCATCCAGTACAAAGCGGTCGATAGGCGAAGCGTTCCACGCGGCGAAAGCAGCTTCGTTGATCCGGGCGGGTTCGGTTTTCTTTACGGGGAGGAAGGCCCAGTGTTTGCCACGGGCTTCGGCGGGGGTCATGGGGCCGACGGCTTTGACCTTTTCGGCGGGCCAAACGGCGCCATCACGAACCCAGGTTTCGATGTCTTTAATAATGGAGTCGGCGATTTTGCCTTTGGGGGGCATTTTGATGTCGTGGTCGAATTTCATCACCCGGACGAGGAGGCTCGCCTCGGGTTTTCCGGGAACGATCGAGGGGCCGCTATCGCCTCCCTTGAGGAGGAATTCGCGGCTATCGACGCGCAAGGAAGATTGCTGTTTCTTGGTGCCGTGGCAATTTTGGCAATGTTCGACGAGGGCGGGGCGGACCTTGGACTCGAAAAAGGCAACTTTGGCGGGGTCATTGGTTGCGGAAGGGCCCCCGTTGGCGAAAGTGGGGGAATTCCAGGCACCTATGAACAGGACAAGCGCAGCCATGCACGCAATTCGCAGTCGCACGATCCACTCCCGAACGGTTAATTGTGGGGCCAACTCAATAATGCCGGAGTTCAAATCCGGCCCAGTCTTACTACGCACCCCACACAAGGCAGGTACAGCAATTATAGCTACAAAAGTGGGTGTCCGGGACCCCAAAGGGTTTAGGAAACCATGAGAAATTGCCCATCTTATCAGAACCGTACGGAATAACTGGTATGAGGGGTAGTTGGGGGGGCGGGGTGGTTGGTGAGGGGGAAATGGATTGCTAAATGTATAACCTATAATATTATTTGAAATCCATAGGTATCTTTTTGGCGTGGAGTTGGGGTTTCGCTGGGGGTGCAAGAAGTTTTTTGGTAATTCGAAAGGCAGGACCGGGTAATAAGGGTGCACTTTCCGGGTAAGAAAAGGTGGCCCCCTTTTTTACCTCCCCAGGATTGGGACGATGGAATCGGTGGCGCCGGTTTGGTCGCTTAAACCAAACCGGGACAAACTTACCCAAACCAATGGTTTTGCCAGCCATTTGGTTTAACATGAGCTTGGATCGTTGATGTGGTATACTATTACAAGTGAAGCAATTACGATTTATTGCGGCACTTTTTGCGCACCACAATTACAGGCACCCCTCGCCAGGAGTAAACACCCGCAAGGGTAAAACTTGGGAAGCTTCCCATTTATCATGTGATTCAAATCCCTGCGTTAAAATTCAAGAGCGCCTTTAATGACTGAACAAGAAATCGAACAAAGTTTTTTGGAAAAACTAAAGGAGCTTAAATACACCTATCGCCAGGACATTACCGATCGCCTCTCGCTGGAGCGTAATTTCCGCGAAAAGTTCGAGGCCCTCAACCGCGTCCGCCTCACCGATTCCGAGTTCGCCCGCCTGCTGGATGAAATCATTTCCCCCGATGTATTCACTGCCTCCAAGACCCTGCGCAGCATCACCAGTTTCACCCGCGACGATGGCACACCTCTGAACTATACCCTGGTCAATATCAGGGACTGGTGCAAAAACAGTTTTGAGGTCATCAACCAACTTCGCATCAACACCGACAACAGCCATCACCGCTACGATGTTCTCATCCTCATCAACGGGATCCCTTGTGTCCAGATCGAGCTGAAAGCCCTCGGGATCAATCCGCGCCGGGCCATGGAGCAGATCGTCGAATACAAAAACCACCCGGGCAACGGTTACACAAAAACCCTGTTATGCTTCGTTCAAATCGTCATTGTCAGCAACCTTACCGACACCTGGTATTTCGCCAACAACAATAGCCGCCACTTTGCGTTTAATGCGGATGAGCGCTTCCTCCCCATTTATCAGTTTGCCGATGAGGCGAATAAGAAGATCACCCACCTCGACAGCTTTGCCGAGACTTTTCTGGTCAAGTGCCCCCTTGCCCTCTCAATCGGCCGCTACATGGTGCTCATCGCCAGCGAGCAAAAGCTGATGATGATGCGCCCGTATCAGGTCTATGCCGTCAAAGCCATCGTCGATTGCATCCACCAAAACTGTGGCAACGGCTACATCTGGCACACCACCGGCAGCGGCAAGACGCTCACCTCGTTCAAAACCTCCACCTTGCTCAAAGACAATCCCGATATCGAGAAATGCCTCTTTGTTGTGGATCGCAAGGACCTCGATCGCCAAACCCGCGAGGAGTTCAACAAATTTCAGGAAGGTTGTGTTGAGGAAAATACCAACACAGGCGCGCTCGTGCGCCGCCTGCTCTCCGAGGACTACGCGGACAAGGTGATCGTCACCACGATCCAAAAGCTCGGCCTCGCGCTTGATGGCACGAACAAACGCAATAATTACAAAACGCAGTTGGAGCCTTTACGCAACAAGCGCATCGTCTTTATCTTTGATGAGTGTCACCGCTCCCAGTTTGGCGAAAACCATAAAGCCATCAAGGAATTCTTCCCCAAGGCCCAGCTCTTCGGCTTCACCGGTACTCCCATTTTTGAGGACAATGCCTCCCGCGTAAAGAGGGAAGACCAGCAGGCCTCCTATCAAACGACAGACGAACTCTTCCAAAAGCAACTCCACGCTTACACCATCACCCACGCCATCGAAGACGGCAATGTTCTGCGCTTCCATGTCGATTACTTCAAGCCAAGCGCCCTGGGAACGCCGACGTCCCCGTCGGCATTGCCTGGAATGATGCCGACGGGGACGTCGGCGTTCCCAGGCAAACGCGCCGTCATCGAGGCGATTTTGGCCAAGCACAACGCCGCCACTGGCCAGCGGCGTTTTAATGCCATTCTGGCCACTTCCAGTATCAACGATGCCATCGAATACCATGGTCTTTTTGCCGAATTGCAAAAAGCCAAGCTGCTCGCCGATCCCGATTTTCAGCCGCTGAATGTTGCCTGTGTTTTCTCCCCACCAGCAGAGGGGGATGCCGATGTAAGGCAGATCCAGGAAGACTTGCCACAGGAAAAAGAAGACAACGAAGTCGAACCCGAGAAGAAAAAAGCCGCACTAAAGGCCATTCTGGCCGACTACAACTCCCGCTATGGAACGAACCACACGATCGGCGAATTCGACCTCTACTACCAGGATGTGCAAAAGCGGATCAAGGATCACCAGTGGCC
>CAMBMH010000034.1 GCA_945868575.1 Singulisphaera sp. GP187 | reverse complement strand
GCCAGTCAGGCCAAGCCTTTTCCAGCGCTGGATCGTTTTGCTGCACACACCCAAGCGTGCGCAAACCTCTTCGGTAGTCCACCAGCTTTTTTCCTGGGGAGCGGACTCGCCAGTAGGGGTGGTGGGGGCAACAGGGGAATCAACCCCGTGAAGGACCGCATGGGTAAGAGCGGCGATCAGTCGGGGGAGGTCCTGTACCAGGTCGCTCCCTTGGATCAACATGTGTGGATAGGAGTCAGGCCGATAAAGAGTGATCCTGAAGCAGACAAACTGCCAAGGATAACGCTTTTTCGGATCAACCTGAGAAAGTAGCTGACTAGCCCGTTCCGCCTGTTCCACCTTGCGAAAGGGGGGAGAGAAACGGACCAATTGGTCAGAAAGCTGTCTCAGTCCGGGGTGCACAAATGTGTCACCCTGTTTTTTCCTGGCTCGACCGCCCATGGCCTGGCCCTCCGATTGCAAAGATGCGTTTCCTGATGAATCGCACCGAACCTGGATTGGATTGTTCGTGGAAGGTGTTGACGGAAAGGTGGAGGGGATGTTCTCCGCCAAGTCGTCGAACCTATCTTTTGAACAATGCATAATGGCAACCGTTGGACCCTAGCTTTTTTTTCGGGGAGAGGGAGGAATATTTCCGAATAATTCGGTTTTCCTTTCTGAACATTTGTTCCTAGTGGGTTTCAGCCCTCCGGAAACACCCCGACTCACGCACCATTGGTACGCTTCCAGTCCATCATTGGTTGCAAAGAAAACAAGAAAAAGCTGGGAGATTACAAAAGGAGAAGGAATATTTTTTCCATACAACCCAAACTACCAAAATGAAAAAGCGGAAATCCAACAGCTGGACCATCTACCCTTTTTGAACGGTTCCCCAGACACTGGCCTCGCCTGATTCCAGCTGGGTCAGGTTTTGGACCATACCCTCCCGCAATCGGACCGCCTCCCGGCGGGTTTCTTCCAATTCGTCCGCAGCGAGGGCAAGTGGGCGAAGTGCGGAGGGTTCGGTATTCTGGTGAATCAGGCCACTTACGGGAATTCGGTGAACCCGGTTCCAGACCAATCCCCAAACCCAGAAGAAACCAGGGGCAAAGCTCACGCACCATAAAAGTAGCGAGGAAAGGAAGAAACTAGTGTCTGGGTAATTGGCATCGTACCAACCCGTTCCCGCCCGATACAGAATCCAGCAAAGCATGATTGCCGGAAGAATGTTCCCCAAGGTCCAGGACATCATTCCCGAAGGTGATCGCCAAATTCCCCGCGCAAGCGATCCCGAAGCTTTCTCGATGTCGTTATCAAGACTTTCCAAAACGCCATCATCCGACCCCCGCAGGGCCCACGACTTGATCCGATCTTCGATAAACCGCATCCAAGGCGGAGAATCATTGGTTTCGGAGGTGGGGACATGGGCAATTGCCGATTCGACCTGAGGTAGACCCATGTCCTCGAGGGTGTGCCTGGCATCATTTCTCGCCTGTTCCAAAGCGACCCGATACGAATCTCCCAGGTTGTCAACGACCCGCCGGAGTGGCCCATAATTACGGTAAAGTCCTGCCGCCGCGCTCAAACCCAGAAGCCCGGCCCCGATCATCGTTGGCCCCGCCAAAGCCAGTCGACTAAATTGATACCCCGTCAAAAGGGAAAAAAACCGGGCCTTGGCCCAAAGGGGCAGAAACAACAACGGGCCGGCGCCTGCGGGAAGTTTTTGCCAAACCGCATCGCCCAGGATGGTGCGGAACGATTCGGATGTTTCCGCCTGGCCTAGCCCCTTGATCAGGGCATTATGAAGACCGACCGCCAATTCCCCTTTGCGGGCAAGAAGCTTGGCCCGACCAAGATCCAGTCCATCGATTCGCTCGGAAGCAAGAGCTTTTTGCCCCACCCGCAAAAAAGCCTCATGACGAAGTAGCCTCACGCGCGAGGGTGGCCGTTGGGCAAAAAGCGCCGATGCCAATCCCGATACTCCGGAATTATTTTGTTGTGAGGCAATGGTGGTGTGAATTTTGGCCCCGGGAAAACCAATCGAAAATAGTCGGTCCGCCCAGTCTGAGGCATTGGCAGCGGGATTGGTTACCAAATCCGACTTGTTGAGGACAAACGCCCAACGGGTCAATGGGGCCCACTCCCTCAAAACCTCGAAAGGCACTGCGTTGGCAAGTTTATCGGGACTGGTGACAAACACCACAAGATCGGCAAGCCCAAGGATTCGCTTGGTGACCTGGCGATTGGCAAGCACCATCCCATCAATGTCCGGGGTGTCCACGAGGACTGTGGAGTTCCTTTCCCAATCCACCCAAATTGGGTCACTATTGTCGGGAATTCCCGTGAGGGCGCGCTCATGGAGGGCGCATGCGACATGGGGAACACGGGTATGGTTGCGTTCGGCATCGGAGCTGGGGCTAGCGCCCGGGGTTTCCGCCAATGCGGAAAAAAGCCTCGATTTTCCGACACCCGTTCCCCCCAAAAGGACAATAGTGAATGGCCGATTGGGACGATCTCTACGGTCAAGCAATTCGAGGGCTGCCGTTAGCCCTGCGGCACTATTTGCCGCCAGTGGTCCCATCCGGTTCAATTTTCTTTCAAGGGCCCGAGCCCTGACCACCATTGGCTCAACCACCGCTTCGGCACCAAAGTGGGATCCCGAAAACTGGGCATTGCCTGTCTGGGTAGCGTTGGGGGGAACGGATGCGCTCATGACTGTTGCTCCCTGGTTTGGTGCTCGCCAGACTGGTTTTCCCTGAGGGAGGAAATCGTTTTGATTCGATCCAACCAGCCAAGGACCAACCTTCCTGCCGGTTCGGCCTCTTCCTGAAGCTTTGCAAGCCGCTTGAGTCGGTCGGTGGGGGCTTCGAAGGTTTGATTGCAGAGAATTTGCAAATGGTCGGCGATTTCGAGGGAGCGCTGGTCGCGAAATGCCTCTTCGGATGCGCCCAAAACTCGCTGCAAATTGAGTTTTTCCACCCATCCCATCAACGCGCCTGCGGTAAGGCTGCCCGTAGCCGCCGCCGCGGCAATTCCCACTTTTCCTGTTGCTGCCATCAACGGAAGAGTCACAAGACCTCCCGTTGTGACTAGATCGATCGCCATCATCGCCGCCCCACCGACCACCAGTAATCGGCCGGTGATATGAAGCATCATGGCCCGGCTTCCCGTTTGGGCGTGGGCCCACTTTGCCGCCTCATCCCGAAGGGATTTTTCCCAAAGGTCGCTGCGGGGAGGGACCGGTTTGGCCAGGAAATTCTCCCGAAGGGCCATGAGCCTTTTGGTGTCCAGGAGGCCACCCTCACGGGATTCCCTGGGAAAGCGTTCGCGCCACTCCTTAAAAAGGATTTCTGTTCCCTCCTCCACTCGTTTAGCTTCGATGGAAGTGGTTGAAGCGATCTCGCCTGATTGGGTCCCCTGACCCCAAAGAGAAAATAGCTGGTTTCCCAGGGTTCGCGCCCCCATCGACATCCTGTCCATGGCCCAGCCGATAGGTTTGGAGACCTGTTCCATGGCCCAACCCGTTGGCCGGGCAATATTGCGGTACCAGGTTGGCATCCGTTTGGCAGTCTCTTCGTGAACCACTTCGATCATGCGGCCAAGCGGAAACTCGCTCGAGGCGATGGCCCGTGCGACTGTTGCCACAGGACCGCGGGCCCGTTCGAAATCTGTTTTCAGTTCCCGGAACTGGGCATCCAGATTTTCCAGGAGGCATTCGATGTATTTTGCCGCATCGCGGCCTGGTGCGGCAATCCCCTCCAAAAGGATCCGGCCAGCCTGATGGCCGTGGAGCCAATCGGAAAGGGGCTCCTGCCCCTCTTCAAGAGATATAAAGGATGCAAGATTTGTATTAAAACTGTGATGACTGAAATAGACAGGGCAAGTGGAAAGAAACTCTAGAAGCGTTAGTTCGTCCCCGCGCTTCGAAGCAAACACTTTTCCCCAGGCGTCCGAAGGATCGGATAGCTTGACCTTGATGATGTCATCCCATTTGGCTCGTGTTTTGCGCCTTCCTTCGGCTTCATTAACGGCCAGGACCTTGGTGAAAACCAGGATCATTCTCGCCGCCACCCGGCATGCCCGTTCCAATTCACGAACAGTTACCTGATCGGCGTAGGTGTCCGGGGTGAGCAAAAAAACAACAACCTCTGCCTGGCGAAGGAGTTTTTCGGCCCGTTCCCAGTTTCGCGATTCCAGGGAGTTGAAGTCCGGAACATCTGCAAGAACCAGATCGACTCCTGATTGATCCCCATGTTCATCCGTTCCGGATTTTCGCTGCGGCAGTCCATCAGGTCGTTCGTATGGAGCAAAAAAGATCACACCAGTCCCGGTGGCTTTATTTTTCAGCTCATCGGGGTGGCTCAGACCAACAGGTTCTAGTCCGCTCAGGAGGGTGGTCAGGGATTCCACATTGGCCAAAGCCGCAGGCGCGGCAAGAGCGCTGGCGTAGGAAACTGGCCGAACTTCATCTCCGGCTGGCACCGGAATTCCAGTAAGGAGTCGAAAAAGGGTCGATTTGCCTGCCCCTGTTGGGCCATAAAGTGTCGCGACCAACACTTCCCGGCCGCCCATCGAGGCGTGGCGGCTCATTCTGGCCCGAAGCGCCTCGAAGCCATCCTCTCCGGTGAGGAGTCCCGAAAGACCCAGTTCCTTCCGCAATCTACCGTTCAGTCCCAGAAATTTGGGGAGCTCCCGAGCCAACCCCGCCAAGGGGCGCTCGCCGGTTACATTTTCGCGGTCGGTGCTCATTTCCCATTCGCTCCCACCCTGGTTCCCTATAAATGTTTTACGGGAAAAGGGTGGGCCGGGTGGATGGCCCCTGTTTGACCGTGCCCAAAAGGAAGTTGCAAATGCCTGCCGTCACCACAACTGGTGCCAAAAATGTCCTCGGAACACCCATGCAGAGTTGTTCCACCAAGCCCTTAACCGGTTTTTTTCGAACGGGTTGTTGTGATACAGGACCAGGCGATGTGGGGCTGCATCTGGTTTGTGCCGTCATGACCGATGAATTCCTCGCATTTTCCAAAATGCGTGGAAACGACCTAAGCACTCCCAAGCCCGAATGGGGATTTGCCGGACTGAAGTCCGGAGACCGCTGGTGTCTTTGTGTGACTCGCTGGAAGGAAGCCTTTGAAGCGGACATGGCACCCAAGGTCATCCTTGAATCCACCCATATTTCCTCGCTGGAATTTGTCAGCCTTGAGGAACTCAAGACCCACGCCCTCTAATCAACTAGTTGGAACTCAGCCAGTCCGAAATCAGGCCAAATTCGGGCTGTAGGGTAGCGAAAAAGTTTTTTTAAGTTAACGGACTATGTCTTGGGGAACCAATAGATGCAATGGTTCCCCAGCTTGTTTTTTCATTAAGCAGATTCAGATCTTATTTGGTCTCGTATTCGATCCGGCCATGTTTTTCGGATCGGCTAATCCTGTCAGTGGCATACAGTCCCGCAAGGACAAACTCCATGCACGAGGCCCTGACCGCTTCGCTGGTCGAGGCGTTGACCTCAAAAGCTTTGTCCCATGCCTGGGGTACGCGTGTCATTCGCTGGGCATAAGTCGCCGAAGGAAGTAAATCCCCCACCTCGATCTTCAGTCCCTTCGAAAAGACTTTACCGATCTCATCGAGGCCGTTTTCTTCGACATATTCCTTGAACACCCTGGCCACCGCCTCGGCGATGATCGCTTCAAGAACCTGGGCTTCGGACATCTGGTGGCTACCCATCAGATCCAGTTCAAGCTTACCAAGGGAGGACGCCTTCAGGTGGGCCAAATCACAGATGCGGGGAACCGCAGGCTTTTCACCCAGTCGGATTCCACGGTTTCGGGCAGAAGCAACCATGATCTTATAATTAGCAATCGAAAATCTTGCACTAACCCCAGATAGCTGATCGATATATTTCGATTTACGAGCAAGTCGACTGATCTCTTCGATGATTTCCAACATGAATGGGGGAACCAGAACCGGATAGTCGCCTCCCAGATCGATCCCCGATTCCTGGACCATGATGTCAATTCCCGACTGACGATCCTCGGGATAGTGCGTTCGGATCAGGCTTCCGATACGGTCTTTGAGTTGGGGAATCACTTTGCCTGAGCGGTTGTAGGTCGATGGATTTGCGGAGAAAAGCAGGCAAATGTCGAGGTCGAACCGGATGGGATAACCCCGAATCTGGACATCACGCTCTTCAAGGATGTTGAAAAGGCCCACTTGGACCAATTCATCCAGCTCGGGGATCTCGTTCATGCCGAAAATCCCACGGTGCATCCTTGGGATCAAACCCAGCGACAAGGCCTCTTCCGCTCCAAGCGAAACTCCGCCGGCCAATTTGCCCGGATCGATCTCGCCTATGATGTCCGCAAATTTGGTTCCGGGCGCCAGCCTTTCGGCATAGCGATCCTCCCGCTTCCACCAGGCAATTTTGATATTTGAGGGATCCACATCCGCAACCAGGCGCTTGCCCGGGCCGGTGATCGGTTGGAGAGGATCTTCATGAACAGCAAGGTCCGGGTGATCAAGGTAGGGAATGGCTTCATCCAGAAAACGAACAAGGGTCCGCATCATGCGGCTTTTGGCCTGCCCTTTTTCTCCCAAAAAAATCATGTCATGCCCGGCAAGGATGGCCAAGGCGATCTCGGGGAGAACCGTGTTTTCATACCCGACAATTCCCGGAAACAGGTCCATCCCTTCGGCAAGCATCCGGGTAAAGTTGGCCCGAAGCTCCTCTTTGACGGTCCGAGATTGATAACCGGAGGCAATGAGGTCGCGAAGATTGTCGGGTCTGGCCACTTTGTGCGCATCCAATTGGGTGATTTGGTGATGGTCAAAACGCCCAAGGCTCTCCTCGCCAAAGGAAACCCGCGTCTGACAAATTCATCATAGGAGCATCGAAGCTGGAACGGGTAAATCAAAAACGCCCCAGCCACACGGAATATTGCGAATGCAATTGCCGGGAAATCAGTCGTCGTAAGCGTCGGGTAGGGGGTTTTTCGTCGGGGCGCCGGGCGGTTGCGAGGCCAGCCTTACCGAACTATCACCTGAAGAACGGGGTGGAGTCCTTGGGGGAGCCACCCGGGGAGGGGATACATTGCCCGAACGGGAATAGTTAGGACCTTCCCGATCATTATTTGGCTTGGAAGGGTGGTCCAAAGCGCTGCCCGATTCAAAATCTTCCACATTTCCAACCATCGTTGCATTGTCGGCGCATTGCGGGGTTGGTTGGGATTTTCGGATTTCACCGATTTCCACTCGGAAAGAGTAGTGTGCCAGGTTGAGCACATCATCATGAATCAGGGCGCCGCGACGGACTCGCTGTCCATTGATTCGCGTACCATTGGTGCTTCCCAGATCTCGAACCAGCAAACCTTCAGGCGACCGAACCAAAACGCAATGGAGCTTGGAAACACTTTTGTGATCAAGTTTTAAATCGGCTTCTTCGGACCTACCCACAAGGGTAAGGTCGCGGCCAAGCTCGACGGGGCGACCGCCTTCAGTAGGTACGAGAACTACACGCAACAACAAGTCTCCAGCCGCAGGGAGCAGATTTGCTTCCTCTAAATATTATGTCATAACTGGGTGTTGCCCATGGAACGGGAAGAATCTGACAAAATGATCCAATTTTGTTAACCCCCTTGTTCCATCGGTCCAACCGTTACAAATGGACTAAATTCATGAGCGCGACCCGATGAGCAAAGAGCTGATCCGCCTTCAAAGCGCCTCCGGTTTTGAGTTGGTTGGGGATTATTTTGCCCGTGGGCATTCCCAGGCCGCGGTGGTGTATGTTCATGGGTTGGGGTCCCACCGCCGTGGGGAAAAAGCCCGGGCCCTGGCTGCGGCCGCCCGGGAAGCCGGCTGGGCATTTGCCGCGATAGATTTTCATGGCCATGGCCAATCGGCCGGGTCCTTGCGCGACCTCCGTTGCACAAGGCTTCAACAAGACCTCGACGCTCTTTGGGCCCACCTCCAAAATCAGGGAATTACCCGACTTTATCTGGTTGGCTCAAGCATGGGGGGTTGGGCGGCCTCATGGTTTGCCAAACGCTTGGGCAAAGCGATCGTTCCCGCTTTGGCGGTTTTTGCCCCTGCATTCCGTTTTCCCAGCACGCGCTTGACGACGCTTAGTCCCGCCGAGGTCGATGCTTGGAGAATGCGCGGAACCCACACTTGGCAAACCCCCTGGATGACAATGGAATTGGAGTGGGGACTAATGACCGATGCTGCGAACTATCCCCTTGGCGACCTGGTAAAGAATTGGGACACACCCCTCAAGATCTACCACGGTACCAACGATGATGTGGTTCCCTATGAGGATAGTCTTTCCGTGTTCCAGTCCCTTTCCCGGGGCCCTTGGTCCATCGAACTACTTGCGGATGGCGACCACCGCCTGACCGACCAGAAGACACTCCTGGTTCGACAAATCATGGAATGGTTTGGTCAGCGGGCAACGGCCTGAGACAATCGGTTTATCCGATCACCTGTTGTAAAAATTCCCTTGTCCTTTCGGATTCGGAATGATTGAGGACCTTTTCGGGGGGACCATCCTCGATGATTTTTCCCCCGTCCAGCAAAACAATCCTGTCCGCCGATTTTCGCGCGAAACCGATCTCATGGGTCACCATCAAAATGGTCAGCCCCTCCTCGCGCAGTTGGGCCAAAAGCCCAAGCACTTCGCTTTTGAGTTGAGGGTCAAGTGCGGCGGTGATCTCGTCGCACAAAAGCCCTGTCGGTTTCATCGCCAGGGCCCTGGCAATAGCGACCCGCTGCTGCTGTCCGCCTGATAGTGAGCCGGGGGATTGCCCCGCAAAGTCCGCAAGCCCCACACGACGAATCAGCCCCTCCGCCAAGGCGCGCGCCTCATCATGAGTTTTCCCCTGAACGGAAATTGGCCCCTCCATAACATTGGCGAGCACGCTCTTGTGGGGAAACAAGCGGTAATCCTGGAAGATCATTCCCAGACTTGTCCTGACATACCGAAGATCCGCAAAAGGAGTTTTTCCATTAGGCAACAGTCTCCGCCCACAGACGGAAATTTCACCAGAGGCAAACTCCGTAAGACCATTAAGACATCGCAAAAGTGTTGATTTCCCTCCGCCCGAGGGTCCGATCAACGCGACCGTCTCCCCACCCGCCACGGAGAAATTGACACCCTGAATAACGGACCTTTGGCCCCGGCGACACCAGACTTCCCGCAGTTCAATGGCTTTGCGGGAGCCTTTGGATGTTATTAAATCCATTGGATCGGGCTCAGTTGTTTTCATCTTTACCCATCGATTTCTCAAGGTGGCGTGAAAGCCAACCCAGGGGAACGGAAAGGACAAGGTAAATCAGGGCAGTCATCAGGCCAATTTCCAGGAACTGGAGGCTTGATTTGGCCAGGATCTGATACTGTTTGTTGAGCTCCACCAACGAGATCGCCCCGGCAATCGAAGTATCCTTGAACAGCGCGACCAAATCCCCGGTCATGGGAGGAAGAGCGACGCGCATTGCCTGGGGGGCGATGATACGCCTAAATGCCGTAATTCGGTCCATGCCAAGAGACAGCGCGGCTTCCCATTGACCCGCCGGAACGGTTTGCAACGCGCTCCGGTAAATTTCCGACTCGTACGCGGAATAGTTGAGGCCTAGCCCAATCACCGAGGCGACAAATGGATTCAGGCTCAGGCCCGGCAAAAGTTCAGGCAAACCAAAATAGACCAAAAGCAACAGCAGATAAACCGGAATTCCCCGAAAAAACTCAACATGGATAATAACCAGGAGTCTCAGCGGAGATGGCCCATAGACCCGTAACAGCGCAAGGGGAAATCCGATCAGAATAGCGAAAGCGAAGGAGCAAACCGTCAGCGCAATAGTGATCAGCGCCCCTCCCATCAGCATTTGTAGAATGGTAAATACCGACCATTTTTGGCTTTGGGAATGGTCATGGAGGCCGCCCCCGGCCAGGGATACTTGGACCTCGTCCCAAAGATCCCACTTCTCCAGAATTTGGCGCAGCTCCCCCGAATCGATCATGCCAATCAGGGCGCTGTTGAGTTTTTCAAGCAATTCGGGGTTGGAGGGAGCAACCGCTATCGCGTACTCCCCAGGCTCAACGGGAGGGCCACAAAACCGTAATTGTGGATTCTTTTTCGCATAAAATACCGCCATCGGAAGATCAAGCAATACCGCGTCGATTCGACCAAGCGCCAGTTCCGCATAGGCCTCTGTCGGAGACGGATAGGTTGCAAGATCCACTCCTTTTTGGCGCAGAAACCTTTCGGCGGCTGTCGCCTCCATGGTGGCGAAGCGAAGACCCGAAATTCCCATGGCGCTATCAAGGTCTTCAAAGCGTTTCTCCCCTGCCCGGGCCGCCAATTGTTGGCGATAAATGTAATAGGGTCGGGTGAAGCGAACCTTTTCCTTCCGTTCCGGAGTAACTTCCAGGCCATTCATTGCCATGGCGAAGTCACCTTTGAGCAGGCCGGGAACCAGACTGGCAAAATCGTATTGGAGATGTCGAACCGGGATTTCCATCCGTTTTTCAAGAGCACGGACGATGTCGAGTTCAAATCCTAGCGGTTTTCCATCAGGCCCGATAAACAGGTAGGGCCCTCCCCCCTCTATGTCCGAACCAAAAAGGATCGGTTTACCGCTCGCGGTCTCCTGTGCGCCTGCAGGCTGTCCAGCAAAAGCAATCATCCATGCCAAAACAAGAAAGGCATAAAGGTTCGGGGATCGCATTTTATTGGGTAAATCTCCGATAGGGCTTTGGGTTCTGCGGACAATATTAACTTCGTCAAACCGAATTGTTTACACCAATTGGTTTATGAATGTTGTCTCAAAGAGGAATGATGGAAAAATCCTTTAAATAGCTGCCAGCGGAACACGAGGAAGCCGTTTGTCCGCACTTCAGAAATCCAAAGTACCTTCCACTGACCCAATTGGGATAAAGGTAAATTTGCCGTTAAAATACCGCAATCGGACCATCAACCCAAGTGCAAATCCTCATGAAATCGCAATCGTTTTCCTGGCAACCTTTGACCCCGGACCGCTGGGAAGATTTGCAATCCCTTTTCGGCCCACGAGGCGCGTGTGGTGGATGCTGGTGCATGACCTGGCGGCTTTCGCGTAAAGATTTTGTCGATGGGAAAGGCGCTATAAACCAGGCGCGGTTTCACATGGTGGTCAAAACTTCGCCTCCGGGTGTCCTTCTTTATCAGGCCGAAGAGGCAATCGCATGGTGTGCTATTGCTCCACGGGACCAATATGAAGCATTGGCGCGGTCCCGTGTCCTGGCGGCTTTGGATGATTCCCCGGTCTGGTCCGTGAGCTGCTTTTTCGTTCGCAAGGATTGGCGCAAACAGGGTGTCGCCGTTCGGGTGCTCCGGGCGGCTGTTGAATTTGCCGCAAGTCAGGGTGCCGAAATTATTGAGGGATATCCGACCGCGCCAAAATCCAGGCAGGCGGACCCTTTTGTCTGGACAGGAGTGGTTCGGCTATTTCAGCAGGCCGGATTTCATGAGGCGGGAAAACACTCTGCCAGCCGACAGATTTACCGAATGATTCCCGGAAGGAAACCGTAATTTGAAAAGAAAAAAAGGGCACCTCACTTTGGGGACAAAAATTCCATCTCGCCCCAACTATTGATTGTTGGAAGGCCAAGCGGTTATTGCTGTAACTTTATGGGCAAAACAAATTGCCTGAACATGACCCAAAAGAAGGACTGGATGCCGTCCATTCAGGAATCTGCTAAGACAAATTTGTGGAAAATATCACTCCGGATTGGCCTCGTCCTCGCTTTACGGTGACACTGGTACTTCCTGAACCCTCCTTGATATTGGCCAAATTGTATATCCAATAAATAGGCTGTTTATCTCATGAAACAAACCGAAAATTCGCGCCGTTCCTTTCTGAAAGCCTCAGTCGCTGTTGCTGGGACGGCACCACTTGCGGATCGATTGCTCCCTGCGCAAACAGCCGAAAGTTCCGGGGCGCTGATGGCCTATATCGGAACATTCAGTTCGCCTTTGAAGGATGTCTTGCCGACGCAGGTGGACCTGCCTCCAGGCAATGGTCGGGGTATTCACAGCTTTGAGGTGAATCGGATCAACGGTGCATTGACTCCGGTGGCAGTTCAGGAAATGGGCACAAGTCCGAGCTGTTTGGTGATTAACGGGGCGGGGAATCGCCTTTATTCCGCCAATGAAACAGACAGGGTGGGTGCAGGGAAAGAGGGGACGGTAAGTTCCTTTGCCATCGATCGGTCAAATGGGAAGCTGGAGCTTTTGAATACTGTTCGCTCGGGTGGCGCGGGACCAACTTATGTGAGTCTTCACCCTTCGGGCAAATTTTTGTTGGTGGCCAACTATTTTGGCGGATCCGTGTCGGTGTTTCCGATTTTGGCGGATGGGAAACTCGGACCTGCTTCGGATATTCAAAATGACTCGGGCAAGCTTGGGCCCACCCGGGCGACCAACGCGCCCCCGGGTAGCTTTGCGTTCAGCGGCCACGACCGGACCCACGCCCATATGATTCAGACCGACCCATCGGGAAAGTTTGTGATCCATGTGGATCTGGGGCTGGACAGGATTTATATCTGGAAATTCGATGACAAAAAGGGGGCTCTGATTCCCGCGGAAACGCCTTTTGTTTCGTTTCCACCGGGTGATGGTCCAAGGCATTTCCATTTTCACCCTAATGGGCGATGGTTTTACTCCATTCAGGAGGAAGGCTCCAATCTGGTCCTACTTGATTATGAAGCCAAAACCGGAAAACTCACCGCAAGGCAAACCATATCCACCCTGCCCCCGAAATTTGCCGGAAGCAATTTCTGCTCGGAAGTTTTGGTTTCCCATGATGGCCGCTTTGTTTACGCGGGTAACCGGCTCCACGATAGCATCGGAATTTTTGCCGTGGGTCAGGATGGAACATTGGGTTATGTCGGGGAGGAGTGGACCAGGGGGAATTACCCCCGCAGTTTCACCTTCGATCCAACCGGCAATTTCCTTTATTGCTGCAATCAGCGCGGGGACAATGTCGCTGTGTTCCGTGTCGATACAAAAACTGGCGGTCTGAGTTTCACCGGGCATTACACCCCAGTAGGCAATCCGTCCCACATTGTGTTTCTCGATCTGGCAAAGTAGCCTGAAACCTTGCGAACAGGAATTGCTTTTTCCGGGAAAGCTTGCGTTGTGACGCGCTGGTTTGGCACGGTTGTTGGCATGAGGGAATTTGGTCTGGATATCTGTTACGATAGTTTGCTGATGGACCTGAGCGTGTGAGTGGCAGGATTTCCAACCGGTTTTCATGGATCCGCCTACCCAAGCGGCCGATCCTTCCTAACAAACTTTAGGTGGAGGGGATCGTATGAATTTGTTCCGTGTGAAGAGGCGTGTCGAATTTGCAGATACCGACATGGCCGGGATTGCCCATTTCGCCCGTTTTTTTGTCTGGATGGAGACTGCGGAGCACGAATTTTTGCGTGCCCGTGGATTGTCCGTGTTTTTTGACCGAGATGGCCAAAAATATGGGATCCCCCGGGTCTCGGCTTCGTGCGACTACAAAAAGCCGCTCAGATTCCAGGACGAGTTCGAGATTGAGGTTCGCTTATCCAAATTGGGGTCCAGCTCGCTTCAATATGAGATGACCGTCATCAAGGATAACGAAGTCCACGCTCGTGGAACGCTTTCGGCTTGCCTTTGTCGCATGACAGAGGAAGGCTTGCGCGCGGAACCCTTGCCTGGATGGTTCCGGAGCGCGGTTAGTGGTCCCGCAACCGCCGAAACAACCCGCTAGAATTTAACCCCATGACCGGCGATAGTTACCTTTTGCGCTTGACCATGCAGCTAACGGTTGGTTTGTCCGGTTGGGACAACGCCAAACGCGACCTTCACGCCGGTTGGATTCGCGCCCAACAACAACCCGACGGCGGGTTTCCCGGCCGCGAAGGACCATCGGATCTTTATTACACATCGTTTGGGCTACGCGGATTGGCCGTTTTGGGTCGACTCGATCTCGCAACCGCGGAAAAAGCTTCGGACTTTCTTGCAAGCCAACTGGGAAGCCAGGCAACCATCGTCGATTTTTACTCGCTCCTCTATTCGGTCATCCTGATCCAGCTTGCCGGGGCAAAAAATCCCCTGGGTGGAGCAATCGCCGATTGGGAAAATAGGGTTGTCGAACTGATCAATACGCTTCGCACGCCTGATGGTGGCTTTGCCCAGCAACCAGGGGCCAAAGCAGGGAGCACCTACCAGAGTTTCCTTGCGCTTTTGGCACACGAGGTCATGGCCAAACCCGTAGAACGGGCGGAATCGCTTGTCCCGTTTGTTCTTTCCCGTCAAAGAGCCGATGGTGGTTTTGTGGAAGTTGCCCCGGCCCGACGGGGCGGAACCAATCCGACCGCAGCGGCTGTTGGGATCCTCAAGCAAGTTTCTCCACAGATCCTCACGGGGGACCTGCATGAGCGGGTAGTCGATTTCCTCGTCGAGGCGATTGGACCAGAAGGAGGCTTAAGGGCCAACGACCGTGTTCCCCTGTGTGATCTTTTGAGCAGTTTTACCGGGATCTGGACTTTGGCCGAGTTGGATGCCCTCGATGCGATCGATATACGGGCACTATCACAATTTCTGGATGCCGTTGAACAGCCCCAAGGCGGATTTTTGGCCGGGGTTTGGGATCAGGTCGCTGATGTCGAATACACTTTTTACGGATTGGGGCTTCGTGCCTTGGCTCTGGGCGCCAAAGGATAAGCATAAGAGATTAGTCTCTTATGCCCCGAGTTGAAAACCTGTGCCACTTGCGGAGGTAATGCTTATGGCAAAAGCTCCTTTGAAACAAATGAGGCATCCCGAATTTCCCCTCGTGAATGCCTAGTCTTTTGGGGATCTTATATCGCTTGTATACAGACCTTGCCAACATGCTTGCCTGAGGCCAGGTAGGCAAAAGCGTGGGGAACTTCATCAAACGGAAAAACCTTATCGACGACAGGCTTGAGCCTCCACGATTCCAGAGCGAGGTTCATCCGCTCGAACATGGCCCGTGATCCAACAAAGATCCCCTGGAGCCTGATGGCCTTCATGAGAATTGGTAGCAGATTCGGGTTGTTTTTCGCGTTTTGGGCCAAAAGGCCAATCAGGGCAATCGTTCCTCCCGGACGCACGGCCTGGATGGTTTGATCGAGTGTCCCGGCTCCTCCGACCTCAACCACCAGATCCACGCCATCCCCGCCCGCCAATTCCTTGGCTTGTTGGCCCCAAACGGGATTGTCGTGGTGGAAAATCACATGGTCCGCGCCAAGGCTTTTGAGGTGGGCCGCTTTTTCCGGAGTTCCAGTGGTCGCAATCACTCGCAGACCCGCCAATTTGGCGAATTGAACCGCAAACAGCGATACCCCGCCTGTCCCAAGGGTCAGGATGGTTTGTCCAGGTTTCATGGAACTTGCTTCGAACAAGGTGTTCCATGCGGTCAGACCCGCGCAAGGATAGGTTGCCGCCTCGACCGCCGTAAGGTACTCCGGAACCGGGATCACCCCATGGGCGGGAAGGACGACATATTCCGAAAGGATACCAGGAACTTCCGCGCCCAGTGCGCTAGACCTTGCGGCATCATTGAGGGGGCCATAGGTCCAATCAGGCATGAAGCATGTGGCAACGCGTTGGCCAACCTGAAGGCCCTCCACGCCGGGACCAGCCACCTCGACGATTCCCACCCCATCGGAACAGGGCACATGGGGAAGTTTCAGGCCTGGGTGATAGCGACCGTGAATCACCAACAAATCGCGATAATTAAGGGACCAGCTCTCCATGCGGAGGCAAATTTCTCCGGGTCCCGGAGTTGGTTCGGGACGCAGGGCTTTGCGAAGGTGTTGTGGACCAAATCCGCCATCCAACATCCATACATTCATAATTCCTATCTCCCTTTAACCAAAGACTTTTGGGTTGGATACAACAGTTGGAAAATTTCGCTGGGAAACCCTTGTTCCTATTTCGAAAAAGTGAGTCCCCCAGGCGGGAAGTTCCACAAAAAGACCTTTTTCCTCCACCTCCTTCAAGGAGGGAGAAATGATCAGACCACTAATATGATCTTGCAAATCGAGATTAGTGGCGGTTTTTGCGGACTCGATCCAGGATGCGGGAAGGATTACCCGCGCCTGGGACGGGTGATCGGCAAAATTCACGCAGATAAGAAATGATTTCCCGGTCGATTGCCACGCATTTGCGATAAGGCATTCGTGCGAAGGATTACCGGGCCAGGCGGCACCAACTCCGACCACTTGTTTTTCACCACCATCCCGAAGCATGTCCAGTATCAAATTTGCCCGATTGGTGATTTCCTTATCAGAGGATGCTGGAGCCTCCCGGGAAAGATGAATTCCTGCGCGAATCCGTTCGCCTTGAAGTTGCCCGTGGTGAACCAGAATGGGGCCATCGTGCCCAAGGATCAGCGGTAAAGCAGCCAGGGAACGCGCTTGGCCAAAGGCCTCGGCCATCCGCGGTTCGTCATGATTTTCGCCAAATCGAACCAGCGAATGGATTCTGCCCGAAACAGCGGCCTCATACCCCTGAAGACTTCTGCCATTCCCGTGGCACAAAAGATCATAAGCCGCTTTGTCATAGGCGAGATCAAAACCCATGTCGAGCATTCGCCCTTCCATGGACCAGTAAATCTCTCCGCATAAAAGGCAATTGGGAACATTGGAGCGCAATTGGTCGATTGCGGTGGTCCAAAAATCCTCGTCCGCGCAAGGGGAACCGTCGGCCGGATCCGCCAGTGAGCCCCATGTCCCCCGGAACACATCACCCAACGCAAGCATCGCCATATCACACCGAAGGCCATCACACTGTCTGGCGGCCAGCAATAGGTTTTCGGTATGCGCGCGAATCAGGTCTGGGTGAAGGAGGTTAAGCTGAAGGGTATCGACCCAGGCGGGAAAATAGGGGTCCTTACCATGGGCAAAGATACGCCACTCGGATTGACAGGTACGATTGGTGGGAAGCGGAACAAATCCATCCCGGCGAACATCAGCGGCATCGTTTTTGGCCTGAACGAACCATTCAGGTCGATGGGTTACCCAGGGATGATCAAGGGCGGTATGGTTGACCACGAAATCGAGCATCAAATAAAGACCAGATTTTTGTGCCCGTTCACGCAATCGCTTTAGGGATCCTTCATCGCCCAATCTGGGATCGACACGGTATTCCCGGATAGCGAATGGAGATCCACTAACATCCTCAATCGATCCCTGGGGAAGATGTGAGGCGGCGGTGGCCCACATGGAGGGGTGGGCTTTTGAGATAGCCCGACCCGCATTTCCCGAATCCCATACCCCATAAAGGTAGAGCCAGTTGAACCCCTTGGCCGCCACACCAGCCAACCATTTTTCATCAATCGAGTCGAGGGTGCCGGGTGGCTGTTCCGGATCGGTTCCAGAGACAAGGTGCCTCGCGGAGGCCTGGTAAATGCGTGGGGCTATTGTCATGATTTCACCGTAAAAATCTCCGGGATCTGGTTGGCCCGGTAGGCCATCACCAGTCTTTCGAGAAGGTCACGGGTCGCCGCCATCTCCTGGGCCTCCTCAGTGTCGCCGCGACGGGGAATTTCCACCTCTTCGCGAATTACGGAAACCTGGGGAATGATATCCACTCCGTCCCGCACAGCTTTTTCCACCTGATCAAAGTGGTGATGCAAAGCGAGGAAGGTTCCGGCAGGCTCAACCAGCAGGGTGTATCCATAATCCCCGTAGGCTTCGGAGAACGCGCCGTCGATGGTGATGGCTTTGCCGGATTTCTTGACCGGGTTCTCGCCTTTTTCGATTTTTACGGGGACATGCCCGTTAACGATGAGGCCTCTTTCCGTGTCGACTCCAAATTCGGCAAGGACCTTGTCGCAAAACCAGGTTTCGTTGATTAGGTTGAAATAGGGGTTTTTGGTCTCCTTGTGGGTGGAATGATTGGCAACAAAGTCGATTTCAAATGTTGCAATTTTATCCTTGCCGAAAAGGGGGCTGAGCGGCCCACACCAAAGGTACCACATCCAGTCGAGGTCTTCGAGGACAGGCTGGTCGAAGACCCTGGCGATCAAAAGCTCCAGCGCCTCGAACATCGCGCGGCCACGAACCATTTTGCCATCGACTTCCAGGGGGAGGAATTCTCCGGCATCATCGCAGGGGATGCACGCATGGAAAACAAGGTGGTTGCGCCTTACCAACCACAAGGATCCGTGACGGTGAAGGAAACGAACCTGATTTTTCAGTTTGAGCGAACCGTTGAAGGAGGTTGAAAGCGCGGAGAGGCAGGTCTCCTCTTCGAGGGAAAGCTCATACGGCTTGTCCGGGCGGATGGTCGGGAACGCCGTGTCGGAAAGTGGATATTCACGCCCCTCAATAGTAATGGTTTTGCGGTCGTCGGAAATGTGATGGAGGAGCCTTCTGTTGTCCAGATTCCATTCGGGATGACGAAGAATCGCCGCCGCCTCAAGTTTGAATTGGATGATGGCCGCAGCTTTTTGCATCCGGGCAACCAGTTGCGGGTCGCGCTGGGTGGGAAGCTTGGGCTTGAACGATTTTGCCGGGTCGTCGGCGTAGACTGTTTGGGCGAGCTTGATCAACGGCCACATCGGGATGCCGTAACCCTCTTCGAGCTGTTCAAGTCGGCCATATCGTAAAGAAATACGACATACATGCGCGATGCAGGCACCATGACCCATGGCGGCACCAACCCAAGCCATATCGTGGTTGCCCCAGATAAAGCTCAACCGCGGTTGGTGCATCAGGTGTTCGACAACCTTGTCCCCGCGAGGACCACGATCCCAGCAATCGCCTCCAATGATCAACTCTTCCACCGCGAGTCCGCGGATCAGATTGATAAGCTGATGAACAAGTCGCGCTCCCCGGCCATGGGCCACAACACTTCGTAGGAGCGCCTGCTGGAATTCGGGCTGGGATTCGGACGAGGGGCCGCAGGCCAATTCCAAAAGAAATTCACGGACCGCCGGATCGGCCACTTCCTGGATGCGGGAAATGCTCCGGTTGCGTGAAATAACCCGAACAAGACGCACAAGCCGAGCCAAGGCATTTTCAAAGAAAATGTCGAGTTCGGACTCGGTTCCAAGGCGCTCCCTTTCGAGCGCAAGCATTTCATCTGGGTAAAAGAAGAGGGAAACGAGACGCTTGAGCTCTTTGGAATCGAGTTCCGAGGCGAACAACTCCTCAATCAGCGGGCGAAGAGTGCCGGAACCGTTGTGCAGGACATGACGAAGCTTGGCATCCTCTCCATGGATGTCGGAAATCACATGAAGACTTCCCACGGGAAGCCGAGCTTCCCCCTGAAGGCGGGCGATTTCCGCGACAGCCGAATCGCGGTTGGGAAACTGTTTCGCAACCCGATTGAGACCGGCCAACTCGGAACTTGCCACGCGATCCAATGGAATTCTTGCCATGCCCAATCCGATCCTGTCCAAATCTTTCTGAAATCCATCCCTGAGAGGTAACTTTTTTCTTACGGAAATCTTCGGTTGGGACAGGCCAAAGGGAAGGTTGACGAAATGGTCAGCGCCGGTGTATGATATACACAGAACACCAATTCAAATACTCACTTCTCGCAGTCCTACCAAACTTGAGGTCCGCAACATGATCCGCATCCTGCTTGGAATGTTGGTAGTCACATGGGCCATGGCGCCCAATGCAGGTGCCCAAACCCCTGCGTCTGAGCTGGGACGAATCCCCTCCAAAGCCCTTGGTGTGGTACATTTGAGGGTCGGAACCCTTTACAAAGGCGAAGCTTTTCGGGGATTACGCGAATTTTTGGCCCTTGCCGGACCAGAAGCAATGCGCACACTCCAGGAGCGATTTCAAATCACTCCTTTGCAAATCGACCGTGCAACCCTGGTTGTTTTGCCACCCTCGATGGAGCAGGAACATTCTGCACTCGGAATCCCCTTCCCTTTTGCGATCATGGTTTCCACCCTGGTCGACATCCCTTCGGAAAACTTGCCTGAGCGGCTGGGAATTGGCAAGTTGAAAAAACTCGACGGACCTTATCACCTTTGGGAGGAGGAACAAACCAGGCATTCTTTTGCTCTTCCCGGACCAAGATTGGCCATTTTGGGCAGCCGTAGCGCGGTTACCGCCCTTTGCAAAGCCAAAGATGGTGCTGCTCCCGGACCATTCGCTGACCTCGCAAATCATGATCTGGGCGTTTTGGTTCAAATGAAGATGATTCCTGCGGAAATGGTTGCCGCAATTCCTCCACCATTTTCCGATCTGATCAAGTTCGACACCCTTCGAATGAACATGGATATGGGCAAGGAAATGGTTATGGGTGCCGTCGCCCAATACGACTCGGAAAAAGAAGCACAGGTTTCGGAGGATATTTTGAAAGGGTTGGCGAACCGGGCCATTGGGGAACTGGAAAAGAGTCGTCAGGAAATGTTGAAAAACCTTGAACAGCCCGGACAGAACCGCCCCGCGCTGTTTTCCCAAATGCCAGAGGCATTGGCGGCGTTCTATGGTTTGGCGACCATGAACGATTACATTTCCCAACTCAAGAACCCTCCACTCAAACGAAATGGGAACAAGATCGAAGGGGAAATCAGGCAAGAGTTAAACGGTCAACTGGCAACCGTTTCCACAGTCGCAATTGGCATTGGCCTCCTGCTTCCCGCGGTTCAAAAAGTCCGTCAGGCTGCCACCCGGACCCAAGGAGTAAACAACCTCAAACAATTGGGCCTTGCGTTTCACAATTATGAATCCGCATACACCAATTTTCCCGAAAACATCACTGACAAGAAAACAGGCAAAGCCCTGCTGTCCTGGCGTGTGGCGATTCTTCCGTTCATCGAGCAGGACAATTTGTACCGCCAATTCAAGTTGGACGAACCCTGGGACAGCGAGCACAACCTGAAAATCGCAAAGATTGCCATCAAGCTCTACACTCCCCCAGGACAACAAGTCCAACAAGACAGCCAGGGAAATTGCCTGACCCCTTACCAGGGCCTGGCGGGGCCAAGCGGCTTGCTTGAGCCCGGAAAAAAAATTCGTTTGGCCAATATCACCGATGGAACCTCAAACACCATCCTCCTTGTTGAGGCTAAAAATATGGTGATATGGACCAAACCCGACGATGTACCTTTTGATCCCAAAGCTGGTTTTGCAGAGCCGGAAAAAGTTTTTGGGGGCTTGAGTCCGAATGGGTTCAACTCGCTTTTCGCGGATGGCTCGGTTCGGTTTATCAGCAACAAAATCGACCAGAAAATCCTCAAGGCGCTCTTTACTAGGAACGGTGGCGAGAATCTGGGGAATGGGTTTTAGGGTAAAACCTTCACCCCTTCGGGCCCCTTAAGCAGGTCCCGGAGGAACTGCTTCGCATCTCCCCTCGAAAACAAAGGCAATTGGCGCAGGAATCCGATTGCCTTTTACCCTAAACTGTTGATGTGGTTTCTATTTAACCCAACAGTGCGGGGCAGCGCTCATGATCCTCCAGGCTCAAGGCCTTTGCAAGTCGTTCCCCACCCCCACCGGCCGATTGGACATTCTCCGCAACCTCGATCTGAGTCTTGCGCCGGGGGAGGCTATTGCCGTGTTGGGGGCCTCCGGTTCGGGCAAAAGCACACTTCTCAATATTTTTGGAACTCTGGACAGGCCCGATTCGGGCAAATTGAATATTGCCGGAATCCAACAAGACAGCCTTGGCCCAGACCAGCTTGCCCGATTCCGTAACGAGAAAATCGGTTTTGTATTTCAGGAGCACAGACTCCTTCCGCAGTTGAGCGCGCTCGAAAATGTGCTGATTCCCGCCATGGCGGGTTGGGTCGAAGGGAATTTCTCCCAAAAGGCCCGAGAACTGTTGGACAGGGTTGGCCTGGGCGGCAGGCTTAATCATCGTCCCGCCGAGCTTTCCGGAGGCGAGCGCCAGCGCGTTGCCATTGCACGCGCGCTTTTGATGGGGCCAAAACTCATCCTTGCTGATGAACCAACTGGCAACCTCGACCCCACATCGGCAAAATCCGTGGGTGTCCTTCTTCGCGAGATGGTGGGTGCCGATTGTGGCTTGGTATTGGTCACCCATAGCGTGGAGTTGGCTCAAACCATGCCCCGCGTGTTTCGTTTGCAAAACGAACGGTTGGAAGAGGGGACTCTTTGATGAACCCTCTAAGGTTGGTTGGCGCTTCGATTCGCCATTATTTGCGTGATTGGATTTTCCTTATCCTGGGAGCCGCTCTATCGACCATGGTGGTCACCGGGGCGTTGCTGGTGGGGGATACTCTGCGCGGTTCACTGGCCAGGGTTGGCCTGGAGAAACTCGGCTGGGTCAAACAAGCCATGTTTCTGCCTCGGCTGGTTCCGCAAGATTTGGCGACTCGCCTGTTGCCGAACGATCCCATCCAGGCGAAGGGACAATCTGCCGTCGGAATCCTGATCGCCCGGGGATCAGCGTCGATTTCCGCCAAAGATGCCGGCGCCGTTCGGGGCATTCAGGTCTATGGAGTCGATGAATCCTTCTGGGGAGGATTTGATTCCAATGCGGATCGCAAACAGGGTGTTTGGATGAATCCGACCCTGGCAAGGCTGCTTGGATCGACTCGGCCTCAAACTCTCCAGCTTTCCCTTGCCCGACCTTCCGACACGCCCCGTGAATCGCTACTGGGACGAAAGGATGTCGCCTCGGGATTGGCAACTTTCGAAGTAACCTGTCAGGGGACGCTGCCTCCTTCGGGGCCGGGTAGTTTTTGTCTTGCGGGGGGAATCTCGGCGGAGCCCGTGCTTTTTGTTCCACTTGCGGATCTACAAAAGGCTCTCGACTGCCCGGGCCGGATCAATGCCCTTCTTTCGCCTGCGGCGGGTGATCCGCTGGTGGTGGAAAAATCCCGCTTGACCCTTGAGGATTATGGTCTTTTTGTTCGGGGACCATCGGAACGGGTGGAAACCCTTTTTGCCAGGCACGACCGGGACAACAACAAAATCCTGGTCCGTCGCGAATGGCAGGGGCATCTTGGTGAAGCTTTGGCCCGCGAGCTAGCCAAAGGCAGCTCCGTAAACGGCGGGATCACCAAAGAAGCGCTTTTGAATTGGTACAGAAAACATCGAAACCACATCACTCTGGAAAGCAAACAGTTTTATCTCCCCGATCGCTTTGCCGAGGCGGCCCAAGACGCGGCCCGCGAGGTGAAATTGGTCGGCAAGTTGGTCCATGTACATTTGGCAAACCGGATCACATTGGGAGAAAAAGAACTGGCGTATTCGGTGGTGGTCGGTATTTCCGATCCACTCGGTTTTGGTCCGGATCAATTGATGGTTCCGCCCGCTGGCCGGGCGTCTCTTCTGGATTTTCCCAATAGCCCTCTTTTGGGGATAAAATCACCCGAAATCGTTCTCGATTATTTTCCGGCGGAACACACAGGAGAGCCCCGCGAGTCAAAGGCAAGGCTCCCGTTGGCGGGCCGATTGGAACCCAGGGGAATGGCGGTCGATTTTGACCTGGCACCCGAATTTCCCGGGATCACCGACAAATTGAGCCTGGCCGAGTGGAATCCACCCTTTCCTTATGACAACAAACGGATCAAACCGATTGATGACACCTTTTGGAAAGAATTCCGGGCTTCCCCCAAAGTTGTCCTCGATCTCAAAACGGCGCAGGATCTTTTTGGAAGCCGATTTGGCAAATTCACCTCGGTGATTGCCGAGGCGCAAGGAGTTTCCGCGGATGATGTACTGATTTCTTTTCAGGAAACATTGTTGCAAAAACTCGATCCCGCGGGCGCGGGAATGTCCTGGATCCCACTGGCAAAACAGGCCACCGAACGATCCGCTGGAAATATGGACTTTTCCGGGCTTTTTTTGGGATTCAGTTTCTTTTTGCTCGCGTCGGCCATTGGTCTTTTCTCGCTTCTTTTGAGACTCCATCTGGAGCGACGGATGGGCGAATGGGGATTGTGCGCGGCTCTTGGTTGGACCAAAAGGCGAATCTTTGGCCGAATCCTGGCGGAAGCGATCGGCCCTGGTGTTGCCGGGATTCTTTTGGGAACACCGCTTGCGGTTTGGTATTGCGGGTTTTTGGCCAAATGGCTGGAAAGCAATTGGCCGGGTGGGGGACTGGATGGTCGGCTGGCGGTCGCCGCCTCGGTCCAGACTCTGGCTATGGGAGGCCTAATCACCCTTTTTACGCTCCTTTTAAGTGTCTATTGGCGATCCCGCTCGATCCTCGGCCTTGAGGTTTCTGTGCTTTTGATGGGCGAACGGGCCGATGATGCCCAAGCGCAAGGTGCGGTTTCCAGCGGAGTGGTCAAACGGGGAAAGCCCGGTGCTCTCTTCTGGGGACTGTTTTTTGGTTCGATTTTGGGAGTAATCGCGCTTTCCCTTTTGGGGCCCCAATTGGGGGATGCCGAGGCAAGGGCCGGGAGCTTTTTTGGCGCGGGAGCCCTTGGCCTCGTCGGACTTTTGATGCTCTTTCGAAGGCTATTGGGCTACTGGGATTCCCGACCCATTTTGGACAGTCGCGATTCCTTTGCTTTGGGCCTTCGCGGGGCCACACGCAAACCTGGGCGCAGCCTTTTAAGTGCGGGTCTTTTGGCTTCGAGTGTGTTTTTGCTTTTTGCAGTGGATGCCTTTCATCGGAGCGCCCAATCGGGCGATGAAGGAGACAAAGCGTCCTGGTCCGGTGGGTTTCGCCTTTGGGTGGAACTCGATACGCCTCTTTATCAGGACATAAACACCCCTCCAGGCAAAGCCGATTTGCTCGACAATATTGAGCGGGCGGCCAAATCGGATCCAGCCTTGGCCCGTAAGAATGCCTCCGAAATACTAAATCGTTCGGAATTGGTCACGCTTAGGCTTCGGGAAGGTGATGACATCAGTTGCCTAAACCTGATGCAATCCTCCCGGCCAAGGTTGCTTGGGGTTTCCCAGGGGATGATCGATCGGGGCGGATTCCGCTTTGCCGCAAGTGTCAAAGGATTGGAAGCCAATCCATGGAAAGCCCTGGAGGGGGAGGGGAATCCTGTATTGGGCGAAAAAAACACGCTTATGTGGACCCTTCACAAAGGGATGGGTGATTCGGTTTCCTTGGGGGAACCCAAAACGGGGGGATTTGATGTCACCATCTCGGGAATCCTTTCGGATAGCGTGTTTCAATCCGAACTTTTAATGTCACAAAAACGGCTTTTGCAACTGGACCCATCGGTCCAGGGTTTCCGCGTCGTCCTGGCCGGGTGCGCTCAGGAGGATGAGGCCGAAGTTGGCCGAATCCTATCGATGGGACTTGCCCCTTTGGGGCCGGTCATCCGGACCAGCCATGACCGTCTTGAGTCGTTCCTGGCGGTGGAAAATACCTATTTGGCGACATTCCAGGCACTTGGATGGTTGGGACTATTGTTGGGAATGGTCGGTTTGGCCATCGCCCAGGCCCGCAGCGTGCTGGAGCGGGCTCCCGAATGGGCACTTTTATCGGCTTTGGGGTTCTCCCGAAAGCGAATCGGTATCCTAGTAATGACAGAGTCGGCGGTGCTGGTTCTGGCCGGGCTTTTGACTGGGCTTTTGGCGGCATTGATCGCCGTCTGGCCCCAGCTTGCGGGCGCGGGGCTAGCTTGGTCGCGCATTCTGCTTTTATCGGGGTTGGTGGCGGTCTGCGGAATGGCCTCCAGCCTGGTATCAGCCGTGGTGGTAGCCCGCTTGGGCCTTTTGGGACAACTTAGGAGACAAGGTTAAACATCATGGACAAGTATCTTTGGTTGGTGTTTGTGGCGATCGCGGGCCTCTCCTGGGGCACTTATGTCCCCATCATTTTCTATGGTGGCACCGAACTCTCCACCAAGCCGGGAACCATAGGCGGAAGACTTGCGTCGATTCTGTGCGTGGGTTGTGCCTATTTCGTTTTGGCCGTTTTGATTCCGTTGGCAATTATGGCCACCCGTGAGGATGCCAAGCCTCAATGGGCCACCAACGGTCTCATTTTCAGTGGACTGGCCGGTGTCGCGGGTGCCGTGGGCGCCATTTGCGTGATCTTTGCCTCCAAGGCTGCCGTGGATGCCGCCAAGCTCGAAGGAATTAACCCGGCGACCTACCGAATCTACATCGCGCCTCTTATTTTTGCTCTGGCTCCAACCATCAACACCATTGTCAGCCTTTTTTGGCATCCCAAGGCGGGGGATCCGTTTCATTTTGGCCTGGAACACATGCCCGGCACCAAGCTTTTGATGGGGATCGCGTTGGTCGCGGTCGGATCTTTCCTCGTTCTCCTCTCGAAGGAAGAGGCGGAAGCGGGCGCCAACAAGGGCAAGGCTCCTGCTTCCGCAGCTCCGGCGGGGGTTACAACGGGTGAATCGGGAACCGCAAAATGACCGAGCCCCAATCGAACGGGGAGGTGGTGCGCCTGCTTCAAATTGAGCTGGCGCACCTCTGGATGATCCGGACCTTCCTCAAACACGCGGATGAAATCCAGGACGATGCGGACATGCTGGAGGTTCCGCGCACGCTATTTGATGTGATTCGAGCCACCGAGCCTTCGTTTCTCTCAGGGGATCTTGCGCGCTATTTGCACAAGCTTCGTGGCAAATTTGGGAAGCTGGAAGCGGTTCGGGACCACTACCTTGCCCATTTCAAGGAATTTTCCGACCATACCAACTTTGCCATGGCGGCCGCATCGCTGGATGGCTGTGTCGAGCGCATTCGGGAGATATTGGAGATTCCAAAAACGCAAGTTTAACAGCCCTCTGGAACCGTTTGTTTTGGGCCAAGGGGAAGGTGGATCCGGTACGGTTCGGGTATTGGAGTTGAATTTTTCTTCGACGGATTTGTTATGGAAGAATCGTGAATTCTCCATCGACAGGTGCTAAACCACGAAACTCCACAATAAACTATTCCAAATCACCACCCTGAATAGTAGCCAAACTCTTCAAAATGAAGCGATTATCATTTTGAATCCATTTCACAGACCCGTCAGCGAAAAGGAAATTTGCTCCACTCCCATGAGGGCTCCAAAAAGAAAATTCCCGGCAATGAACCTTGGTTTTTGAAGGTGTTTCTCCCCAGGAATAGGGACCAAAAGGGCATTCCAAATAGTATTGGTAACCTGGATTGGTTTCCGCGACACCCAAATGGGCATCACCTGCCCCTGAAAAATCCCAACCCGTTCCAGCATACCACCAACCATAGACAAGGTTGATACTGGGCGGTCTTTCCCCCACGATAATTGTGTTAGAAGTCCCATCAAGAATATCGGACAATCGGGTTTTCGACCCAAGAAAAAAAGTTCCATCTCCGTTCAAATGATGAGTGCCGTTAATTCCCAAATAAGAGGACATTCCCAAATTTCTTTGCTTGCCATCGCCCAGGGTCACAACCCAAGAAGTGGTCAATCGTGAATCACTTGGACATCCAAACAAGGTTATCACCTTTCCTGGGCCTTGATGAACCTTCCCAATCTCGGTGGTAAAAGGATCTGCTGACAAACCATAATCCCCAGGAATCGCTTTGGCAAGATTATCCTGATCAATGTGGGCAAGGATAAGGGCTCGCCAACTCAAATAAGGAAACAAAGAGTTTTCCCGGGATCCAGGAACGGTTCCCTGGGGAAAAACATTCAATGAGTCATGATGTCCTTGAAGACCCATTCCGATTTGTTTTAAATGATTAAGACAAGATGTTTTTTGAACTTTTTCCCGGATTAAATGGGTGGCAGAAAAAACTAAAGAATAAATGAGGCCGATTACAAAAATAACAACAAGCAATTCCACCAGGCTGGATCCGATTCGGTTTGCCAACCTGGTAACTTGGCCGGAATCCAATGGGCCATGCCTTATCGGCGAAAATAAAACCATAATGCCACCCCAAATATCAGGGAAAGAGAGCCATAGAGTATAGGCCAAAACCAGGGTGAAAATTGAGTTGTAACCGGGGTGGGATCCTTTAATGAAACTTTGGACGATATTTTTGGAACAACATTATTGCCATCCCAAAAACCGCTTGTTGAAGGGGATTCCATGTCCACATAAGTCCCGACCTTGATTAACCCTTTTCGGGAAAAATCTTGTTCATCGATGTTCGGATTGATTTCAAATTTCTCAACTGTATATTTTTGGCTATGCGAAATGGTTCCGTTAAAACTCTGTGTAAATAAAAATTCTTTTGGAAACCAAATGTTTTCAAATTTTTTGAAATCATTTTTCATTTCAGCCTGCGCAATAATTTTGTTTGAGTCGCCAGTTCTTTTGATGTCAGAATAAACAAGGGCGTAATCCATTTCGGGAACAAATACATACTGAAATTTGTCCCTCTTGGTTTCGTCTCTAAAAAACTCGACTACCTTGGCGTCTTTCTCGTTCCATTTGCTGGAAAACACCTTTAGATCGACATGCTTGAACTGCGATCCAAAATTATAAAGGGGGTTTTGGGCCACGGCGGGCCCCATTGGCATTGGGTTCATGAAATAATTTTTAACATTTTCATTTTTTAATTCTCTTACCGGCATTTTTTCTATGGGAACATACGCCGCCGCCACATTCTTTTCCCCATTGACTTGAAGTCCATAACCAGTTTTCTCGGAATGAAAAACCCAAGTGATATCAAACGGAATTCCATTGATCCTGTTTTTTCTAATCTTGACCTTTTCATCCGAATTCCAAATTTCCCATTTATATTTATCGCTTTTTTCCTTTGCTTTTTCGCTACCAAAAAATGAATCTTCAACAGAAAATTCAACATGGGAAGACTTTACCTTATCCCATTTTTCCATGGACTTTTTCTTGAGAGATTCTAGCTCACCCTGATTTATCAAAAACAGCATTAAAAATATCTTATATTGCATGCTGCTGCTCCTTTGTTATTGACAGTTAAGGGTGTTCATCCACACTGGTTTCTGAGTTGTTAAACTTGGGTATATTGATGTTGCACAAATATTAACCCCCATAACATAATAACAAGGAACATGCATAGCACAATCTTTTGTGATTGCGGCACCATAAAAATCAAGGACCGGTTCGCATATTTTTTTCCATGTTGGATTAGGCTGTTGAACCGTGGTGCAGCCAAAATAATCTACCAATATAATAACATCCTCTGACAATTCACAAGGCATTTGAAAATTATTGTATTGGCTACAGGGGCCCGTATTAAAGGCCCCGGGGCAAGGTTGATTTAGGGCGCGGGTATCACAGGGTGGTAAATCCAAAACAACCCCTTGGCCTTGATCGCCTCGCAAAAACGCTAAAATATTACCAACCAATAACAACACGGCACATATAACTGTTCTTTTAATTCTCATCGCAAATTTCCCCTTGATAATTGGAAGCCATAAGTCCAATGTTCAAAAAACGATACTTTGAATGATCAGTTTCTACGAATACATAACCATGCCCATCAAAACCAGCCGTCATTAGTGAATGGTCAATGCTGCACTTGATAACATGCCCTTCTTCTTTTTGAATAATTTGGGTTTTAATAAAATTTAAATTTGATCCGCATCTAATAATATTTACATTTTTCAACAGATTTGGCCTTATCATAATTTCAAAATCTTTTGCATTTCCCGTATCAATTTCAATGTATTTTTCCGAGATATAAAATAACGGATTGACATTAAAAGCCAATGTTACACCATACCTCTCAACATCCTCTCCGCTCTCGATTTCAATTATAAGGTTCTTTTTAAAAACGCCGGAATTGCCCAGTGTATTCCATTCCAGTGATACATGAGAGCTTTCTCCAGATTCTAAGTCCCCTTTGTCAATTGTAATATTCGTACACGAACACCAAGCCTTCAGTCCCTTGACCTTTACTTTTTTAGGAGCAAGATTTTTGATCTCAAATAAAACCTTGATTACTTCATCTTCATTGCTTTTAAACT
The DNA here is from genome assembly GCA_945868575.1 of Singulisphaera sp. GP187. Taxonomy (GTDB): domain Bacteria; phylum Planctomycetota; class Planctomycetia; order Gemmatales; family Gemmataceae; genus SYLG01. Next base: position 295 of record CAMBMH010000034.1, on the reverse strand, counting down.
CTTTGTCGATCCCCGTAACTTGTATTCCTCCTCCATAAGCAAAATGGAAATTTGCCAAATTGAAGAAAAGCATCAAAACTGAAATAAATAAACCAGAAATACAAAACAATCTTCCAGAGGACATGTTGCTTTTTCCTCCTCGACTTTATATATTTGGATTAAAACTTTGATCAGCCGATAAGTCAACCCCTTGGGGATTTTTTTGCAAAATTGTTGCCACAGGAAGCCCTTTCACTTCTTGAAGTTGAGGTTGTTTGATGGAGGATGGTTTTGGGGAATTTGCAATAAAATCACA
>CAMBMH010000033.1 GCA_945868575.1 Singulisphaera sp. GP187 | reverse complement strand
AGAAACACCAAGACCAATATTTCCTGGCGAGCGAATTTGTTGGATCGGGTCGAATGACTCTCCGAGCCCTTCTTCAGGTATTGAGGGAAACCTATTGCCGGACGGTGGGTGTGGAATTTATGCATATTCAGGATATATCCATTCGTCGTTGGCTGGAACAGCGGATGGAGCCGCGACGCAATCAACCCGGGTTTGATCGGGAACGGAAAATCCGCATCCTGCAGCAGCTTAAATATGCCGAGCTTTTTGAACGCTTTCTGCACACGCGCTTTGTAGGTCAAAAGAGGTTTTCGCTAGAAGGGGCCGAAACACTCATTCCAATGATGGAGGCGATTGTGGAATCTGGGCCCTCTACCGGGGCCCAGGAAATGGTCTTTGGGATGGCGCATCGGGGCAGGCTTAATGTTTTGGCCAATATCCTGCGAAAGCCCTACGAGGAAATTTTCACCGAGTTTGAAGAGAATTTTCATCCTGAACAAATTGGCGGGGATGGAGATGTAAAGTATCACCTTGGATTTTCCAGTGATCGTGTGACACCCGCGGGGACGATCCACTTGTCGCTTACCCCGAATCCAAGTCACCTTGAAGCGGTTAATCCCGTGGTTGAGGGGCGTACCCGGGCCAAGCAGGAGAAAAACGGAGACATCCATCGAACTCAGCGCCTGCCGATACTGATTCATGGAGATGCCGCATTTGCTGGTCAGGGGCTTGTGACCGAGACGCTAAACCTGTCTCAGTTGGAAGGTTACACCACCGGTGGGACCATTCACCTCGTCGTTAACAATCAGATCGGGTTTACCACATCCCCCAAGGATGCGCGCTCGACCCCTTATTGCACCGATGTTGCAAAAATGCTTCAGGTCCCAATTTTCCATGTCAATGCGGAGGACCCAGAGGCTTGTGCGTATGTCGCCGAGCTTGCATTGGCGTTCCGTCAGGAATTCCACAGGGATGTGGTGATTGATCTGATTTGTTATCGTCGGCACGGGCACAATGAAGGGGATGAGCCTTCCTTTACTCAGCCGCTGATGTACCAGGTAATTCGACAAAGGCCCACCCTGAGTGCGGTTTATACGGACCGACTCATCGGGCAGGGGGCCATTACGGCCGAAGAGGCACGGGCCATTGACGAAAAATTTGAAAGCAAACTGTCTTCAGCCCTGGAGCAGGTACGGACAGCGGGAATTCCCTACTCCGGGATGGCCGGATTCCAGGGATCGTGGAAGGGATTTGTAAAGGATTATAGTTTTCATTCCGAACCCACCGCAATCAGCAAGGAAATCCTCATGGAAATCCTTGCCTCCACGGAAAAATTTCCTGAAGGTTATCAGCCAAATCCCAAAGTCCTATCCATCCTCAAGGGAAGAATTCATTCCGCTCGTGAGGATTTTGGTCTCGACTGGGCAACGGGCGAAATATTGGCCTTTGGGTCGCTTTTGCTTGAGGGCACGCCAGTGCGCCTTAGTGGACAGGACTGTCGACGGGGCACCTTTAGCCATCGTCATGCAACCCTGGTTAGTTCGGTGGATGGAGCCTATTACACCCCCATCAATCACCTGCGTCCCGGTCAGGCTCAGTGCCGTATTTATGACAGTCTTTTGTCTGAGGCGGCGGTTCTTGGGTTCGAGTTTGGCTTTTCCACCGATAGTCCCTCTTCCCTGGTACTTTGGGAGGCCCAGTTTGGCGATTTCGGCAACGGGGCCCAGGTCATCATTGACCAGTTCATTTGTTCGTCCGAATCCAAGTGGAAGCGGGAATCCGGCGTTGTTATGCTTCTTCCGCACGGATACGAAGGGCAGGGGCCGGAGCACTCCAGCGCAAGGCTGGAGCGTTATTTGCAACTGTGTGCGGAGGACAACATCCAGGTTGCCAACCTCACGACCCCGGCGCAATATTTTCACATGTTGCGTCGCCAAATGAAGCGGAATTTCCGCAAACCATTGATCATTATGACACCCAAAAGCCTTTTGCGGCACAAGGGCGCGGTGTCGAACCTGGCCGCTTTCACGGAAGGTTGTTTCAAGGAAATACTCGACGATGAATTGGCCGATCCGTCAAGGATCAAACGCGTTTTGGTCTGCTCGGGTAAGGTTTATTACGACCTTTTGGATGATCGGGCAAAGCGGGGCCTGAATGATGTCGCAATTATCCGCTTCGAGCAGCTTTATCCCCTGAATGAGGAGATGGTTCTCGGTATCCTTGGCCGCTACAAAAACGCTACGGTGTTCGGCTGGGTACAGGAAGAATCCCAGAACATGGGTGCCTGGAGCTACATCGAACCCCGATTGCGGGCTTTGGGCTATGACTTTGCTTATGTTGGCAGGGATGCAAGCGCCAGCACCGCGACCGGCTCCAAAAAAGTTCACGACAAGGAACAGCGGGAATTGTTGGAGGTGTCCCTCACCGGAACCCTTCCACACATGGTTCGTGCCCCGGGGGCACGGGTCCCGGTTTCCGTTACGAAATCCAATCATTCGGCAGCTCCGGCCCGAACGCTTGCCAAAAACTGACGCCCAAGAGTTTTGAGGCAGTCCGGAACAAATCAACCGGGAATTTTCCAAGGGAATTCCCGATTTTTCAGACCCAAGTCACATGGCATAAAATAACTTCAGGAAACAAGAAGGGGAGGCCGGCGCAATAGGTTTTTTTCAAGGTCCAAACGAGATGGTCTTGGAAAGTTCTCGCCGGAAAGATCATGGCAATGGATATCAAGGTTCCCTCCGTAGGTGAATCCGTAGTCGAGGGCGTCCTTGCACGCTGGATCAAAAAAAACGGGGAAGTGGTGAAAGCCAATGAGCCGCTTTTTGAACTGGAAACCGACAAGGCAACTCAGGAAGTCGCCGCGCCTGCAGGCGGAGTCCTCCAGATTCTTGTAAAAGAGGGCGAAAAAGTCGCTATTGGTTCCCTCGTTGGTCGGCTTGACGAAACCGGCACCACAGCCGCTGTAGCGGTCGCGAATTCTCCTGTTGTTTCGGTTGCGACCGGTGCCACCGGAGTACCCGCATTGGGTGCTGAACCTGCCGGGCCCATACTTATGCCCGCGGCGCGCCAGGCTGCTGCGGATTTGGGAATTGATCCTTCCAAAATTTTTGGGACCGGAAAAGCTGGCCGGATCCTCAAGGAAGATGTTCTTGCCGCTTCGCAACAACCAGCCTCCCCGCAGGCAATTGCGCCGGTCAGCGCCCCCACTCCGTCATTGACCCAGGTGCCACCGGGAGCCCGAACCGAGTCGCGAACCCGGATGAGTCCGATTCGTACGCGGATTGCCGAGCGCCTTCTTCAGGCCCAACAAAACGCTGCAATACTCACGACTTTCAATGAAGTGGACATGTCCGCAGTGATGGAACTGCGAACAAAGTTCAAGGAATCGTTTCAGAAACGCCATGGTATTAGCCTTGGGTTTATGAGCTTTTTTGTGCGTGCGGTGGTGGAAGGACTCAAGGCTTTTCCGCTTGTCCATTCAAGGATCGATGGGAATGAAATCGTCACTCCTTCCTACGCGGATATCGGCGTGGCGGTTTCAACCGAAAAGGGGCTAATGGTTCCGGTGCTTCGCAATGCGGAGAACCTGAGCTTTGCCAAGATCGAGCAAACCATCACAGACATGGCGAAAAGGGCCCGCGACAACAAGATTCATGTATCCGAGCTCCAGGGTGGGACATTCACAATCACCAACGGCGGCGTTTTCGGTTCTTTGCTTTCGACGCCGATTATCAATCCTCCCCAAAGCGCCATTCTTGGAATGCACACGATCCAAAAGCGTCCGGTCGTGGTCGATGACCAGATTGTCATCCGCCCCATGATGTATTTGGCGCTTAGCTATGATCACCGAATCATCGACGGCAAGGAAGCGGTTAGCTTCCTGGTTCGTGTCAAGGATTGCATTGAAAAACCCGAGCGGATCCTGCTTGAGGTATAAATCGGGAAAAAGGGAAAGCGGGATTATTCTATGTCGGACAAAAAAGACCTGGTAATTATTGGCGCGGGACCTGGCGGGTATGTCGCCGCAGTCCGCGCGGCCCAATTGGGTTTCAAAGTGGCCATTATTGACAAGAGGTCCACGCTGGGTGGAACTTGCCTCAATGTGGGATGTATCCCGAGCAAAGCCTTGCTGGAATCTAGCGAAGTTTTTTATTCAACCCAAAAACACCTGGAGCGTCATGGCGTAAAAGTCAGCGGAGTGAAACTTGACCTGCCCGCAATGATGAAACGCAAGGATCAGGTGGTCTCCACCTTGACCACTGGCATTGCCGGGTTGATGCGCAAGAACAAGATCGAAACAATAACCGGATCAGCTCGACTAATTGCCCCGGGACGGGTGGAAGTCAAAAGTTCCGATGGCAAAACCCAGCTTGTGGAGGCGGATCGAATTCTCCTCGCAACGGGTAGTGAACCAAGTGTCGTTCCCGCGCTTCCATATGACGGGAAGTGGATAATAAGTTCCACCGAAGCGCTTTGTCTGGATCCTGTTCCGGAACATTTATTGATTGTAGGCGGTGGATACATTGGCCTTGAATTGGGTTCTGTTTGGGCCAGATTGGGGGCCAAGGTAACGGTGGTGGAGTTCTTGCCAAGAATCTTGTCGATTGCGGATACGGAAATCGCCCAAGCCTTGCACAAATCGCTCGAAAAACAGGGTATTCAATTCAAGCTTTCCACAAAAGTTGTTGGTGCCAAGGTCCCTCCGGGAAATACTGGCAAGGTTCAGGTCCGTGTTCAGCCATCCCAGGGTGGGGACGAGGAAATCCTTCAGGCGGACAAGGTTTTGGTATGTGTTGGGCGAAGGGCATATAGCGCGGGCCTGGGCCTTGAGGCACTTGGCATACCCGTGGACCCAAGAACCGGGCAGATTCCGGTCAATGAAGATTTTGAAACTCCTGTTAAGGGGATTTACGCCTTGGGTGACCTGGTCGCCGGACCAATGCTGGCCCACAAGGCCGAGGAAGAGGGCGTTGCGTTCGCCGAGCGACTCAAGGGGCACAAGTCCATCGTGCATCATGATCTTGTTCCAAGCGTGATCTTCACATGGCCTGAGGTTTCGAGTGTTGGCCCCACCGAGGAACAGATTAAAGCAACCGGAAAACCCTATAAGGTTGGCAAATTTCCTTTTATGGGAAATGGTCGAGCCCGTTCCATGGACGAAACCGAGGGCTTCGTAAAAATCATCGCGGACGCCAATACGGACCGGGTTTTGGCCGTGCACATGTTTGGGCCCAATGTTTCCGAGTTGATTGGTGAAATGGTTACTGTGATGGAGTTCAAAGCAAGCTCCGAAGATATTGCAAGGATCTGCCATCCCCACCCCACTTTAAGTGAGGCGGTCAAAGAAGCTGCCCTCGCTGTTTCGGGAAGAGCGATTCACATCTAGGAGCTGTTCTGTTTGTTTTTTTTGGGTTCCAAACGGTGTTGAATTGAGGTAGCCTAGACCTTGGCGGCCGTAGCCACAAACTCGGTGTCACTGTAACACTTTACCCCAACCGAATCCCTTCCCATTTTGATGGGAACAAAGGCCCAATCAGGGCCTTTTTTTATTGGATCTTTGAAATTCCTTGAGAGAATGGGTGGCGTGACTCCGAAAAAGATCGCACAAGACTCACCCAAGGATTCTCACCGTGGTCCGATTCCCCCGATTGGCGAATGTCGTTATCCTGGTCTCTGCGACCGGGATCTACGGAAATTCATTTGCCCGGGACGGTTCGGGTCATAGCCCGGATTCGATAACCCCACCCCCTGTTTTATCGGGATTGATGCTTCAGTCTTCGGATCAAAACATGGAACGAACCCTTTTTATTCGCCGTGCATTTCAGGAGGATAAGGTTCTTGGTCCGCATCATATTGGAGTGCGATACAAGGACGGAATGGTCACCCTATGGGGCCCTGTCGAAAGGCGTGACCTGATCGATCTGGCCCGGACAAAAGCCTCTTCCCTAAAAGGAGTGGAGAGAGTTCGGTCTGAACTATATTTGGGGCGCACGGGCAATCGGCCCATGGGCGTCCCATTATCGATGTTGCCACCGGAGGAACCTGTTCGCGTCCAGGCGGCTTCGCCCAACCCGCTTACAGGAAACCTTCCGGCACACACCCCCCGCGAGGAGAAACCCGACCTGCGGCGCCTGGAGCCGGCGAAGGTTTCTTCTATCACCCCTAACACCTTGACACCCTCTGGAGCAATGACTACCTCCGGGGGGGACAATGAGATCAAGTCCCCTGCGTTCCTGCCACTAAGTTTGGGGGGTCAGCCTAATCCCGGGCCCAATCCAATTCCGACTCAGGGGTTAACCCAGTTCCAGGGGACCGGCGCGCTAGATCTTTCGTGGGAATTGTCGCGTATCCGGGCAAGCCAGCCCCGATTCACCGGAATTCGCTGGGTCCGTCGTGGAAACCATATTACGGTTTTGGTTTCCCAGGCGGATTTGCGAATGGCCTCTGACTTCTGCCAATTGGCGCGCCAAATCCCGGGTGTGGAATCCGTGACGGTGCATCTGGACTCCAAATAAAGCCGGGTTGCCAAAGCATTTATGGCTTGGTGACTATTTCCAAATACTGAGCATTAGGCTTCAAGTTTGATTTTGGCCGTTTTGTGCCTTTTGCGGTCCTGTGGTCTGGCTTGCCTAAAACTGTTTTCGAAAGCATTTTGTAATATTCCCCGGAATCTCCGCTTGGCTTCGAGGTTTGTTTGTCGTTAAAGTTCCGTTGGATCACCGATTGAAAATTTTGGGGGATAGGCGGTCATGACTCCTCTTCGTGGAATTGTTCTTGCCGGTGGCAAGGGAACTCGTTTGGGCGAACTGACCCGGGTCACCAACAAGCACCTGCTTCCCGTGGGCCCCTACCCAATGGTCTATTTTCCCTTGAAAAAACTATCGGGAGTAGGCCTCAAGGATATCCTTCTGGTTTCGGGTACCGAACACATGGGCGACTTTGTCGAACTCTTGGGTTCAGGCAAAGACCATGCTTGTCAGGTCACCTACAAAGTTCAGGATGAGGCGGGTGGTATCGCCCAGGCGCTTGGTTTGGGATCCCTTTTTGCCCAAGGCGCCCGATCCTTGGTAATCCTTGGCGACAATATTTTTGAAGACTCGCTCCACGATCTGGTGGCTGAGGCGTCCAAATTTCCCGACGATGCGTTTGTCCTCCTCAAGGAAGTCCATGATCCCCAGCGATATGGTGTGGCCGAAGTGGTCGAAGGCCGAATTGTCAGTATCGAGGAGAAACCGAAAGAACCCAAGAGTAACATGGCTGTAGCAGGTATCTATCTTTATCCGCCTGATGTTTTTGAAGTAATCCGGACCCTAAAGCCATCTCGCAGGGGCGAATTGGAAATTACGGATGTTAATAATTACTATCTGAGTCAGGGTAGGCTTCGTAGCCGTCCATTGGATGGATACTGGACCGATGCCGGCACCCTCGAGTCGTTGGCTCATGCCAATGAATTGGTAGGAAAATCGATGCCCAGATTTGTTTAATTGATCTAATAAATCAGGAGTTGATTGATCGGATGGAAATTACTGCCTGGGTGTTTGCGTTCCTTGTTTTGTTGGGACATACCCAGGTGGTGATCTTCGCTCATAATCGTTTTTATGGGCTTCCACTTGGGCATAAAACCATTGACTTGATCCAATTTAGTCATTTTCTTTGGTTGTTGCTTGGGCCTGTAGTACTTTGGTTTTTGTGGTCTGGCCAAATTCCCTACCCCGGCACTCGTGACCCTGAGTGGCTTCGTGTGTTGCTTTGGGGTTTTGCCACTTTGGGTTTGTTGGGTCCACCAATAGACCTTTTTTTGCGAGCCAGGCGCCGAAGGATGTCGTTTGTTTCCATTCGGGCCCCAATAACCTCTGTCCATGCGGAGAATCCCATGGACCTTGCAGGAACCGGGATATGGGCTCGAATTGCCAGATTGCCCGGTAATCGGTCGTTGCGTCCTGTCCTGGATAGGGCCGAGGTTTCAATTGTCGGTTTACCCAAGGTTCTGGATGGACTCACGATCCTGCATTTGAGTGATTTGCATGTCCGAAAAACACCCAACGCTCTTTTTTTTGAACGGGCTGCGGAGGAGCTCGCCGCACTTGAACCAGACCTGATCTGTTTGACAGGCGATTTGGTGGAAAAAGGCGGGATTAGCCATGCCGATGTGTTTCGGGCATTTTTGCAAAAGTTGAAGTTTCGTGAAGCGGGTTTGGCTATTTTGGGCAACCATGACTTTTGGCATCCCACCGGCCCCACCCTGAAAGTCCTGTCTGAGTTGGGTTATCACCATTTGGGAAACCATAAAAGAACTGTACTCGTTCGCGGGGCCGAAGTATCACTTTGGGGATTGGAATACCCTTGGAATCCTGAATTACCCCAGGGTTGGAATCAGCGACTTGGGGAATGGACTCTATGTCTTTCCCACACACCTGACCATTTCCCAAGGTTTGCAAAACTTGGATCGGGACTTATGTTGGCGGGACATGTTCATGGTGGGCAAATTCGGTTTCCGGTTATTGGGCCGATAATCATGCCGAGTGTTCATGGGCGAAAATTCGACCAGGGGTGGTTTCGTCGTAAAGATGCCTACCTTCATGTAAGCCAAGGTTTAAGTGCGGGACATCCGCTTCGGTTTGGCTGTTCTCCGGGGGTCAGTCTCATTACCCTTCGGTGTGCTGATGAAAGTTGAAGGGGCAAAAACTTGGGACCGTGATCCCGGGAAATTGGGACCGGGCGATTGGATCAGAACATTGGGTTTGGTTCCCTTGCCGGGCGAAGGTGGCTGGTTTCGGGAAACCTTCCGTAGTTCATATGCTAGCGGTGCTTTATCACCTGACTTTTGCAGTGGTCCACATGTTTTGGGGACCGCAATATATTACATGCTTGGTCCAGGCGAAAAATCGATCCCCCACAGGATTCCCGGAGACGAAATTTATCATTTTTATGCCGGATCGCCGGTGACTTTGCTCATTCTGGAAAATGGGACCGCAGGTCGGGAGGTTCGGCTTGGTTCTCCCCTCGAACCTGATTGTGTTCCCCAGTGTCTTGTCCCCTCGGGTGCATGGCAAGCCAGTCGGGTTGAAGACCCTAAAGGCTGGGCCCTATTGGGGACAACGGTATTTCCGGGGTTTGAGTTTTCGGAATGGGAAAAAGGCGATATTGGGCTTTTAAAAAAGTTGTTCCCATCATGGGTCGAGGTGCTCGATATCTTTGTATGAAAACCAGCAGATAAAATAATTTTATATGGATTTGCTGTATAATAATTTTTTTAACCAGTTTGTTTATTTCTGCTTTTATTCTGTTTTTAGCGGTTTCCATAATTTGGCCATTAGGGTCCTGTTGCTATGTTCAAGCGATATTTGTTGAAGGGAAAAAGCCATTTGTGGGATGAGGAATCAGCCCTCGTGGGGTGGGGTTCTGCTGAAAATAATCCGGTCCTGCAAAGTCTCCGACCGGAAAAACGCACGCTTCTTTGCCAAATTTTTCCATTGGTGGTTGAGGTTGCGGGATTTGGTTTAAGCTGTCCGGGTTTGTTAGTGGGATCAGTCGGTGGGTAAAAAAATGCTGCCGGACCTCGTTGCATCCATTCGGACCTCATTTTGGGTGAAGGCTGGTCTAATTCTCTGGATCCTGCTGATTTCGGTGGTCGCCGTCCGGGCGACTCTTTTGCCTCGAAAAAACAGTGTGTACCCTGCATACCATGCGGCGGCACAGCATTATTTAAATAATGAAGATATTTATAATCGACATAATTCGATCCTGGGAATCGACCTCTTTCGCTATGGTCCCTCATTTGCGGCGTTCATGATTCCGATGACGGTCCTTCCTGAAGCATGGGCTGGGGGATTGTGGCGGATGGTTCAGGGACTGGGTCTACTGTGGATTATGATCCTTTTGGCAAATCGGTTTTGGGCCAACCCGAATCAAAGGGGAATATTTTTTATCCTTTGTGTTCCTCTAAGTATCGGGAGTCTCAATAACGGCCAGGTCAATCCGATGATTGTCCTTTCCCTGGGATTGGGCCTGATTTGGTCCATGGAGGGGCGCTGGTGGATTGCAGGAATGGCTATTTCCCTCGCAGTGTTTCTCAAAGTCTTCCCTTTGGCGGTTGCACTCCTTTTTGTTCTCGTGGGAGGATGGAGACTTGCTTGGGGATTGGTGGTAGGCATTATCTTCACCGAAGGTTTTGCTTTTTTTGTTGCTCCCAGTGACTATGTCATTGGTCAATGGATCCAGTGGTTTGAACTTTTGGGCCGTGATAACCGAAGTATGTGGCCAATCGAGGCAGGGTACAGGGACGGTTGGTTGTTGCTGAAATTATCCGGGTTGACCCCTCCCTATTGGGTATATCAATCCATTCAGGCCGGTTCCGGTTTGGCCCTTGCAGTCCTTGTGCTTGGAGTCTATCGCGCATTGTGTCCGCAGAGGGCATGTTTGGTGGCGTGGAGCTTGGGGAATTGTTGGATGATGGTATTTGGTCCAACCACGGAGTCCAGCACCTACACCCTCCTGGCCCCTGTTTTGGCATTTGCATTATTGGAATCGGCATATTCCAGACAATTGCGAATTGTTGTGTTGTTTATTTGGTCCGCTGGTTGCCTGCTTTTTTTGGGAGTTTTTTCATCAGCATTTCCGATTGCAGGAAGGTTGCATTCGTTGGGGATGCAACCGATTGGCGCGATCCTTCTCGGAATAGGCCTCATCGGCTTGTTACTTTCTCCCCGATTTAAACTTGATTCCTTGTCTAATAGCCACTTGAAGGCTGAAAACCGTTAAAAAAATGGCATAAATAATTGTGAACCCAATCCGGCCTCACATAACGATCTGTTGGTCCGTTTTCCATGAGGAGGATCCAATATCAATTGGTAAACGGGCCTGTTTCCAAGGAGCTCATTTCATTCAGGATTTTGAAAATATTGGGAATATGGCGGGTTTTGGCAAGCGTCCAAGGGTTTTGGCTAGTGCTTTTTACTGTTTTTTTACCGGGTCTGGGAGTTCAAGCGGGTTGGTTTTGATCTTGAGGGATGTCGTTCAGTTCAAGGGGGTTGTTAGCGGTATTGGGAAACTAGTTCAAAAGGCCCCCTGGATTTTGGAACAAATCCGAAACTGTCCGGCTGGGTTCCAAAGGTCCTTGGCGAGTTCTGGCAAGCTTTGGGAATCGTTCTAAGCTAACCGGAAAGGGACGATTTCCAACCAATTGAGGGGCCGTGAGGCCTTGTTTGGCATGAGTGAACCACTGGAAATGAATCCTGAAGGCGCCACGCTAACTGTGGATCGGCCTCAGGTCCGACACCAGAAACCCTGGAATGTCATCATCCTAAATGATGATCATCATTCGATGGCATTTGTGGTTGCGGTCATCCAGAAGGTCGCACGATGTGACCTTGACCGTGCTACCCGAATCATGATTGAGGCGCACACTCAGGGGCGCGCAATTATTTTCACCGGATGCCTCGAACAGGCGGAACTCAAGCAGGAACAGGTTTTTTCATTCCGTGAGGGTGAAATGGGTGCCCTCGGCTGTGTCCTGGAACAGGCGGTTTAATTCTTTTGGCTTTCACAACATTTTAGGATTCTATCAATGGCAACTCATCCCCTGGAAATAGGCGTTTGCTCTTGGTCTCTTCAAGTCAAAAGCATTCCTGAGTTGAAGGCGCTTATGGAGCGCTTGGGAATTCGGGCGGTGCAAATCGCTTGCGGTGATCCTCACCATGCATCCTGGGAAGAAGGCGACGATATGCCCAAGGCCGCATTGGCTGCGGGATTTGTTATGACCGGAACCATGTTGGGCTTTCCAGGTGAGGATTACACAACTCCTGCGACAATCCAGCAGACTGGTGGTTTCGGTGATCCTGCCACTCGTAAAGAGCGCCTTGAGCGTTTGGATTGGGCCCTGGCCCGGACCGCGGGTCTTGGCCTTGCCGATATGATGCTTCATGCGGGGTTTTTGCCAGAACCGGGCGATCCATCCCGCAAGGCATTTCTGGATACGCTTGCCGATGCGGCAAGTCGGGCCAAAGCCAAGGGCATTACCCTTGCATTTGAAACCGGTCAGGAAACAGCAGATCTCCTTCATCAGACCATGAAGGATCTTGCGTGTGATAATTTGCGCATCAATTTCGATCCCGCCAATATGCTCCTTTATGACAAGGGCGATCCGATTCGGGCGGTGGAGATCCTCGGCCCCTACATCCGGTCCGTCCATGTCAAGGATGCTTTCCGTCCCTCGGTTGCAGGTGAATGGGGAAGCGAGGTTCCGCTTGGCCAAGGCGAGGTGGGAATGCATGCATTCCTTGGCGCCCTGAAAAAAGTCGGCTACAAGGGGCCGCTTTGCATTGAGCGCGAAGTTGGCGACCAGTCTGCCCGTTTCGGTGATATCACGCATGGTATCGAGGTTGTCCGCAAGGCGCTGGCGGAGTTGACCTGAAATTGAGCAAGTCATTTGAAAACCCGATTATCCAGGTCAATAACCTTTGTCGGACCTACAAGGTCCAGGAAAAAACTCCTGGATTTTGGGCGGGCATTCGTTCGCTTTGGTATCGAAAGTATCGAACTGTTGAAGCGGTAAAACCAGTTAACTTTTCGATTCAGGCTGGGGAAATGGTTGGCTTTCTTGGTCCAAATGGGGCGGGAAAAACGACAACACTCAAAATGTTGTCCGGCCTGATTTATCCATCCTCTGGCGAAGCCACGGTGATGGGGTATGTCCCCTGGCGCAGGGATGATGCGTTTCGGCGCTCTTTCTCGCTGGTTATGGGGCAGAAAAACCAACTATGGTGGGATCTTCCTGCCGCCGACAGCTTCGAACTCCATCGCGAGGTCTATTCGCTTGATCGGGCCAGATTCAAAAAAACACTTGGGGAGCTGACGGAGCTTTTCGGTGTGGAAAAATTGGCGAAGCAACCGGTTCGTGAGCTTTCCCTGGGAGAGCGAATGAAGATGGAGTTGATTGCAGCATTGTTGCATGAACCAAAAGTGCTGCTTCTGGATGAGCCCACCATTGGTCTCGATGTGGTTGCACAAATCGCAATCCAGAAATGCTTGCGAGAATACAATCAGAGTCGTGGCGCTACAATCATGCTTACCAGCCACTACATGAAGGATGTCGAAGCCCTTTGTGAGCGTGTGCTTGTGATAGCGCGTGGCGCGCTGATTCACGATGGCTCGCTTTCAAGCCTCGTTGAACGGTTTGGACAGCAAAAACTCTTGCGCTTGCATTTTGAGGGAACGGCCCCTCCGCATTGGGTGACCCAGCTTGGCCAGGCCGATATCCAGGGGCCCGTTGTTCAGATGCGCCTTGATCGGACGGAAGTTGCCTCGGTGGTTGGCCGTGTGCTATCACAGGGTGGTTTGATCGACTTGGGTGTTCAGGACCCACCCCTCGAAGAGGTCATTGCCAAACTTTATGCCGAAGATTCGGCGGATGCCAAATTGTCCGAAGCCAAGGCGAAAGCTGGGGCGCCATGACAAGTGTTCCCATGGACCTATCCGTACCCGTAAAGGCACCCGGCTTTTTCGGGTCCATCCGGAAATATCTGAACATCCTCAAGGTATCCCTTGTGGAAAGGCTGGCGTATCGGGGCGATTTTCTTCTGGGAACGGTGCTTCGGTTCCTTCCCATGATCAGCGCGATACTGCTTTGGAAATCGGTTTACCTGGGAGCCGATACCGATGTGCTCTCGGGGTACACCTACTCCCAAGTAATTGCGTATCTGCTTTTGGTTCATGTTAGCCGCATGTTTTCGAGTATGCCTGGCCTTGCGGCCGGCGTGGCCCGCGACATTCGTGACGGAAATCTCAAAAGGTACCTGATCCAGCCCCTTGACCTGATGTCTTACCTGCTTGCGTACCGGGCCGCGCACAAGATGGCTTATATTGCAACCTCGGCTCTTCCCTATGCCGGCCTATTCATTGTTTGTGCGGGTTATTTTGAGACCCTCCCATCTTTGGCAACGATCGGTTTTTGGTTACTTTCCCTCTTATTGGGATTTTTGCTTGGTTTTTTCTTTGAATTGACCCTCGGCATGCTTGGTTTTTGGATGCTTGAAGTGACCTCATTTTTGTACCTGGTCAATACGCTAAACTTTTTCGTGTCCGGGCATTTCTTTCCTATCGATTTGATGGAACCGGCAGGCTTGGTGGTCTTTTTGAAAATGCTTCCTTTTCAATATCTGGCCTATTTCCCTGCGGCTATTTTTTTGGGAAAAATCCCCCCGGACCAGTTGTTGCCCATGCTTGGCGTGCAACTTCTTTGGGTTCTTTTCTTTGCATTGGTATCAAGGATTCTTTGGCGGCTTGGACTTAGGCGATACAGCGCCTTTGGGGGCTGATACCAATGAACCAAACAGGGCGTTATTTTCGACTTTTGTTCAGCTTCGCCAAATTCAGCCTGGCAAGTGAGATGGCGTTTCGCTGGAACTTTCTGATGAAAGTTGCCCTTGAACTGTTGTGGCTGGTAATCCTTATCGTTTTTTACCGGACCCTTTTTTCCAAAACAGGAACGATTTCAGGATGGACCGAGGGGGAATACCTGTTCTTTGTTGGATGTTATTATGCCCTTGAGGGCGTGATCGAAAGCTTCTTTCTTGAGAACGCCACGGAATTTTCCGAGCTCATTCGCAAGGGGGATCTGGACTTCTATCTCCTTAAGCCTGTGGATGAACAGTTTTTGGTCAGTTTCCGGAAATTCGATTGGTCCACCGCCCCCAAAGTGCTCATTGGGGGCGTGCTAATGGCGATTGCCCTTAAACAGCTTGAATGGGTTTTCGACCCGATCAAGATCATGGCGTTTATTACACTATTTGGAGGAGGAATAGCGCTTGCGTATGGATTCCTCCTCGCTTTGGCTTCCACATCGGTCTGGCTTGTTCGCAACCAATCCCTTTTGGAGCTTTGGTGGCTTTTTACCACCCTGATGCGCTATCCCCGG
The DNA here is from genome assembly GCA_945868575.1 of Singulisphaera sp. GP187. Lineage (GTDB taxonomy): Bacteria > Planctomycetota > Planctomycetia > Gemmatales > Gemmataceae > SYLG01. The sequence continues at coordinate 16,538 of CAMBMH010000033.1, read as the reverse complement.
GAGATCTATCAAAACGGTTGGGCCTGGAGCCTTTGGGTGTTTTTCTCATTTGTTGTGCCAGCAATGTTGGTGGTTAGCATTCCGGCCGAAACCATGGTTCGATCCATTGATCCGTTCTGGTCCATCTGGGTGGTAATTTCCGCGATTCTCGTCCTCCTGGCGAGTCGTTGGTTTTTTCGCCGGGCCATTCGAAGTTACCGAAGTGCCAGTAGCTAGCCTTAAAAAAACAATCTTCATTGTAATTTCAATGTGGCTCATCCAGTGCAATCCATGGATCCTCTAGAATCTTGAAGGGGCCATTTGGTTTTCACGCAATCTTTGCTTGTTTTCTTTGAGGATATTTCTCATGCTGGTCGGGTCTTTTCCTCGATTTCTTGCTCGCTTTGGGATTTTCCTGGGTGGGTTGGGGCTTTGGTTGGCCCCATTGGGATTGGTCAACGCCGGTGAAACGGCACTTGATCGATATGTAAAAAAAGCAGATTCCACCTATTCCTGGAAACTGGTAAATGAGATCAAGGGGGACGGTTACACCCAATATGTGATCGACATGAAATCCCAGACCTGGCGAACCAAGGAAGAGGTAAATCGCCCCATTTGGGAGCACTGGGTGATCATCACCAAGCCTGAACGCGTCACTTCCGACAAGGCATTTTTGTTCATTGGTGGTGGCGGAAATGGGGGAAATCCACCACAAAAAGCCGATGAAAGGGCCGCCCTTGCCGCCAAGGTAACCAAAACAGTTTCCGTAGAATTGAAAATGATTCCCAATCAGACTTTGATTTTTCACGGGGATGGAAAGGAAAGGAAAGAAGACGACCTCATTGGCTATACCTGGGATCAGTTCCTGAAAACTGGGGACGAAACCTGGCCTGCAAGACTTCCCATGGTCAAAGGTGCTGTTCGGGCTATGGACTGCGTGCAGGAATTTATGGCTTCGGAAAAAGCTGGCAAAGTCACGGTTAACAAGTTTGTTGTTTGCGGGGGATCCAAGCGGGGTTGGACCACCTGGTGTACCGCGGCGGTCGATGGCCGTGTGGAAGCGATCATTCCTGCGGTGATCGATGTGCTCAATGTCAATGAATCCATGCGCCATCACCTTGCCTCCTATGGGTTCTTTACCCACTCGGTGGGCGATTATGTTCGGCACAACATCATGCAAAGGATGAATGATCCCAAACTCAAGGCTCTTTATGAAATCGAAGACCCTTATTCCTACCGCGATCGTTTGACGATGCCCAAATTTATCCTTAATGCTGCTGGGGATCAGTTCTTTTGCCCGGATTCCTCCCAGTTTTATTTTGATGAACTTAAAGGAGAAAAATACCTTCGTTATGTTCCCAACACGGATCACTCGCTCCGCGATTCGGATGCCACTGTGAGTTTGGTCGCTTTTTATGAATCGATCGTGAAAGGAACCAAAAGACCAGAGTATTCCTGGACCTTTGAAAAGGATGGTTCCATCCGTGTGAAATGCGAGACCCCCGTAAAGGAAGTCAAATTATGGTACGCCAATAACCCCAAAGCCCGGGATTTTCGTTTGGAATCTATAGGTAAAGCTTACCAAAGCATCTTGATTGAAGACAAAGGAAATGGGGTATATATTGGCAAAATTGAGCAACCCAAGTCGGGTTGGAGCGCCTTTTTTGTGGAATTAACCCATGATAATGGCAGCAAACTGCCTTTGAAAACGACTACCGCCGTTCGGGTTTTGCCTGATGATCTCCCCTTCAAGGCAATCGATCCAATGAAGGGCCCCCTCGAAGAGCGCTCCAAAAAGTAAATTCGGGCCTTTGGCGGTTCCATCAAGAAGCATGACTTGCGGCAACCAGAAAACTTTCTTATATCGGGTTGCGTCCGTGCATCCCGGTATGGATGATAGTTTTTTCCCTTTAGGGGCGAATTTCATGCTTCTTTCTGTTGTGATTCCGCTTTTCAACGAGGAAGAGGCTTTTCCCCTAATGCTCAAAAGGCTGCAGGCGACTCTCGACCAGCTAGAGGAAGGGATCCGTCAGGAAATCGTTTTTATCAACGATGGAAGTAATGATGCCACGGGGCGTCTCCTTGGGGAGGCGGCCCAAAAGGATACCAGGATCAAGGCGGTACATTTCAGCCGTAATTTTGGTCATCAGGCCGCTGTAACCGCCGGATTGGATATTGCTTCTGGTGATGCAGTCGTTGTTATGGATGCGGACCTTCAGGATCCTCCTGAACTTTTGCCCCAAATGATCGAAAAATTCCGCGAAGGATACGACATCGTTTCCCCCCAACGCATCAGCCGCGAAGGGGAAACCTGGTTCAAAAAGGTAACCGCACAGGCTTTCTATTCGCTCATGAAGACAGGGGTGGATAAACGCCTTGCCAGCCAGGTCGGTGATTTTCGGCTGTACAGTCGGGCCGCCGTTCTTGGAATGCGAGGATTGCGAGAGCGCCACCGGTTTTTGCGAGGCATGGTTGCGTGGTTGGGCCTCAAAGAAGCGTTGGTTCCTTTCCAAAGGTCTGCCCGTGTTGCAGGCGAAACAAAATATCCACTTTGGAAAATGGTCCGTTTTGCCTGGACAGCCATCACTTCCTCATCGGCACTTCCGCTAAGGATTACTTCCTTTGCCGGGTTGATTTCGATGCTGGGAGGATTCATTTATCTTGGTTACATTTTGTATGTCACTTTTGTAACCCAAACCACAGTCCCGGGGTGGAGTTCGCTTGCATCGCTTCAGGTGTTATTTAACGGCACCATTCTTTTGGCGATTGGATTGGTAGGCGACTACCTTGCCCGGGTTTACGAAGAGGCCAAGGATCGCCCCTTGTATGTAGTGGATAAAACTTCCAACCTGGCCGAGTTGCCACAGGTCGAGGGAGCCCTTTGGCTTCCTGAGCGCAAAAACCCCTCGGATGTCCGTCGGGTTGCCTGATTTTTGATCATTCACCCGATGCCCGTGGCATTATTTGAACAATGAGGGGAGATTTTTTCCCGTCGCCTTGTTATCTGTTTTTTCAGGCCAATGGAAATTTTGATAATTCCGATGTCCAATTCAAGCAATAATTCTCCTGCGTTGATTTGTTTTCAAAATGTATCCATCACCAGGGATAGTGGCGATATTCTCTTTCGTGATTTGAATTGGGCCATTGGTGAAAACGAGGTTTGGGCCCTTGTGGGATCAAGCGGATCCGGAAAAACCACTCTGGCCGAAACGCTATTGGGAAGGCACCGGGTGGTTTCGGGGGTTTTGGAATGGCCGATCCTTTCCAAGCTTCGGTCCCTTGGAAAGGATGTCCAGTGGCCTTCGGAAATTGTCGGGTGGGTCTCGTTCAAGGAAGAATCAAGGTTATTTTCCTACCGAGACTTGTATTATCAGCAGCGATTTGAATTCGCCGATGAGGCAAATTCCCCAACTGTTGAGGCATTCCTGAAAACCGGTCTCGAGGTAGATACCACGAAGGTCCATGCGGTTGCGACCAGGATGGGAATTGATCACATATTAAATATATCTTTTATCAAACTATCCAATGGGCAAACACGCCGGACAAGAATTGCACGGGCTCTGCTACGAAACCCTGAGTTGCTCATTCTTGATGATCCCTTTGCAGGTTTGGACGACCAGGGGCGCCAGGACCTTGTTGATATCCTTGCATCATTTTCAAAAATCGGTCACCGGCTGCTGATCATTACCCGTCCCGAATTGATTCCCGAGTGGGTCACCCATTGTCTCGAGTTGGATCAATTCGGGGTAAAGACAATTGGGCCAATCGGGTCGAATTTTTTGGCAGCCAATCGGCATTCAGCAGGGGATACTTCTAATTTCCCGCAGTTTTCTCCAATTAGGGATAGCCATAAGGAAAATCCAATTGTTTGCCTTCGGGATGTAACGGTATTGCATCAGGAAAAATACCTTCTGAAGGAGGTTTCCTGGACCATCAATGAAGGTGAGCGTTGGGCACTAATTGGCCCCAACGGATCGGGAAAATCGACTTTGTTAAGCCTATTATGCGGGGATCACCCACAGGCTTACTGCAATTCTGTTTGCCTTTTTGGTCGCCAGCGCGGTACCGGAGAGTCGATCTGGGAATTGAAAAAAAAGATAGGATTACTTTCTCCGGAGCTTCACCTCTATTTTTCAGGCCAGCTCACAGCTTCCGAGGCCGCCTTGACTGGTTTTTTTGATGTATTTACCCGAAGGCCAAATACCGATGAGCAGAGAGAAAAAGTAAAAGAACTATTTGAGTATTTTGGGATTACCCAGCTTGAACCCCGACCTTTTCCGAGATTGTCCACCGGGGAGCAAAGACTCGTCCTGCTCGTGCGGTCTCTGGTAAAAGATCCGCCACTTTTACTTTTGGACGAGCCGTTTCAGGGGCTTGATCCCCATTCGATTGAACGGGCAAGGGCTTACCTTGATCACCAATTAAAACCCAATCAAACCCTTGTATTTGTAACCCATATCAAATCGGAAATCCCGGAAACCGTAAACCGGCTCCTTCGCCTTAGGGCTGGCGAAATTGTTGAGTTAATTTAGCGCTAATCCCGGTTTTTTTGATCTTTGCATTTCCACCTTGCTCTTACGGGAGAGTTATGGGTATTGCCCGAAACATGGGGGAATCAATGCGCCGATATCTGGTATGGATTTATCTGATGAGCCTTGTCGGGTGCGCCACCTCAGGGGTCAGAACACCAAAATCCGCTAGCCAGGAAGGTTTGGCTGCCGAGGACAACGGCAATTCCCAAGTTGTTTCAGGATCCAAAAGCGAATCAGGCGAAAACAAATCGATAGTTGCCACCCTTCGGGAAAAACTACCCTGGAGGCGGGCCCGGGTACCGATTTCCGAGAGTACTTTGAATCTTATGGCGGATTACATAGCCAAGAATGATCTTCAAAGAGTTCATCTTGAGTTTCGGACCGAGACATCCGCCGGGGATTGGCAAAGGCTGAAATCCAACAATATGATCCATCCCATTCTCAGGTATAGTGCGGGAACCGTTGGTTTGGTGGAAACAACTTTGGCCCGGACTGCTTTTTGGGGCAATAACCGGTACAGCCCGTTTACCGATACACTTCATATCAATTCAGATGACCCGGTGGGCATTCTTTCCGAATTGGCCAACGCAAAAGTGTTGCGGGACCAGAAGCACCCGGGCACTTATGCATTTATTTCCAAAACTCCGGTTTTGTCCGCCTGGAACAATAGTCAAAAAACTTCTGAAATGATTGCCTACGCACGATCAAAAAATGATTGGGATCTAGAGAAATCAACTTATCGGAAAATGTATCCTGGAATGTTCGGGGGCACATCCGTTGTTGCCGCCGCATTTGTTCCGTTTTATGCCGCTCCCCTGCTTGATTTGGGTGTTGCGGGGGCGGGTTTGGCCATCGCTGAATGGCAGATCAGCATCAGGGAAAAAGAGATTCAGTTAGCCGATAAAAAAGAGACGCCTCAAACAATCCAGCCTGCCTCGTATTCGACGCCTGCCGAGCCCTTGGTCAACTCGAAATAGTTTGCCAATAAATCCAAAGTTAAAAATTACCGGGTTAATTTTCCTGAACAAAGGTTTTGGGTTTGGTGGACCTCCCAGTGGTGGACGGGTAGACTTTCAAAAGTGAATCGTGCCGTTTCCTCCTTCCCAACCTGGCGGCAGGAGTAAAACCTCCCTTTTCGGAGTTAAAATGCCATCAAATCCATCAGACTCTAAAAATCATACTAGGCGCGAGTTCCTGGCGGTTGGTGCCGTGGGAACCGTCCTCGCCACCGGCATTGACGCCGCAATGGCTCCAAAATCGATTCGGGTTCTGGTTTGGGATGAGCAACAAACGGAACAAAAAAGAGCATACGATAATTTTCTTGGAAACCAGATCGCCGACCATCTCAAAACAAGACCAGGACTTATTGTGAAATCGGCCTGTATTCATGATGAAGAGAAAGGGGTTTCCCCTGCATTTCTCCGTGGTTGCGATGTGCTAATCTGGTGGGGGCATGTCCGGCATGCGGATATCACTCCAGAAATGGCCAAGCCCATTCTGGACCGAATCAGGGAAGGTACTCTATCCCTGATCGCGCTTCATTCCGCTCACTGGTCAACTCCTTTTGTTCAGGCAATGTTTGAACGAACCCGTAACGATGCCCAAAAGAGCCTTCAATCCGAAGGGGGCCGCGTTGAAGTTAGTTTTGTCGAACCTGTCAAACGGTTTTCTGCACCAAGGCAAGATGAGCGTCTGACACCTTGTCTTGAATTGAAAAAATTTCCGGATGGCTCCCGGAAGGCGAAAGTGTTTTTGCCCAACTGCTGTTTTCCTGCGTACAGGAATGATGGCAAACCTAGTCAGATCCGGGTTTTGAAAGCAGACCACCCGATAGTTTCCGGCTTGCCAGCGGTTTTTGAATTGCCCCAGACGGAAATGTATTCAGAACCATTTCATGTTCCCGAACCTGACGAAGTGATTCTTGAAGAGCGGTGGGCAACCGGGGAATGGTTCCGCAGCGGAATGGTTTGGAACATAGGCAAAGGCAAGGTATTCTATTTCAGACCCGGTCATGAGACTTATCCGGTTTTCAAAGAGAAGCCGGTTTTACAGATCCTTGAAAATGCTGTTCGATGGCTGGCTCCCAGAAGCGAGTAGAGCAAGTCCAAGCTGGAAATATCCTGATTCTGCCAAACTCCATTAGATCAGGTGGCAGGACAAAAAAATGCCGCCATGCCCTTGACCTTGGGCTTGGCGGCATTTTTTTGGGTTGCTTTTCGGTTAAACCTTGTAGCGGTCTTGAAGTGCTGTTACCGTCCAATTCGGATTCGCTTTTCGGGCTTTACAGCCCTCCACCGCCGCCAAGGCTGCTGAAATTGTGGTGATACAGGTAACGCGTGATGCGACGGCGGCCGCGCGAATCTTTGCCTCATCGGTCCGGGAACCGCGACCGCTTGGAGTATTGATCACCATTGCAACGCGCCCGTTTTTCATGTGATCGATCAGGTTCGGGCGTCCCTCCTGAAGTTTCGGGACGATCTCAACGGGAACCCCGGCCTTGGCAAGGACATCTCCTGTGCCACGGGTGGATAAGAGTACATAGCCCAATTCCACAAGCTGTTTTCCGATAGAAACAACTTCCGATTTGTCCCGATCAGCAACAGACACAAATACGGCCCCTTCCATCGGAAGGGGACTACTCGCGCCGAGTTGGCTTTTTGCAAAGGCCAGACCGAAGGTATCGTCAGACCCCATAACCTCGCCTGTCGAGCGCATTTCCGGCCCAAGCAGGATGTCAACACCCGGGAAACGATTGAAGGGGAACACGCTCTCTTTTACCGAGTAGTGTGTTGGGTGGACTTCGGTTAGGGCGCCCAATTCTTTAAGTGTTTTGCCCGCCATTGCAAGCGAAGCCAAACGGGCCAGATTGATGCCGGTTGCTTTACTGACAAAGGGTACGGTGCGGCTTGCGCGCGGATTCACCTCAAGGACATAAACCTTCCATTCGCCCGTGGAGGAACCTTCCAAAGTGGCTCGAAGTGGGTGGTTTCGAAGACCAGCGACTGCGAATTGTACATTCATCAGCCCCTTGACTTGGAGTTCACGGGCCATTTCGCGGGTCTGGCGCTTGATTTCATCCACCACGGCTTTTGGCAAGCTGTGGGGTGGGAGAACGCATGCCGAGTCGCCAGAGTGAATACCAGCCTCCTCGATATGCTGCATGACACCGCCAATAAGTGTGTCATCGCCATCGGAAAGGCAATCGACATCCACCTCGATGGCTGCTTCCAGGAATTGGTCGATAAGCACCGGTTTTCCGGGTGTAAGCTCAACCGCCCGGATCATATAGCGGGTAAGGGATTCTTCGTCGTAAACGATTTCCATTCCCCGACCACCCAGGACATAACTTGGGCGGACAAGCAATGGGAACCCAATCGTCCTGGCAATTCTTAGTGCTTGTTGAACATCAAGAGCTGTGCCCGAGGGGGGCTGGCTAAGGGCGAGTTTTTCGACAAGCGCGCCAAATCGCTTGCGGTCTTCGGCTATGTCGATACTTTCCACAGAGGTGCCAATGATTGGCGCCCCGCCTGCTTCGAGGGCATGAGCCAAGTTAAGTGGCGTTTGCCCGCCAAATTGAACAATCAAGCCGGTAGGTTTGATTCGGTCACATATATTCAGGACATCTTCGGCCGTTAGTGGCTCAAAGAAAAGCAGATCCGAGGTGTCGTAATCTGTCGAAACGGTTTCGGGATTGGAGTTGACCATGACGGTTGTGAAACCCGCTTTGCGAAGGGCAAATGAGGCCTGGCAGCAGCAATAATCAAACTCGATTCCTTGGCCGATACGGTTTGGGCCGCCTCCAAGTATCATGATCAGGGGTTTGTTTCCGGTTGGAAGGATTTCGTCCGATTCGTTGGAGGCAGGCTGCGCACCAATGTGGCGGATTGGTTGCTCATAAGTTGAGTAATAGTAAGGAGTGAAAGCTTCGAATTCCGCAGCGCAAGTATCAACCCGTTTGTATACGGGTGTTACTCCCAATGACTTCCGGACGCGGCGAACTTCGGTTTCGGTGGAATTCCACAAATGCGCCAGTTGACGATCCGAGAAGCCTGAAGTTTTCGCCGAGCGGAGAACTGGTTCCGTGGCGGCTTCGAGGGTGCCGACTTTGACAAGTTCATCCTCTTCCTGGACCAGTTCCTGAATGTGGGAAAGGAACCATGGATCAATTTTGGTCCGGTCGTGAATTTGCTCAAGGGCCATGCCATCCTTGAACGCAAGGCGAAGCCACCAAATGCGCTCGCAATTGGGGATCGAAATTTTGGAAAGGATTTCCTCACGGGATGGTCTTTTATCGGTGTACCAGGGATCAGCCCTGTCACAACCAAGACCAAACCGTCCGGTCTCCAATCCGCGAAGTGCCTTTTGCAGGGATTCCTTAAAGTTGCGGCCGATCGCCATGGTTTCCCCAACGCTTTTCATTTGCGTAGTGAGCACCTGGTTTGCATCGGGGAACTTTTCAAATGCCCAACGGGGGACCTTTGTAACTACATAGTCGATTGACGGTTCAAAACAGGCGGGAGTTTCCCGGGTAATGTCGTTTTTCAATTCATCCAGTCGGTATCCAACAGCCAATTTGGCAGCAATTTTCGCGATTGGAAAACCGGTAGCCTTTGAAGCCAGGGCAGAACTCCTGGAAACCCTGGGGTTCATTTCGATGGCGATCATGTCACCATTGGCCGGATTGATTGCGAACTGAATGTTCGAACCACCCGTATCAACGCCGATTTCGCGAATAATTGCCAGCGATGCATCCCGCATCTGCTGGTATTCTTTGTCGGTAAGGGTTTGGGCGGGAGCAACCGTGATGCTATCGCCTGTGTGGACACCTGCCGGGTCGAGATTTTCAATGGAACAGACAATTACGACATTGTCGGCGCAATCACGCATAACCTCAAGTTCGTATTCTTTCCATCCAAGAATGGACGACTCAATGAGGATTTCATGGACAGGGGAAAGTTCGAGGCCATAAGCCACAAGTTCGGCATACTCTTCACGGTTATAGGCGATACCGCCCCCTGTTCCGCCCAAAGTGAAACTGGGACGCAACACGCAGGGTAGACCAATGGAGTCCCTAATTGCCAAGGCTTCTTCCATCGACTTCACCACGCCCGACTTTGGCACGGGCACGCCGATTTTTTTCATCGCCTGTTTGAATAGCTCGCGGTCTTCCCCCTTGTTGATGGCAACCGGGTTAGCCCCGATCATCTGGACGCCATATTTCTCGAGAATTCCACGCTTGTAGAGTTCCATCGAGGTGTTTAATGCGGTCTGGCCGCCCACTGTTGGGAGAAGTGCGTCCGGGCGCTCCTTGGCGATGATTCTTTCGACAACATCCCAAGTGATTGGTTCGATGTATGTTCGATCAGCCATCTCAGGATCGGTCATGATTGTGGCGGGATTGGAATTGACCAATACCACCTCGTAGCCCTCCTCACGGAGAGCCTTGCAGGCTTGGGCGCCGCTGTAATCAAATTCACAAGCCTGGCCGATGATGATGGGGCCCGAGCCAATGATCAGGATCTTTTTGAGGTCCGTTCTGCGAGGCATGGTCCTATAGCGGCTTCACCGCGAGACATTGGGAAGTGACGATGCGAAGCGGCAGGCGAACTTTGGCCCTGCCCGGCAAACCTCCGACCATCTTGGGTATCTTAGGAAACGGGCAAAATTTACCAAGGGAAAGTTGCTCATATCCTTGGCCCAATAATGCCTGAAAACCGCAGGAAAACTTGGAAATTTCAAAAAACACGGGATCAATTCGGATGCGGGCTTAAAGGATCCATCCTACCCCCCCGATTCTTTCCTGTGAAAGTATCCACCGAGCCTAAAATATCTCCATTACATGGCCGGCGGGTTGGACAAATCGGGTGGGTTTGGCCTTCCTGGGAAAAAGTGAATTCCGCAAACGGGGATTTTCACCGGAACCAACAGGTCAATCCCTCCGCCCACCAATGGTTCGAGGGAATTCCGGGGTTCGAGTCAAACAAACCAATTTTTTGGGAGGCAATTCGTTTGGATTCCATACTAACCAACCTCAAGATCGAAGCCTCTTGCTTTCGGTTTTGGCCGGAAGGAAAAAGGCCTGTTGCAGCCGTTTCGGGCATAACGATTTTGAAAAATCGCGGGAAAATGGCGTTTGATGATGGGGGGCTCGACCCCAAAAGCAGGAGAGGGCGAAGTATCGGTCCCCCTTTTCCTGGGATTCCCGCAGGGCGGTCAGGGGTCTACCTTTTTCGGGATTCAAATGGAGAAGTCCAATATGTTGGGAAAGCCAAGTGCCTTAGAAAGCGGTTGGCACAATATCCCCTTGCGGCGGATAGTTTGTCAGGCGAAGGCTTTCAAAAACACATGGCAGAAATTTGGGCGGCCTCTGAAAGGGTTGATTGGCTGCCTGTTCCTGACGAGCTTGGAGCCTTGGTGCTTGAGTTGGATCTGGTTGGCCGACTAAAACCCCGTTTCAATCGCGCCCTCAATCCGCCGCCAAGGCGTTTGCTTTGGCTGATTCATCAGCCCGGGCGCAAAAAAGCTTTGCGTTTTGTGGCGGATCCAAACAAGGAAGGCGAGGTTCTTTTTGGCCCCATTCGGGGTGGATCGTGGACAACCAAGGTCTTGGAGGCGCTAATACCCGCGGGTGAGCCGGACAATACAGAGCAAATACAAACGGCCCTTTCCTTTGCCAAAGGGGAGGGGACCACACTCATTCGGGAATTGGAATCGGCTTACTCACGGGGTGCCGAAGGAATGGGTAATTCGAATGGGGAAGTGGATTCAATTATCCGACGGATCGCGGTTTTAAAGGCATTTGATCAAAGGAGATTTCGTCAGAAATTGGCCCTGGGACTTTGTGGGTTTTATCCCATATGTTCGCTCGGGCCCGAAGCCTGGAATCATCCGATCGTACCGGGAAGAAAATGGTTTTACACCATTTGGGAAGGGCGAATTCGTGGGGTAATCGAAATGAATTCCCCAGGCAAATCTCAGGACAACTTTGAAGGCACCAATGAAAAAATGGGGAGTGCATCCGAAGGGTATACCTTTCCAAAGGGGCCTGAAGAACCATTGCTTCTCCAGGCTTGGTTGGATCGATCATCCGGAAATTCCCAGAGTTTTGTTTGTGCGCAAATTACCCAATCGACTGGTTCTTCCGGTTCCGCTTGATTCGTGAATTTCAGTCGGTTATGGCGCGGCTTAGAGCTTTTGGGAGCCTGCTCCGGCCTGGAGTAGTGTGACCCGGCTGTTGGAGGCTTGAGCCATGGTCCGCTGGTTCCCCCGTTTTGCGGGTATAGTACTTTTCCTTTTTCCCATGGGCTGCCAGCACTATCGGGAAAATTGGTGCATGGAACACGGATTTGTGCATGCCAACCAACAAGCCCAGCAAGCGCCCCAGCCTCAGGTTTATGCGCCTGCAGCGTATCCACCAATGGGATATGCGGCCCCAGTAAGTTATGGCGCCCCCAATTACGCAGGCGCCCCGTATTGTGCGCCTGCCCCGAACTATTGTCCTCCCCCGGCTGCTGGAGCGGGTGCGCCCGCCACATGGTCCCAGGGGCGATAACTTTTTTTGATGCTTAGTGGTTCCCAAAAGAATTGGCGTTGCCCTTAAAAGGCAAACGGGTTTTGATGGGGAGTATGCGCTCCTCCTGATGACCCTCATCCTACGATTGGGGATGGCGCCCAATTTTCGGTCAAGAACCTAATGGACAGGTGAAACCATGCGATCTTCAGTGTTCAGTCTTTTTGGCACCCTGGCGGGTGGCCTTTTTTTGATGCTATCGAACGGCCTGCCCGGTTTGGCCGGAGTAGCTCGCGGAGCAGACTTGCCAGAAATCGCAAAGAAAGCCAATCAGCTTACCGGAAGTGATTCCATCTCAGGCATGGTTATCCAGCTTTCCAAGGAAAAGGATGCAAAGGGGCAACTTAAAGCAACCGTAAGTTTGCTCAAAGAGAAAAACCCGGGATTGAATATCAACGCCCTTTGGGTTTTGGGCCGAGCTGCCCAGATCAACCGTCTTTCGGATGAAGCGACTGCTTTTTACAAGGCTTATATCGTTAAAGCGAATGAACTAAAAAGTCCCAACAAGATCCTACTCGGCTACAGCCAATTGATTGATCATCAGTTCGCCACACAAAAATATGCGGATTGCGAAAAGACATGCAAGGAATTTATCGAACTAACTCTGGAAGGTGACGAGGAGGAGACTGGCGGAATCGCCCGAGCCAAGGGAACCATTCTGCGCCAGTTGATTTTGGTCCAATCGCGGATGGGACAATCTGACAAGGCATTTGCCACCCTTGAGCGATTGATGCAGCAGCAGCCAGACAATCCCCTCAACCTTCAGCTTAAGGCGAGAATCCTAAGGGAAAATGGCAAGGACGATGAGGCCATAGAGGTATACGAGGATTTGATCACCAAAATCGAAGGGATGAAAAACCTCAAGGAGGAAATTCGGGATAGTTATATCTCCGAACTTCGCTACTCGCTTTCCGGGGTCTACATTGATGCAAAAAAGGCCGACAAAGCCATCGAAATCCTGAAAGCACTTGTCACGAAATATCCAGAAAACGCAACTTTCGCGAACGATCTTGGATATGTCATGGCAGACAATGGCAAGGACCTTGCCGAATCGGAAAAGCTTGTGCGAAAAGCTTTGGAGCTTGATCGCGCTCAGAGGAAAAAACTCGGTGTCCCACCTGAAGAGGACAAGGACAATTCTGCCTATCTGGACAGCCTTGCCTGGGTCCTTTTCAAAAAGGGACAGAATGCGGAAGCCCGTAAAATCCTTGAAGAAGCCGTCAAGGAAGATGAAGGCCAACAAGGTGAAATCCTCGACCATTTGGCCGATATCCTTATGTCTCTCAAAGAGAAGGAAAAAGCCATCGAGGTTTGGAAAAAGGCGTTGGTTGGCGAGGCAATTGGAAAAAGGGAAAAGGCTCGGCGTGTTGAAATTGAAAAGAAGCTCAAGGCAGCGACCAACCCCTCCTAATTGACCAACTGCGGATTACAAATAAGTAGAAAAGGCCAAGGCTCCGGAAATCCGGAGCCTTGGCCTTTTTGTTGATTTACCCCTGGGTGGCCGAGGCTTAGCCAGCGTTTGATCCCGCGGCGATGAAGTCTTCCGCCCTACGGGCCACAGCGAGGGGCACGATTTTGCGCCAACGCCTGCTTCGACGGACTTCCGACCAATTCTTCAGGATCCATTCCGCGCGGCGACTACCGGTCCGCGCATGGTATTGGATAATTAGCGGATGCATCCATTCGTAGTCGACATAGGTGCAATCGATCACCGCGACGCTGCGAGTGTGGAGTTTGGTGGGAACGGTGTTTTGTGGATCGAAGACGAAAAGTTCGCCCCCGGTCATTCCCGATCCGATTTCATTTTCCAGGGTTCCGAGGATAATAACCCGGCCCCGTGTTTGGTATTCACAGGCATATTTTCCGGCTGCCTCGGCAACAATTGTGGCTCCCGAGTTGCGGATACCCAAACGGTGACCTGCACCGCCTCCAAGGAAGATTTGGCCACCGGTGGCGCCATAGCCGACATTGTTTCCGGCAACGCTCAGGATCTCATCCCCGAGTTGGGAATTGGAATAGTCGAGGGTAACCGTAACGGTACCGCCTGAAATGCCCTTGGCAACACCATCCTGGGCAAAACCCTTGAGGTCAAGCTCGAGGGAGTTAATGCACCATGCGCCAAAGCTTTGGCCCGCTTCGCCTTCAAATCGCGCTTTGATGCGCCTCGAATTGGGCATACCTTCACGGCCATAAAGTTGAGCAATCAGTCCAGCCGCAGTCGCGCCAACAGAACGATCCGAATTCCTGATCTTGAAGATCAGATCGGCATTGTTGGCGGTCTCAATAGCATCTTTTGACGCATGAATCATTCGCTCGTTGAGTGTCATTACCTCAGAGCCCGGGCTGCAAACCCCAACCTCGGCATCCGGGAAGTGCCCCTCGAGGCGCGACAGCGCCATGTCGGGTGCGATAAACCGGTGGATGTCTACAAGGTCCGCCCTGCCGGGAAGATCATATCGACGCACAAGCAGTTCGCTGCGGCCGCAAAGCTCGCTTATATGGTGAGCACCAAGCTTGGCCAAAAGGCAACGAACCTCGTCAGCCAACCCCAAAAGGTATGCCTTGGTATGTTCGGGGTCGCCTTTATATTCGCCTTGCGTTCCCGTGATTCCCGTGGGGCAATTAGGGATGTGGCAGCTTTTGCAAACAATACAACCGACCGAGACCATAAGGCCCTGGCCAAGCGAGAATTCCTGGGCGCCCAAAAGGGCATATTTGATCACATCGACGCCGTTCTTGATTCCCCCGCCGACGCGGAGAACCACCTTTCGGCGTAGACCATTGACCACCAGCGCCTGGTGGGCTTCGGAAAGACCCATCTCGCTTGGTAATCCGCAGTGTTCCTTGGAGGAGACCATCGCAGCACCGGTGCCACCACCAATGCCATCGATTTCGATGATGTCCGCGCCCGCCTTGGCCACGCCCACAGCGATCGTCCCGATGTTGTCGACGGCAACAAGTTTGACCGAAACGGGCGTTCCTGGCTTGATCGCCTTCAGGTCATAAATGAGCTGTGCAAGATCTTCGATCGAGTAGATGTCATGGTGGGGAGGGGGACTGATCAGGTCATTTCCAGGTTTACCATATCGGATCTCGGCGATCTCGCTGGTGACCTTTTTGCCCATGAGCTGGCCACCCTCGCCGGGTTTTGCCCCCTGAGCCATTTTGATCTGAATTTCCTCGCCGTTGATGAGGTATTCGGCATCGACGCCGAATCGCCCGGACGCAACCTGGCGGATGCGACTGCGCAAGCGACTCTTGTTGATATCCCCATGAAGGGCCAGCCCGGCCGGATTTTCCCGGCGTTCAATCAGGACCTTCTTCCAAAGTTCCTGTTCAGACTTGGGTGGGATATCGTTTCGGTAGCGGGCCTCGCCACCTTCACCAGAGTTGCTCATTCCGCCCAGATCATTCAGGGCTGCTGCAATATCCTGGTGAGAGGCACGGGTTAGAGCCCCATGGCTCATTGCGGCGCCGCGGAAATGATTCTGGACCAGGTCAATGCCGGATTGGACCTGATCAACCGGAAGTGGGTTTTCGGCTTCCGCCAAATTGAAGAGGTCGCGCAAGCAGGTCGGTGTGCGCGCGCTAATCATTTTGGAGAACTCGCTATACTCCGGGGTGGCAGGGTTCTTTTCGGCAAGAGCCGCCATGTAGGCCGCTTCGCCGCCACCTATAGCTCCAATATCAGGAGGATTGGCGGGCCCCGCCTCGCTCATGGGCAAATTGACGGGGCTACCAGCGATGGCTGCTTTACGCAGCGCCATGCGGACCTTCGCATTGAAGGCGTGGTAATCACGATTTCGGCCAAGAACCTGCATATTTTCGGTTTTTGCGAGTCGGTACTTGGCATCCTCCACCAATTCCTTGAGTCCAATGCCCCCAATACGGGAGGGGAGGTCTCCAAGGAATTCCATCAATTCTGTCCCAAAACCCACGGCTTCGAAGAGGAGGGCGCCGCGATAGCCTTCGGCGGTTGTGATTCCCATTTTGGAAATCACTTTTTTGAAGGTGTCTTCCAAAGCGGCAAAGAGGTTTTCCAGGCATTCCCGGGCGGATAGAGTCCATTCCTGTTTGGTGTCAGGGTCCTTGAACGAAAGGCCGTTGCGAATCAGCCGAAGCATCAGGTAAGGATGAACTGCATCCGCGCCAAACGCTACCAGGCAAGCAATATCATGACCTTCCTGTACATCCCCGGCCTGAACAACAAGCGAGCAGCGTCCCCGCAACCCCTGGTTGGATAAGTAGGTTTGTACAGCACCCAAAGCGAGGAGGCTGGGGATAGGGACCAGTCCGTCCTCAAAGGCCTCTTTGTCGGAGATACAAAGGACATTGAAGCCCTCATGAACAGCCCGCTCGGCCTCGCTGCGCAAGCGGTGGAGGCTTTCCTTAAGCGCTTCCGCACCACCTTCGATCGGGAATGCTGCGGAAAGGGACTTGAAACCAAGGACCTCCTG
>CAMBMH010000032.1 GCA_945868575.1 Singulisphaera sp. GP187 | reverse complement strand
TCCGTTTTTCGCCGTTTTTGCTTCTTGTGGGGGTTTTGGGTGCGTTTGCTTCCGATTTTCCTCCGCTCAAAAACACCGAAAAAGGGGGAAGCGCTCCACCCATGAGCGCGACCGAGGCGGCCGCGAAGATGCAAGTTCCTCCAGGGTTTCGGGTCGATGTCTTTGCCTCGGAACCGGCGGTGCAAAACCCGATCGCCATGGCTTGGGATCGGCGCGGGCGGATGTGGATCGCTGAAAACTATACCTATGCCGAACGGACCCAAAGGTTCGATCTCTCCATGCGCGATCGTGTCCTCATCCTTGAGGACGCAGATAACGATGGCAAAGCCGAATCGCGAAAAGTGTTCACCGACCAGGTCCAGATGCTCACCAGTGTCGAGATCGGCAACGGAGGCGTGTGGCTTATGTGTCCGCCTCGGCTATTGTTCGTTCCCGATGCCAATGGCGATGATGTTCCCGATGGTCCGGCGGAAACGGTCCTTGACGGATTCACCGTCGCAAAGGAAAGTCATCACAACTTTGCCAATGGCTTGCGCTGGGGTCCCGATGGTTGGCTGTACGGGCGCTGCGGGCACTCATGTCCGGGAAATATAGGCATTCCGGGAACCCCGGATGAAAAGCGGGTACCCATTCGGGGAGGTATCTGGCGATTTCATCCCAAACGCAAAGTTGTCGAGGTCCTTACCCATGGAACCACCAATCCCTGGGGGCACGATTGGGACGCCAAAGGCGAACTCTTTTTCATCAACACAGTCAATGGTCACCTTTGGCATGTCATGGCTGGGGCCCATCTGCGCGAACCCTCGGGAGTCAGTATCAATCCTGGTGTGTACGAAAGATTGGATACCATAGCCGATCATTACCATTTCGACACCAAAAGCGGTTGGATGAATAGCCGCGATGGCAAAGCCAACGATTTCGGAGGCGGCCACGCCCATTGTGGCATGATGATCTATCAGGGAACCCAGTTCCCCGAGGTCTATCGCAACAAGCTCTTTACGCTCAATCTCCATGGGCGCCGCGCCAATGTCGAACGACTCGATCGATTGGGCGCCGGGTTTGTGGGAAGACACGAACCCGATGTTTTCCTCAGCGCGGATTCCTGGTTTCGGGGAATGGAGATATCCACGGGTCCCGATGGAAGCGCGTATGTCCTTGACTGGAGCGACATGGGTGAGTGCCACGAATCAACAGGCGTTCATCGCACCAGCGGTCGTATCTACAAGATCTCTTATGGGTCTATGACGACTTTACCAAAACCCACACTCCCCATGATCACCCCAAGGTGTATGGTGGGGGATGGACATCTTCCCAAGCTTTGGAACGAGTACCAAAACGGAAAGACCACGCCGCAATCGCTGCGGGCCATGCTTGAAGATCCCGACGAATCGGTGCGGGTCTGGGCAATCCGGCTTTTAACCGATTTTTGGCCTCTGGATACGCTTATGGGGCCGCTCAAGGGTTCCATATATCCGGAAGATCACGAAACCTTTGCCGCGCTGTTGCGCATGGCGGAAAAGGACAAAGCGGGTTTAGTGCAATTGGCGCTTGCCTCGACCTTGCAGCGATTGCCTCTTTCCCAAAGGGGGGAGTTGGCCGCCCGACTGGTAACCCATCAGGAATTTGCGAAAGATGCAAATCTTCCGCTTATGGTTTGGTTTGGCCTGATCCCATTAGGAGAACCCGGAGAAAACCGGTCAAGCGAACTGGTCAATGTCGCGCTTGCCTCTCGATGGCCTGATACAACGAGGCTCATTACCCGGAATCTTGCTCTCCAGATGGAAAAAAATCCCGGGGCATTGGGCGACCTTTTAACCCGCGCCCAGGGTTTGCCATCTTTGCTTCAGGAAAGCATTTTAGTCGGGATGCGTGAAGCGTTTCAAGGGTGGCGCAAAGCGCCAAAACCATTGGGTTGGGACGCTTTCGCCCTATCCGCGGTGCCCAGGAGCAAACCGGATCTTACCCGGGAACTGGAGACCCTTTTTGGCGATGGTCGGGCAATGGAAGAGATCAAACAGATTGTAATGGACGATAAAGCCGATCTTCGCACCAGACAAAAAGCTCTGCAAACCCTGATCGATGCCAGGCCGGCGGATCTTCGAAAGATTTGCGATGCGGTCCTTGGGGTTCGGACGCTCAACATTACCGCCGTACGGGGTCTAGGGCTTTTTGATGATCCGGCCATCGCAAAGAAGTTGGTCGAAGGTTATGGGAGGTTTCATACTTCGGAACGGCATGCGGTCCTTGATACGCTGGTCAGTCGGCCGCATTTCGCTTTTGAGCTTTTGAAAAATCTGGGAAGCGGCGCCAAACAGATTCCCCGGACCGACCTGACCGCTTATCACGCCAGGCAAATTCGGGCGCTCAACGATACCGCCCTCACAAAGCTTTTGGTTGAGGCTTGGGGAGAGTTGCGCGATTCCCCCGCCGACAAGAAAAAACTGATGGAGGAACTGCGTCAAAGGCTCAACCCCGAGGTCCTCGCCAAAGCCGATCTTTCCAAAGGGAGATTCCAATACCAAAAAGCCTGCGCCTCGTGTCACATACTATATGGTGAGGGACAAAAGGTGGGGCCCGACCTGACCGGATCCGGACGATCCAACATCGACTACCTGCTGGAAAACATGATCGATCCGGGTGCTGTAGTGGGGGCGGATTATCGAATGTCGATCCTTGCCTTGCACGATGGTCGCGTGTTGACCGGCTTGATCCTGTCCAGAAATGACAAGACGCTTACTCTGCGCGGACAAAACGACACGATCACCCTATTCATCGGCGATATTGCCGAAATCAAGCCATCGACATCGTCCCTGATGCCGGAGGGCTTGCTCCAATCATTAACACGTGATCAAGTCCGGGATTTGTTCGCGTACCTAATGTATCCTTCACAAGTTGGTATGCCCGAACAGGCGAATGGCGCCCCGGGGAAAACCGGCCAGATGAAATAGTTCCAACTACTTTATTTGAGGAGAAACCAAATGGACCGAAGGACTTTTGTGGCAGCCATGGCGGCGCTTGCATCTGGAAGCACCGTTTTAGGGGAAAACCCCAATATAGGGGAAAAAGCCAATATAGGGGAAAACCCCAATCCGCTTCACATATCCACCAACACCTATCCCTGGGGCACCTTTTATTCCCGCGAGGGTAAGGCGTTTGTTGTCCACTCGGATGAGGCACTTGCTGCCATCGCTTCGTCGGGCCTTACCGGTTATGAACCAGGGGTTGGAAATCCGGGGGAGCTTCAAGGTCTTGGCCCCAAGCTCAAGCGTCATGGTCTTTTGATGCGCTCGATCTATGTCAACAGCACGCTCCACGAAAAAATGGAGGCACAAAAGAGCATCGACCTTGTTGTCGCGATTGGGCAAAAAGCAGCAGAGCTTGGAACCCGAATCATTGTCACCAATCCCTCACCCGCCGGGAACAAAGGCGACGCGGAACTGATCCGCCAGGCCGAATCCCTTAACCAGTTGGGAACCAGGCTCAAAACGCTCGGAATATCCCTTGCGTATCACAATCACGATGTGGAACTTCGTCATGGCGCCCGCGAATTTCATCATATGCTCACAGCAACGGATCCAGATTGTGTGAAATTTTGCCTCGATGCCCATTGGGTCTTTCGGGGTTGTGGCAATTCGCAAGTCGCGCTTTTCGATGCGCTTTCCCATTACGCCGACCGGGTTGTGGAAATCCATTTGCGCCAATCCGAAAAAGGGATCTGGACCGAAGCGTTTTCGTCGACAGGCGACATTGATTATGATCGCCTTTCCGGTTTCCTTAAAAAGAAAGGGATCCGGCCGCACCTGGTTCTCGAACAAGCCGTCGAGGGGGGAACTCCAAAAACCATAAACGCGGTGGAGGCTCACAAGAAGGGTGTGGCAGGGGTAAACCGATTGTTTGGTTGGATGGCTTGAACATATCCGTGTTGTGACCCCGGTGGGCTATAAAAGGAGATTTCGCCATGTCAGGACAACAGCGGGACCTCACTTTCCAAAATTTTGGCGAAGTACGAAGTGAGGTGGAAAGCCTATTGCGCCTGGGTTACAAACCGGTCGGAAAATGGGACCTTGCACAGGTATGCAATCACCTTGCCGATTGGTTGACTTTTCCTGTGGACGGATTTCCAAAAGCGCCTTTATTCATCCGTTTTGTGCTTTGGGCGCTCAGCAAGACCATTGCCCCTGGGCAGTTTCGCAAGATGCTTGAAACGGGCAAAATGCGCGCGGGAACTCCTACCATCCCCGAAACCGTTTCAGCGAGCGGAGGGGATGTGGCCAAGGCGGTGGATCGGTTCCTGAAAGCATTAGACCGATTTGAAGCCCATCATGGGCCCTATCACCCTTCGCCCCTTTTTGGATCCGTCGATCAGGAAACGGCCACTCGCCTTCAACTCATTCACGCCGCACATCATTTGAGCTTTCTGATTCCGGTTATGGATGGCCAAACTGCTTGATGAAGCGGGTTTTAAACGGGTTTTCAGCGATGGGCACCACATCCTCGTTGACCAGGTCAGGCGTTACCGAATCCCACCACCTGTCGTAGGCCATTTCCATTTGTTTGACCAGATCGGGATGATTTGCTGAGATATCGGTCTTTTGGCCGGGATCTTTGGAAAGATCATAAAGCTGCCAGGCTTGTTTTCCATCGCCAGCTGCCAGGAATTTTGGCTGGATCAGGGTATAAGAACCAAACCGGACCGCACATGTTGTATATTTGGCCTTTTCGGCGCCACCTTTGGGCCAGCGGCCCAGATGGGAAAACAGGTAGCGATCGGGCCAGGCGTGGTCCGGATTGTCCAAAAGTGGTTTGATGCTTCGTCCTTCGATCTGGTTTTTCTCCGCCCCGGAAAGGCTCACACCGCCCAGGTCTGCGATGGTCGGGAAAAAGTCGATGTGCGCAGTCGGCGCGTTGATGCCTTGTGGCTTGAGCGTTCCAGGCCACCGCAAGAAGCAGGCGCCCCGCGTCCCTCCTCGCCAGACTGTCCCCTTGCTTCCCCGCATCCCTGCATTAAAGGTTTTCGTGCCCACAGTGCCCCCGTTGTCATTCATGAAAACGATAAGGGTTTCGCGCTCCAGGCCATGTTTTTCCAGATAGGCCAACAAGTCCCCGACCCGGTCGTCGATGTTGGCAATCATCCCGTAAAACCTTGCTTCCTCGGGGGAACACTTTCCTTTGTAGCGGGCCTCGTCCTCCGGGCGCAACTGTAAAGGCGCATGGGGGGCGTTGGTGGCGATCCATGCCAGGAAGGGCTTCTTGTCCGATGCAACTTTGTCTATCCATTTTGTAGCCTGACCGAAGAAAACATCCGTGCAGTAGCCTTTTGTCTTTTCGAAATGGTCGTTGTGCCAAATCGCGGGATCGAAATAGGTGTTGCCGGGCGCGTCGCCACAGCTTCCGGGATAGGATTGGCCGATCCCTCCCGCTCCATGGATGAAAACCTCGTCAAAGCCCCGTTTTCCGGGAAGCCGGTCATTCTCGTCCCCCAGATGCCACTTGCCGAAGATCCCTGTGGTGTAGCCTCCCCGTTTGAGGGCCTGGGCGAGGGTGATCGCATCGGGCCGGAGGCGTTCGCGCTCGAAGATTGTGTGGGTTACGCCATTTTTGAATTCGTGACGACCGGTCAATAGCGCGCTGCGGGTCGGGGCGCATGTGGGACTGATCAGGTGGTCCTCAAGACGGACAGATTCACGATGAAGCCTATCCAGATTGGGGGTTTTGAGGACAGGATGTCCGTGGGCGGAGAGATCGCCATACCCTTGGTCATCCGTTAGGATAACGATGATGTTGGGGGGCGACGCGGTGACATTTGCACCCGAAATAGACAAGAAAATCAATGTGCAAAGCGTGCAAAGAATGATCGGAAGGCCTGAGGGGTTCATCATTGGGTTCCTTCACCAATATTGGGTGTGGGAAATCCGCTTTTGACAAAAAAAAGGTCGGCTGCGCCAGAGCGCACCCGACCTTTCCGAGGATCCCGTGATCCTGTTCAAAGCTTACTTGTGCTCGTCGTGGCAAGCCTTGCAGTTGGTGGCTTTCCTGACTTCCTTGTTGGCGCCTTCTTTGCCTTCCTTAAGGTTGGTGGCGGCCTTTACAATGGCGTCGGTCTTCTTCTTCCAGGATTCTTCGCTGCCTTTTGGTGGCTTGGCTTCGGTCAGATTCTTGACGCATTCGAGGAACTTTTCTTTGTCCTCGGCGGTTGCTTCCTTACCGGTAGCCTTGGCCAAAAGCTTTCCGCCGTTGGGGGCGAAAGCCGCCTTCATTACATCCTTGATGCTGGCTGCTTTCGGCGCGAAAGCCGAAGCGTTGAAGCCAACGAAACCAACCATACCGAGAGCGAAAGCCCCGGCAACCAAAGCGCGCTTGCTGATCATGCACGAATTCCTTGAACGGGTTTACAGAGAAAAGCCCCTATGCGGGTTTCAGCCGGTATAGCGTCGGTTTGTCAAGATTTCCACTCAAAACCAAAAAATCCTTTTTATTTATTTCGTTTGAAGGATTTTGGGTCCAAAAACCTCTCCCTTTACCACGCTATCCAGAGGCAGATTTGGTGAGAACTTTTTCATGATTGGGTGAAAATACGGGAAGAAACCAATGATCCGAAAAAAAACACCCCGGGTCTCGCAAGGAGAGCCTTTGGGGTGTTGGACCGGTGTACCCTAATGAAAAACGATGCGTGCAAACCGGGAAAACGGAAACGCACCCTGAAAAAAGTGGCAATTTCGCCTATTTGCTGCGGCCGACCTGATCCGCTTCGGGGCAACCCAAAAGCTGGGTTCCCGCCAGGTTGATGGGGTCATCCAACAACATTGCTTCCGTTGAGGCGGGCTGGGTGTCGCTCTTGGCACCGGAGCGGACGGAGGCGGGTATCTGGAAGAAGAGATTGGGAAGCGCCATCGTACAGCTGCGGCTGATGGTTTCGGTCCTCAGTTCGGCGTTAATCTGAATCCCAGTACTGGACGAATATCCCAGGCCCAGGAGAAAATTGTTTTTGGGAGTTTGCTCTTTGGTGATTTTTTTCGGGCTACCCGCAGGTTCATTCGGGTCTTCCTTGGGCGCGTTGACCTTGAATTGGGAAAGCAACAGCGCCGGGTTCGATTTGGCCGTTTCCGACTTGATATTCACAAGCACCTTGGATTTGTCCTCGGCGCGAATGCCGCTTATCCCCAAAGCAAAAACCAATCCCGAAAGCAATACCCTGTTCATGACCGACCTCCTTGTCGTTTCCAAGACCCTGACAATTGATCCCGTCCGTAACCCTGGAGCCTGATTTCCTCTCAGGACTCCGAAAAACCCGGCACCGACCAGGTCAGGCGCACCCAAAGCAGCCATCCATGGCGGCATCTGATTGCAAACTAGTCCTTGATCATGTGATGGATCAGCGCCGGGGGGAAATTGGCAAGTATCAGGCGGGTTGATGCGCCCATCCTCTTGCGAATCTCGCCAGTAAGATTGCCAATCCCTTTGAGTCTTTGACGCATTTGCGATCCCACAAAAGGGGATTTGAGCGTCCGGATGGCCCAATATTCAAAATACGAAAGGCGACCGCCCGACTTGAGCAAGCCCTCCATTGCATCGAACAATTTTCTTACCAGTTCCGGATCAAAATTGTTGAAAGGTAAACCACAAATGATCGCGTCATAATCCCCGCTGGGCGCAAGCGTGAGCAGGTCCGCCTCGATCACCCTGATCCGGTCGCGAGTGGAATCAAAACCCGGGTCGCGGGCCACCAAATCGCGCATGGCTTGAGCGAAGGCGGAGTTGATCTCCACGGCGTCGAGTGTGTCGCCTGGAATCATGCGCTTGGCAATCATGCGGGTGACAGGTCCGGTTCCGGGACCAGCTTCAAGAATTCTTAGTGGCTCGCGATGGGGAGTAATGAGGTGTTTCGTCACCTCGCGGGCAAGAGCCATGCCACTGGGCAGGACCGCGCCCGTGGTGTAGAAATTGCGCCTGGACTCTCCCAGAAAAGTCTTTGTCCGGCCAGAAAGCACCATCTAAACCTCCCGTGCAGGAGGCCATTTCCTTTCGGCCAAAGGATTTATCATCCAGCCGGATAGGTCCGCCCGCGCCAGGACGCCTGTTTGCCGCGAATGCTCCGAAGTCTGGCACCCCATTGCAGAAACAGGAGAGCCAAAACCCCAAACGGATGCAAAACCACGGACCAACCATCCTGGGCAAACCGGCCCATACCCAGCGCCCGTGTCAGAAACAAGATCAAAGTACCCAGTCCACCCACGATACTAATTCCAACGCTTTGCGCAAATATCCCGGTTAACAGGACACCAATCGGCAAAACTTGTCCCCCAAAAAGCAGAAAGGTGGCCGGCAATAAGAGTCCCTTTCGCGCCAAACCCTCGGTGGCGTTTTTCATCAACCCCTGACGCACTTCCCGGCCCGTCGTGTACATCCGACACCGGGCCAAAATAGTCGCATCCGCCAAATCGGTTGCAAAATCCGCCTGACGAAAGGCCCTGGGCAATCGGATCCCATCATGGAGGGTTTCCTTGATCGACTCGTGGCCGCCCATGGCAAAATAGGCTTCGCGATTGGCCACGAAAAATTGCCCACATCCCGCCGCGAATGCCGGGGACCGGCTTTGGCGCATCCGGGATATGGGCAGAAAGCCAAGGAGCACAAAAGGGATCAGCGGGATCAGCGCCTTTTCCCACAGACCCACCGTGATCTGTCTTGGGACGCCGCTGACCAGGGCGGCGCCTGAGGATTCGAGAAAGCCCGCCATCCGGACCAAACCCTCGGGTTCCAATCGCACATCGGCATCGAGAAACACGAGTGTTCCATATTGGGCATGTTGGGCCAATTGCCAACAGGCATGTTGTTTGCCACACCAACCCCGAGGGAGTTCCTTCCCCGGAATACGCCTCACCCTTGGATCCGAAGCGCTAACGGCGTCGATGATCAGGGCGGTATTGTCCGTGGAGTGATCATCCAGAATCAAAAGTTCAAATTCGACTCCTTTGGAGGCGATCACCGCGGCGATCGCGTCGCTTATCGCGGATTCCTCATTGCGCGCGGGGATCAGCACGCTGATCGGCCCGGGCGCTTTGGTGGGCAACGAGGGAACCTTGTATTGGGCAAGGTTTTGCCAAAACATAAGAAACGGGACAAGGGCAAGCAGGCACCCAACCATCCCCAGCGGTATCATAACCCATTCCAGAGTGGTCATTTATCTTTATCCAAATCGGAATCTTTTGTGCCAACAAGGTGGCGGGGATCAAATTGATTGCCTGTGAAAAAACTCGCCATTCGCCGGAGTCGATCGAACATTCCCCCCACTCGTGATTTGCCCCTGATGATGGTTGCAAATCGTGTCGGATCGCGGGTCATGGCGTCCCTCGCCAGGTCATCCATGGTTCGTTCCAGGATCTTTGCGATCCTGGCGTTCCAGGCTTTGGGGGAAAAGGGCTTGGGGTTGCTTGGATATGTGCTGGAATGTGTGTGTGGGTCGGGATTTTCCTCTCCCCAATCCTTATCGGCTCCGGGAGAGGTTCTGGAAAGGGGAACCGGTTCGCCAAAGCGCAATAGGGCCTCGGGGAATGCTTCCTCCCAAAAGGGGAATTCCATGACCAAAGGCCACAAGGTCCCCTGTTCCAGATTCGTAAGCAGGTGGCCTGCTCCTGGTCGAACCGAGACAGGTCGGATGCGTGGGTCCGTGAATTCGCCCTGGACGGTGATCCAAAGGGAATGATTTGGGTTTTTTAAAATGGCTTTGGAGGAAACCAAGAAGGATTTCGCTCCCTGAATTGTGTTTTGGTCCACCCCGAAAAGGCCGAGCCGCCCAAAGAAGGCGTATTTGTCCAGGGCTTTTTTGTCGATCGGGGCAAAGGGCCTCATCGCGGGAAAAAAACGCGAAGCGATCAGTCCAATGAGTGGATCCCACCAGGAAGGATGGTTCATAACGAAAACATGCGGCCCGGGGAGATTGGTGTCCGGGACAGATCCCGAAATCCTGACGGCGTCGAACGTCCCGGGCAGGTAATATGTCGTGCAATACCAGCAAAACCAGTCAAAAAGCCACTGCGACCGCCGTGCTATGGGCGCTTCCGGAGCTGTTGCATCGAAAGCCATGAACGCTATCGCCTTTGCTTTTGATCTAGACGGGTTGGGTTCGTGCGGGCTTGGTCACCACGCCTGCTCGCGCGTCGATGTCAAGCACATCCGCAGCGATCCACCCGGACATCAACGCCATTGGCATACCCGGTCCGGGATGGGCAGAACCCCCGGCCAAATAAAGCCCGGGGATGTCCTGACTGCGATTGGCGGGTTTGAAAGCGCCGGCATATTTGCCGTGGCTGGCAAGACCATAAATGGCGCCATTGAGGACCCGATAACGGTCGTGAATGTCCTGCGGGGTCAGGAACGATTCGAACTTGATGTGCGATTCGAGGTCGGTCATTCCCGCCGTCGAAGCAAGCTTTTGCAGGATCACGCGGCGATAGTCGGGGAGCATTTTCGACCAATCCTGTCCGGGACGCAGGTATGGCGTGTGGACAAGAATGTAAAGTGCCTCGCCACCCGGAGGCGCAACGGCGGGTTCGGTGATCGAAGGGGCGCAGACATAGCAGGTCGGATCAGGAGCCGGGATCCCTTTGTGATAGATCGCCTCGAACTCCTCCTCGGCGTTATGCGAAAAGACAAAGTTGTGGTGAACAAGCTGTTCGTAGCGTTTGTCCAAGCCCAAATAGAGGACGACGCCTGAACAGGCAGCTTCGTATTTGCGCCTTTTTTCGAATTTTCCGCTCGCTTTGCTTCCGGAAAGGAGCTCACGATGGGTGCGAACCGAGTCCGAGTTTGAGACAACGGCGGCGAGCTCGATCTTTTCACCGGATTCGGTTTCGACCCCGGTAGCCCGTTCGGAGGTGTCGGTGAGAATGCGTCTGATTCCACAGCCGGGCCTGAGGTCGACGCCCAGTTCCGAAGCGAGTTTGACCAACGCCAGAGGGACGGCTCGGGTGCCCCCCATTGGATACCAGATCCCCTCATCGGTTTGCATGTGGGCGATACTGCAAAGGACGGCGGGTGAGAGCTCCGGGCTGGAACCAACATATTGGGTGAAATGGTCGAGCATCTGCGCGACCTTGGGATCGGGGACATGGCTGCGCACGCAAGAGGCAACGCTTTTTCCCATGCCGATATTGATCATATCGGTGATCAGGCCGGGGCTGAAAAGGCTATTGGCCTTGAACATGTCCCAGATGGATCCAACGCTTCGATAAAAGAAGTACTTTTGGGATATGTCATTGAGTTTGGCGGAATATTCCAGAAAGCGACGATAGCCTTCCGCGGATCCCGGCGCGAACTTGTCGAGTTCTGCATACATTTCGGAAGGTTTTTGGCGCAAATCAAGGGTTGTGCCATCATCATAAAAACAACGCCACTGGGGATCCAGAAGCACCAGGTCGAGGTATTGGTCGATCTTTTTGCCAGCTTCGGCAAAGATCCTTTTGAGGACCGAAGGAAGGGTCACGATCGTGGGCCCCATGTCAAAGCGGTAGCCATCCGCTTCAAGCACCGCCGCTTTGCCACCCAACCAGGGGCTTTTCTCGAACAGCACCACCTTGTGACCACGGGCTGCAAGAACGCAAGCCGAAGCCAGACCCCCCAAGCCACCACCAACAATGCCAACCGGTTTCGAAGAATTCTGGGTCATGGATCTGGAAACCTCGTCTTGTTGGTTCGATCGTGCACTTGTTGTTTTGTTTTAGAAATATCGAGACAAATGTCCGGAATCCCCTTTTCGGAGTTTGGATTCCGGTGTCAAATTCCTGATGTTGCCATTTTTTTGCTGGAGGATTGGGCGCGAACCTGTTCTCTCCCTGGGGAATCGATCAGGTCCTCTTCCGGCCCCGGAACGCGGCAATGATCCCAGGGAAGCCCAAGGTCCTGAAGCAACATACGGGAGCTGATTCGTGCCGATTCATAAATCACAGGGAGTCCACTTCCCGGGTGGGTTCCCCCTCCAGTCAGATAGACACCTTCGACGCTGGCAAACTTGTTTTGTGGCCGGAGATGGAGCATCTGGCCCAGATTGTGCGCCATGCTGAATGTCGCACCCCTGTAAATGCTAAATTGGTTTTCCCAGTCGTTGGGGGTAACCACACGCTCGTGACGGATCGAACCTTCCAGGTCAATCCCGAACACTTTTTTGATCTGGTTGAGCGTTCGGGCGCGAAATGCGGGAGTTTCCCTGGCCCAGTCAATGTTTTTATGCTGGTGGGAGACCGGCACGAGAATATAAAGCGAGCTATGACCCTCAGGCGCCATGGATGGATCGGTCACACAAGGATTGTGGATATAAAATGATGGGTCGTCGGTCAGGACATGGTCATTTTCAATGTCTTTAAGATTTTGCTGATAGTCTTTTGACATGAAGATCGTGTGGTGCGCCAAATCGGGGAATTGTCGATCGACACCTAAATACATCATGAATGTCGAACAAGAAAATTTGCTCTTCTCGATCTTCGTATCCGTCCAGCGTCCCCTCTTTTCATTGGGGATCAGTTGGGGAACGACTTTGCTGAAGTCGCCGTTGACGACCACGGCATCCGCCTTGATCTCTCTTCCATCCACAACGACGCCTGTCGCTTTTTTG
Source organism: Singulisphaera sp. GP187 (assembly GCA_945868575.1). Classification (GTDB taxonomy): domain Bacteria; phylum Planctomycetota; class Planctomycetia; order Gemmatales; family Gemmataceae; genus SYLG01. The sequence continues at coordinate 18,880 of CAMBMH010000032.1, read as the reverse complement.
CCTTTGAATTCGATCCGCTCGACCGTCTGGTCAAGGCGAATATCCACTCCCATTTCTGTCGCAACACGGGCCATGGCCTGGCTGACCGAGCCACAGCCTCCCATGGGGTGCCAAACACCATGTTCGTATTCGAGGAAACTGAGAATGGAAAAAAGGCTTGGGCACTGGAATGGGGACATTCCCAGGTATTTGGACTGGAAGGAGAAGGCAAGACGGATGCGCGGATCGGCGAAATAGCGCGCCAATTCCTGATCCAGGGATAACCAAGGCCTTAGAGTAGGCAAAAGGCGCATTACCGGCCAACGAAGAATATCCTTGAGCCCGCGAAAGGGCTCCTCAAGACAGAACTTGAACTGTTTGAGCTTGTCCCGATTTTCGTTAATAAAACGGGGAAACTGGGCAGCATCTGTGGGGCTGATTTTGGCGACCTGTCGGACCATTTCCTCGATATTAGGAGTGGCGCGAATGCTACCTCCGTCACCAAAAAGGAGTTGATACTGGGGATCGAGGCGTTTCATCTCGACTTCGGTTTCGAGATTCCGGCCTACCGCTTTGAAAATTGACTTGAGAACCTGGGGATAGAGAAAAAAAGTTGGGCCAAGGTCGAATTTGTAGCCACCCTCGCCATGGGTCGAGGTGCGTCCGCCTACGACTCCCTGCTTTTCAAGGACTGTAACATTCACACCTGCCTTTGCCAAAAGCATGGAGGTGGCCAAGCCGCCTGGTCCTGCTCCGACCACAATGACCTTTTTCATAAGGATCCCCAGTGCGGCTCCCCAATACGCCACCTTGGGAGAACCGTCCCAACAGCCAGCGGCCAGTACTTTCAGTTTAAGAGAACAATATTAATAAGCGATTTGGTTGACCGGATTCCACATTGAAGCGGACCAGATTTGTTGGAACAGGAACCACCACGCTTGCCAAACAAAAAAAATCCCGGGACTTTTTGGTCCCGGAATCGTTGTAAGTCTAGTTTTGACAAGAGGTTAGTCGCGAGGTTTTTCGCCCGGTCCCCTTTGATCACCCGGGCCGCCAAATCCTCGCCTGCTGCCAAACCCTTGTGGCCCACCCGGTCCCCTTTGCCCTGTTTCTTTTTGGTCAAGGAGCCCCTTTGCTTTTTCGAATTGCTCGGGTTTGAGGACTTCCTTCAGGGTCTTGAGGGTTTTCTCGTTTTGGTCCTTTATCTCGCTGCGGACTGCTTCCATGTTGGGGCGTTCGCCTGGGGAGAGTGTTTTTTCCCGGTTCTTTTCCATGATGGCCCGGATTGCGTTTCCATGGTTTTCAAGGATTGCTTTGACCTTTTCTTTTTGGGATTCATCGAGACCTGCATCCTTGAGCGTTTCCATGACCTGTACACTCAGGCCTTCGGGACGACCCGGACCGCCCGGACTGCCGGGGCCGAAACCCCTAGGTCCGCCAGGACCTAATCCTCTTGGCCCACCGGGGCCGAACCCTTGGGGACCAACAGCTTGGGTTCCACCAAATCCGCCCCTGCTTTCGGGACCGAAACCGCCATGATTGGAAGGTTGGGGTCCGCCTTGGGCTCGTGGGCCCATTCCCTCGGGGCGACCTGGTCCGAATCCTCTTGGTCCCCCAGGCCCGAAAGCTCCAGGCCCGCCTGGAATGCCAGGTCCGATGTGTTCGGGGCGACCTGGTCCAAAGGTTCCGGGTCCTCCTTTATGTTCGATGCGACCGATCACTTTGCGGGCCGCTTCGGCAGTCGGAAGGTCGGAGCCATCGGCTGCTTTTTTCAGCGCCGGGAGTGCGGCATGGCCGAGCGCGACCAGTCCGGCCCGGGCGCTGTCCCGGATCGTATCGCTGCGGTCGGCGATCTTGGACACAAGGGTCTCGGCCCAGGCGTCGATATTGGGGTCTTTTTTGGGTTCTTCCTTTTTGGAGAGCGATTCACGGGGAGGCCCCTCCCGGCGCCACTCGCCTCTTGGCCCGGCAGGGGGTTGCGCGATGCCGGTTTGGGTCAACGCCAAAAGGGCCGCGGTGGTGAAGATCGATCGTTTCCAAACTTTTGTGAGTAACATTTGCCGACTCCTTGTGGAGGTCTCTGCGGGGGAGGGCCCGCGATTGGGTCCCACACCGACTTGGTTACCCCTTTGCCGATAACACCGCCGCCCGGCTTTTGGATCTCACAGGTCTTTCATAATCAGGCAACTGGATGGATTTTTATGCGCTCTTTATTCGGAAAGACTTCATCATGCACTGTGTTAGTCTCAAATCAACCTTTCACCACGCCGATGGGGCGCAGGCGGGCGACCCGGCCGGAAAGCCCCGCCTCATCCACCGTCGTGACCACCTCATCCACATCCTTGTACGCTTCGGGTTGCTCCTCTTCGAGACCCCGAAGGCTCTGGCATCGGGCCAGGACACCCCGGGCAAGCAACTCCTGGTCGATGCGCCTCCCCTTGGACCGTCGGGTGGCCTCGGTCCGGCTCAATAATCGGCCCGCGCCATGACAGGTCGTGCCAAAGGTTTTTTCCATGCTTCCCGGCAAGCCGACCAGCACCCAACTTGCCCGCCCCATGTCTCCCGGGATGATCACAGGCTGGCCGACCTGGCGATAGGCGGCCGGAATCTCCGGATGCTCCGCCGGGAACGCCCGGGTGGCACCCTTGCGGTGGACCCAGACTTTTTTCTTCTTTCCATCGATCAGGTGCTCCTCCAGTTTGGCGATGTTGTGGCACACATCGTAGAGAAGGCTCATCCGCATCGACTCCCAGGTTTGTCCCAAAACCTCGGCGAATGCTTCGCGGGTAAGCTGCATCAGGATTTGCCTGTTGCACCAGGCGAAGTGGGCGGCCGCGCGCATGGCGGCGATATAGGCTTTCCCCTCGGGGCTTTCGGCCGGTGCACACAAAAGCTGTCTATCGGGGAGTTCGATCCCATATTTTGTGGGAGCATTGCGCATCTGGTCCAGCGCATCATCACACACCTGATACCCCAGGCCGCGCGAGCCACTGTGGATCATCACCACGATTTGATCTTTTTCCAATCCGAATACTTTGGCAACTTTCTCATCGACCACACGGTCCACCACCTGGACCTCAAGAAAGTGATTGCCCGACCCAAGGGTCCCGCACTGACCCATTCCCCGCTTGATCGCCATGTCGGATAGAGCCATCGGGTCGGCACCCGCCAGATATCCCCCCGCCTCGGTGTGTTCGAGATCGCTTTGACTGGCCAAGTCGCGCTCCTGCAACCAGCCAACGCCCTCGCCCAACAGGCGGTTCATCTCTTTGGAATCGAAACGATAGCGCCCCGTTTTGCCAACCCCGGCCGGTATCACCTGGAAAAGGCGATCCATAAGGCGGTGGAGATGTTTTTGCACATCGCTGATTTTGAGCGCGGTCCGGACGAGTCTCACGCCGCAATTGATGTCATAGCCGACACCCCCCGGCGAGATGACGCCGCCTTCCTTGGGGTCGGTCGCGGCGACGCCCCCAATGGGAAAGCCATAGCCCCAGTGGATATCGGGCATCGCGATGCTGGCGATCTGGATCCCCGGCAGGCTCGCGACATTGGCGACCTGCTCGGGGGCCTGGTCATCGCGCAGAATGCGCATCAGGGCATCATTGGCAAAAATGAGCCCATCGACACGCATGTGGGGACGGTACGACTTGGGGATCCGCCAGCAACAGATCCCATGACGCTGGATCGGCCCCGAAAAATTTCCCATAGGAGCCCATCCATCCAAACAGGATGAAAAAGAGGGGATATTCCCTTTTTCATTAGAAGTGGAATCGCTCGCGGATGGACGGATTGACCATCTTCTCGGCGGGCCATTCGTTTTTGTAAAGGCTGACCACCGCTTCGGCGGCGCTATCGGCCATCGCCGCAAGCGACACCGAATCGACGCCAGCCGCGTGGGGCGTAAGGACCAGGTTGGGAAGATCAAACCAGGAGAGCTTGCCGGGAGGTTCGACTTCGAACACATCAATTCCCGCGCCGCCGATGATCCCCTTGGCGAGCGCTTCGCCCAGGGCGTCCTCGTCCAGGACATGGCCGCGCGCGGTGTTAATCAACAGCGCGGTCTTTTTCATCTTTGCCAGACTGTTGGCGTTGATGATGTGACGCGATTCGGGTGTCGCGGGGAGATGTAGCGAGATGATGTCGCTTTTTTCGAGCAGTTCATCAAACGAGACAAACGGAATATTATGGGCTTTGGCGAAGGCGTGATCGGGGTAGGGGTCATAGGCGATTACGGGCATTTCAAACGCCTGGGCCCGGGTGGCGAGGGCCTTGCCCGCGCGTCCCAAACCGGCGATTCCCAGGACCTGTCCGCGAAGCGGCTTGTTGATCCCCCGGGGGAAACCACCCGCTTTGACTCCGAGATGTTGGGGGACGATCCCCTTGACCAGCGCAAGCATCAGCGCGAAGGCGTGTTCGGCGACGGAACCCTGGTTGGTGCCCGGAGCAATCGTCACGGCGATATTTTTTTCGGTGGCGGCGGCGACATCGACCGCGTCAAAACCGACCCCGATACGCGCGATCACGCGGAGCTGGGGATGGGCGTCCATCACTTTTCTGGTGTAGGGTTCGGAGCCTGCGAGCGAGGCGACACAACCATCCAGCCATTGAATCAGTTCGCTTTCCAGGAGTTGGCGCCCCACATCCTGGCAAACCAGTTCAAATCCCGCGCTTTTGAGGAGCCCTTCGAATTTGCCGCCAACGGAGTTGATGTGGCTTGGGGCGATGAGGATTTTTGGCATGGAAGCAGTCGCTCCTGCGGGGGTGTGGGAGGGGGAGAAATTGACTCAATCATCCTATGGGCCGGTTCCAGCCGCGCAAACGATCGATCCACAGGGACCGTCTGGCACTTTCGAATTCCCGAGCCAAATGGGCTTCCTGTTCGTTTACCGGGAGAAAACGGACCAAATCGCCCGGCCGAAGCTGGCCTATGGCGTCCTGATCGGCGCGAATGACCATTCCGATGCGCGGATATCCGCCTATGGTTTGGGCCCCGACGCCCAGGATCATTGGCAGGCCCGAGTTGTTGATCTGGATCGTACCGGGCAGGACCGGTTCGGAGAGCATTTCCCGGTCACAATCGCGTTTGAGAGGATCACCCTCCAGACGGATTCCCATCCGATTGGCTTGTTGGGAGATCTTCCAAGTCTGATCAAAAAGGGCATTTGGCGGCCACTGGTTCGTCTCGGGTCCCGGAAGCACACGCAAAGTCCCCAAGGGTGCTTGCCACACCCGTTCGGAAGGTTGTCGAAGCGGGGCCTTGCCGCCCGGACAGGGGAACATCTCGTTTGGCTGGACGGGGCGAAATCCCAAGCGGCTACCCAGAAGCAAAGGGGATTCGATCCCTCCCGCCACAGCCAAATATCCCCTTGCGCCCCGGGACATCGGTCCTGTTCGCAGGGTTTGGCCGGGTTTCCAGAGAAAGGTCTTTTCGGGCGGGATTTCGACCGGAGGGGCGTTATCTCCGGAGGTTATCAAACCAAAATCCACCGCGCCTGTAAACACCGCCACAAGAGGCTCGCCAACACAAACGAGGGTCGGCCCGATCAGGCCGAATTCGATCATGGCAAGTTTTGGATCATTTCCCAAAAGCGCATGGGCCAGATCGAACGAAAAATGATCGGCAGGCCCGCCCGGTCCGACACCACGATCCCGAAATCCCAATCGGCCCGGATCGATGATCCATGTGTCCATACCAGGTCGCAGTACTTCCACTCGCGAAGGTTCCTGGCCGTTCATGGGGCTATCACCCGGGGGAATTCCATTGTTGGGGCGGCGATTTGAAACCCTTCCTCCAATAGCTTGGTCCGTACGGCACTCAACATCCGTACCGCATCAGGGGAATCGCCATGAACACAAAGGGTTTTCTCCCGGTCCGAAAGGGCCAGACGAAGCCCCTGTTGGGCGGCAACTCCGGGGTCGTGCAGGATTGCGCCCGGCGTTCCCCTGGAAAGGAGGTTTCCTTGGGAATCCATTCCCCGGTCCGCAAACCCCTCAGGAACAAAGTGACCTGCTGGAGTGGCCAAATTTGCCAATACCGATCCGGGAAATCCAAAGATCAACAAGCCAAACTCGCCGGCGACAAGAATGGTCTCTTCGGCAAGTTCGGGATCCGATCCTGCCTGGTGGTACAACGCGCCATGGAGCTTGAGATGGGTAAGGTTCAAGCCATGTTTTTGTGCCGCTCGCGCGACCGTTTCGATCTGGGGAACAATCAGCTTTCGTAGGCCGGATCGGTCAATCGGAATTGCCACCCTGCCAAAATATTCCCTGTCGGAATGTCCGGGGTGCGCTCCACAAGAGATCCCATAAGTCTTCGCCAATTCCAGAGCCCGGTCCAAATCCTCTGGACTACCCGCATGGGCCCCGCAGCAAAGATTCCACGAGGAACAAAGAGGCGCCAAAAGGTCCTCGGTGCCGGTTCCCTCACCGACATCGGCGTTAAGGTCGATACGCCGTGAGGTGAGCGGGGTCATGAAGCGGGTTTGGCCTTGGGACGAAATGCACTGACCACCTCGGGGCGCGTTTCGAGCCTGGGTCCCTCCATCAGGTCGATGCAATAAGGGACGGCGGGGAACACCGCCATGAGGCATTCGCGGATGGCCCCTGGTTTGCCGGGAAGATTGATAATCAGGCTCTTGCCCCGAAGGCCCGCGGTTTGTCGGCTGAGGATGGCGGTAGGGACGCTTTTGAGGGAAACGGCGCGCATCAGTTCGCCAAATCCGGGCATCATCCGATCGCAAACCGCTTCGGTCGCCTCGGGCGTGACATCGCGCGTGGCGGGACCAGTGCCTCCGGTTGTCACCACCAGTTGGCAATCGTGGTGGTCGACCAGATCCCGCAGCGTCCCCTCGATCAGAGGGCGCTCATCGGGGATAACCCGCACAAGCGGTTCAAACGGCGTCGTCAGCGCCTCGGTTAGAAACGCAACGATCGCCGGCCCGCTCTCATCTGCATAGATCCCTTTGCTGGCGCGATCTGAGATGGTGACAATGCCTATTTTTGCGATGTCTGACATGTTTTTCCTATTTCGGAGTCGCCGGCGCGGATTTGGTCTCGAGGGGAAGTCCGAGCCCGTCCCGCACCAGCATGGGAAGGTATTTCATTGGTGGGGATCCGTGGGAAAGGACCTGCTCGTGATAAGGCCCGATCAGGAATTTGTCACCCATTTCCCGTTGGATGCTTTGCCTCATCCGGTGAAACGCCATGCGTCCGACGAAATAGGTGCTGAGCTGACAGGAGCTCTGTTTGGCCCGGATGATCTTGCCCAGTGCCTCGCCTTCGGTTTGGAAGGCGCGCCTGACAAGGAGGTCCAGCGCCTGCGCATCGGTCCAGTTTTGACAGTGCATCCCGTTGTCCAAAAGGGCGTTTGCAACGGCGCGGATATACCACTTGAGCTGGCAAAGCCTGAGTCCAAGGTCTCCATCGCCATACCCTTCGTCAAGCATCACCTGCTCGGTGTAGACGGCCCACCCTTCGGCAAACACGCCCGAATAGAGCACGCGGCGCAGTTCGCTTGGATAGCGGTTGGAATACTCCAACTGGACATAGTGACCGGGGTAGGCCTCGTGAAGCGTGAGGATTTGAAGCATGCGCCCGTTGTATTCGCGCATAAAGCTTTCGACCCGTCGCGCGTCCCAATCGCGCGGGGGAGGCGAAACGGCATAAACACTTTTGGATTCACGATCGAGGGGAGGCGCCTGATTGAGATAGGCAACGGAATTGCCCCTTTGGAACTCGGGCATTTCCAAAATCAGACATCGGTCGGGTTCGGGAAGTGTGAGGATATTGCGCCGTTTGATGAACTCCTTGAGCTGTTTGGCGGTCGCCCGAGCATCCACCACAAGATTGGCGACATCGCCATGCTGTCGGCCCAGTTCGTCCAACACGCGGGTCGTGGTCTCGCGGCGGCCCGCCTCGTCGCTTGGAGGAACGACTTTGCCGGGGAACATCTTGTGCCACATCTGCCTCGCGATCACATACATTTCCATCTCGACTCGTGCGAATTCGTTTTCGGCGTCCTGACGCACCTGGTCTGCTGAGGCGTTCGATTCGAGTTCCAGTTCGAGCTTTTTCCCGAAAAGCTCCTTGCCAAGCCGCCAATTCCCCTCTGCTTTGGGGATCACTTCCTTTTCGAGGAATTCCTGGTAACCTTTGAGCGCCTCGACCGTTTTGGCGCAGGCTTCCTTCATCCCGGGGATTTCCCCTTCGGAGCCGAGAAGCTCCTGGATTCCGCTTTCGTAATAGCGTATCGTGCCACGGTTTTGCCTTGCGGCGGTTTCCGCATGCACTTTCAGCACATTGGCCGGAGCAACCGAAAGGTTTGCTTTTGCATCGGCAACCACCTGGGGAATCAGCCGGATCCGTTCCAGACTTGCCATGGCGGCGCGGGCTTTGGCCAGGGTCGATTGGGTTATGAGAAGGAAGGTGCAATCGCCTGTGTATTCGGAATAGATGCGTGGGTCGCGCTCATAGGCTTTGAGGTTGTCCGCTTGCCAGATTTGGCGCTTGAGGTTGTGTTCAAAGATTTCGAAATCGACCCGCCCCTGCATGGAGAGTTTGGATTTGTCGATTGCTTGGGGTAGTTGTTCGAGCGTTTTCTGCCAACCTTGGCGCCATTTGAGACGGCTGGCCGTATCGACCCTTTCGAGCTTGTCCGCGTTTCGGTGATCACCCAGACGGGTTGCAAGCGCGGGTTGCTCATCCAGTTCATGGCGTAGCCACGCTTTGAAATAGCTTTCGAGTTTTTTGTCTTCGGGTGTATCGGCGGCAAACCCGGATGGGGCGCACAACACGACCAGGGTCAAACCAACCAACCAGCCCAACTGCAAACGATTCATGGGGTGTCTCCTCCATAGCTTGAGATACCCCTTTGTTCCCGTCTTGAAAGGGGCTGGATCAACTCGGGATCAATTTTCCCGATGCGTCAAAAACAACCCTTTTCGGGGAAAATTGCGGTGGGTCCGTTTCCTGTCCCAGCGCGAGACGAAAAATAGTCGCAGCCAAAGATCCCCCAGCCGCCTGGTCGAGCCCGATAAACGAGGTTGTGAGTCGCGGATTGATTTCGAGAATCCTGTCGTCTTGCGCGTTGTCACCAAGAATCATGTCAAACCCGATCCAACCAGTCCAATGGGGAAGTGTCGCCACCAATTTTTCCGCGAGGATCCGGGTTCGTCCGGCCAGGTCGGGGGGAATCGGTGTCTCTCCCCCCTCATAGGTGAAGGCGCCATCGTTTGAGATGGTTTGGAAACAGGGTGGGCAGTACCAACATCCATTGCGACCGCCAAGAATCGCCTGGGACACAGGCTTTCCCGAAAATAGTGGCTGGAGGATCCATTCGTTGGGATTGAGGTGGGAGGCTTCCGCCGCAGATGCAAGAATGCGCATATCCTGCGAGCCGGCGCCATCACGGCGTTTTAGCACCCATGGAGTAGACAAATCGGATTCGGGGATTTGTCCGGGGGACAATGTTTCCGGCGTGGGGATCCCATGTTTCTTGAAATGTTTAAAGGTTTTTTTCTTGTCGGTGGCCATCTCGATGAAGTCTGTCCCCGGGGCAAGGACATGGCCAAAGAGTGGCCTGGTCTGGGCAACCAGGTCCAAAAGGATCCGGTCGGTTTCCGGGGCGATGGGCCAAAGAATATCAAAGGATTGGGCAAGCTGGGCCCAGGGAATTTCGAGGTAAGGAATTTCGAAGTTATGGGGAACTTGCAAATCGGAGGAGAGTTTACGGGAAAGGTGGGGATGAAGAATCGTTTTGGCCTGGATGTCCCTGGTGGACCTGAGCGACTCAAGGACCCCGCGGAGCATGGCGAGTCCCTCTCGGACCAGGGAACCGGGGAGTGACGCGGGATCACCCCCCAGTCCCGAACAGCACCATTCCAAAACGAGTAAATTCATTGAGATGGATGATAAAGGCATTGAAACAAAAAAGGGAACTGCGGGTTGCCTTTACCCGCAGTTCCCGAAGACCCTGGAGGAGCTCTTAACCTGTTTTCCCTGTCCGTCAACCCGGTCCGGCGGGAAGCCAGACGAGGTCAGGTACCGTGCCCCTTTGTACCCAGGGCTTGTCTTAGGGAGCGCTCGGAACCTTTAGGGGAGGAGCACCTGTTTGGGAGACCGGAATCGAATCGGTTCCCGATGTCAGTCGGATCGCGTTGGCGGCAGGGGGAATGCCGGGAATGGCCAGTGCGCGATTATTGTCTTCGTTGGCGGGTACAATTCCCTGGGGCAGCCGCATGGCAGTTCCCTGATTTCCATTAGGGGCGACGCTGGCGGTTCCGCCAACCGGGCTGATGGTGACGGTGGGCGCGATCAGTTTTTCGCGAGGCGCATCACCGGGGAGACCCATGCTAAGTTCGGGGCGGACAGGAGCTGTTGGTTTGTTGATACCCGGGAGAACCGGAACATTGTTGTTTGGCTTGGGCAGTCGGCCTGGAACCCCTGGGATGGAAGGCGCATTGTTGTCGCCTTCGAGGGAGTCAGGAGCGGTGGGTGCCTTTTCCAGAAGGGCCGGGATGGAAGGCGCCTCGTTGGCGGGCAGCACAGGCAACCCAACCTGACCATTTTCGGGATTGAAGGACTCGTGGTTGACCAGGGTGCTCCGTTCACGAAGAACAAGGGCGTTGGTCCGTTCGCGTTGATGGTCGACGGCCCGGGACTGTGCAACCTGGGGAAGTGCCCCCTCACCAAGGTGGACATTGTTGTGTTTGAGCACTGTTCCCTTTTGGAACTCGAAGGCGCTTAGGGCGTTGTTGTAGGCGACGATGGCCTGGTATTCGTTGGCCAAGGCGTCCGCCCAGAAGCGCTGGGCTTCTAGAAGTATATCGATCGTGTCACGGTTGCGACCGGCACCGGCGCTCTTGCCCGCAATGAACTCCTGGAAGCGGATTCGAATCTGCTCGCCGAAGGCTTCACGCTGGGCCCGTTGGACCTTGATCTGTTCGTAGCTGGTGTAGATCTTGCGATATGCTTGCGAAAGGGTACGGCTAACCTTGAGTTCCTGATCGTGCAGAACCTCATAAGAGCGTGCCAGGCCCAACTTCGCGTTCCTGACTTGGGCGTTCGCGGCGCGGAAGCCAATTGGCACCGTCAAGCGCAGACCCAATTGCCAGTTGTTGTATTTGTTGCTGGAAAGCTGGCGGAGCGCGTTCTGGTTGATGGCGTCCATGCCGGGACCGTCAAGCTGGTTGCCGATCGCATTCGCATCGTAGTTCGAATAGAAGCGCAAGTCGGGGAGGAGCTGGTTGCGGGCGTTCATCAGTTCCATCTGCTTGATCTTGACTTCCTGACGGGCAAGATAGAGTTCTGGACGCAGACCAAGGCACTCTTCAAACGCGGTGTCCCAGTTGGGCTCATAGCGGGCCAGGGTCGGGGTATCGACCGGGATGAGGCGGGTGCCATCTTCGGCGGGGAAGCCGAGGATGTTGCGCATTTGACGCTCATTTTCGAGAACCTGGTCAAGTGCGGCAAGGCGCTGACCACGGAAAAGTTCGTATTGGCCACGGGTTTGGGCAAGGTCGGCGGGAGTGATCACGCCTGCTTCAAGTCTAGCCTTGCTGATCTTCCAGGCCTCGTAACCCTGGCGGAGCGCCTGCTCACGGGCATAGAGGGTCCAATACGCACCATAAAGATTCCAATAAGCGGTTTCAACATTGAGCACCAGGTTGGCGACAAGGCGTTCGAATTCCGCGCGCTGTTGGTCGAAGCGGGTGCGGGTGACCAGGATACCTTCGTTCGCGCCCACGACCTGGGGAATCACACCAGGAGAGAGGACCGAACCGGGGTGCGAGTTGCGCAACTGGTTGATTTCGACACCATAGCCTTGCAACAGAGGCTGTTCGAATGCGAACTGGACCGCGGGCTGGTATGCCGGGTTGAAGCGCGCGGGGAGGTTCGTGAATGTGTAGTTGTTGCTGAAGGTGATACCCGCCACACCACCTGTGGGCAACGGCTTGAGCACCTGGCTGGAGAAGTTGCTGACTTGCTGGTTGATGAAGCTGAGGGTCGGGTTCGCGCTGGCCTGGAACGAGTCGAGCGTTGTGCCGATCGGGCGATCCTGCTGGTTCCAGCTCATGCTGGTTTGCCACACCGCGTCAAACTTGGAGAGCGCCAATTCGACCGTGTTGCCTGTGATGGCCGGTTGCAGCGAGAGAACCCGGATGTTGTCCGAGCCTTCCACGATCTGACCACCAAAACTGACCAGGGTATCGAAGGCGATACCGGCGTTGTTTGGGGTCTGCGAACCGATGTTACCCTGTTCGAGGGCAATCGCCATGGCTTCGGTCAGCGAGAGAAACCTGGGCTTTCTTTCGGGGTCCAGAACCGTCGCAGGCTTGTTGACCACATCCGTTACAGGAAGGGCCGAAGCGCGCGGGTCCGACTCCAACTGAATCGGATATAGATTCTGGTAATGGTTGAAGTCCGCCTCGGTCATGAAATGGTTCTGCTTGCACCCACCAATTACGGCGAGCATCAAGGCCAAACCACTTGCCTTGCGTATCCACTTCATTGCAAACACCCCGCTTCGAGGTACCCACCAGAATTCGGCAAACCTGGCAGGCTCCGGACCCGATTCCCACCCGGCAAGGCAAGGAACCACAAACGACCACAAAGGGTCATCGCTCTATAGGTATCGGTCATGCGGGATGTGAGGATGAGTAAAGTTGTGCGGGTTATTACGGTTTCATGGTTGATTTTTGACAAAATAGGGGTTTTGGCAAATTTGTAATGGCCTATTTTACTCAATTTGAAAGTGCGAATGCCCAGATTGGTTCTAATTTCGGTATCAGCTTACCACCATGTCAGATTTCACAAATATTATTTTTGATAACAAAAGAAAACGAATTTTAGCGCAAGCTTGCTAAGTCGTTTAGAGCGGGGGATAGCTTGCCTTTCAGGAATCGCTGGTTGGCTTAAAACCGTCGTTGTCGTTGCTGCAGGTAGCCGATTAGCGCCTTGTCAAAATTGACGCTCGTGTCCAGCGGTACATAGTCGATGTTCGAGCGGCCTAACTGATCGGCGAGTTCCTTGCGGAACGCCTCCATCGCCACGATATAGTCCGCGCGCACCGCCCGGGCATCGAGGGTCATCTTGTCGGGCGTCTCGATATCGTGAAACTCGGTAAGTTGATCAAACGGGAAGCGGATCTCCGCCTCGTCCAGAACATGGAACACGATCACTTCGTGTCCGGCGAAGCGTAACCGCCTAAGCCCATCGATCACAGGTTCGGTTTCGGTGAGCATATCCGAAAAGAGCATCACCAGGCTTTTGTGGCGCATCAGCGGCTGAAGCTGCTTGAGCGCGGCACCGGGATCGGAGACACCATGGGGCTTGAGGCCACCCAATAGCGATATCATCGCCCCTAAATGGCTCCGTTTCGATTTTGGGGGAAGGCTCTGGTGGATCTTGTCATTGAATATGGCCAAGCCAACCGGGTCCTGCTGGCGGATCATCAGATACGCAAGGGCCGCGGACAGGCTCACCGCATAGTCGAACTTGGTCAGTTGTTGACGGAAGGTCCAGCCCATCGAACCCGAAGAGTCGAGCACCATCCAGCCCGACATGTTCGTCTCGGCCTGGAACTTTTTGACATAGTGCTTTTCGGTCTTGGCGTAGACATTCCAGTCGATGTCCTTGATGTCATCGCCAGGGTTGTATTTGCGATGTTCGGAAAACTCGACCGAAAAACCCTGGAAGGGGCTGGCATGAAGACCGGAGAGAAATCCCTCGATAATGAAACGGGCCCGCAGGTCGAGCCGTTCCACCTGGCGGATGACATCGGGCCGGAGGTATTTCTCGACATTGCTCAACTAAAACTCCTCCAGAAGGAGGCCGCCGTTTTTATCGAAGAAACCTGCCTCATCGATTTGATAGACCCCATCGGTCTCCAAGGCGAGGTGTTGGGCCAAACCGCTCATTAAACGGTCGAGTCCCAATTCGTCCTGATGGTCGATCGGTCGTCGCAGCGTGATCACCTGTCGCGCCAGCGCCACTTTCTCCATCAACATCGGAACATTGGGCGAGTAGTCGCAGGTTTCGATGTACGCCGCCCAGGTGTTCAGGTCGTTGCGGACCGACGGATCCGCCGCGCCGTAGGTCTCGATGGTCAAAGGAGACCCCTGACCCCAGCGAATCTCGGCATGATACCAGCCCAGATCGTCCCCGGTGCGGTGAACGCTCGCCAAGGGCCCAAGCTCCGTCGTGGCGCGTTCCAGACGGGCCGGGTCCGGGTTCTGGTCAAGTGAACCGAAAACCCGGCTCCAGGCAGCAGCCATACTTTTCTCCGATTTTCCAAGGGGATGGATTACCATCCCCTTTTCAGGTCGCCTAAATCGCAAGCCTCTACTTCATGACAACCGGAGCCGCTTCGACTCCGTTAAGCGCCTTTAAGTAGTTGACCAGATCCTTCTTCTCCTCTGGAGTCAGGCCCAGCTTGAGCGGAATGATCGGTTGGCCATCGGCGGTGACAAAGGGCGCGGGACCCGTGACGGCCTTCCCTTCGGCCTTGGCCAAAAGCCATGCCTTTTCCGCTTCGAAATCGCGCATCTTGATGTCCAGAGTCGGGTTGGCGTTGCCACCCTTGTCATAGAATTCGACGACGGCTTCCAGAGTCGCTTCACTTCCATCATGCATATAGGGAGCGGTGTTGAGAAGTTGGCGCAAAGGCGGGGTTTTCGTTGCGCCGACAAGGGCAGGGTTCTTTTGCCCAGTGGGTTGGGCGCCAAAACGGAACAGATCCCCTTCGGGAAGCTTGCCGTCCTTGGCCCCTACGCCGAGGTTGTGGAAATCGGAGTCGGTGAAGCTATCCCCCACATGGCAGCTATTGCAGCGGGCCTTCCCAAGGAAAACTCCTTTGCCGCGGGCGATCGAGGCACCCACTTCGGAAATCGCCTTTTCATCTTTAAGGACAAAGGCTTCGACGATTTTGGTGTCTTTGTCGGCGACTGCTTTTTTCAGGACGGTTTCGACATCCTTCCCTTCAAGGATCGGCTTTGCGGGAACATCCGAGTCTTCGAGGCGCTTGCGCATGGCGATTTCCGCGCGATCCGCAACGGCATCCCCCGTAAGCACGAGGCGCTCGTAAGTGGCGATCGCTTTGGCAACAGCGTCACGGGTGGGGCGGTGACCGAAGGACTCTTCGAATGCCTTTACATAAGAAGCATCTTTCGAGATCCGCTCGATCAGCCTGAACCAGGCGTGGCCTTTGCCATCAAACATTTCCGAAGGGTTTTGCGGGGGGCCCTGGGACTGGGCTTCAAGAGTAGCCGCACGACCATCCCAGAATTGAAGCAAGCTGTAGGCGCTGTTGTAAACGCTAGGGGAGCTCACCCCACCCTTTTTCCCCGAAATACCCGTCGAGACCTTGGATTGGTCTGTGAAACCTTGGGCGGGATTATGACAACTTGCGCACGAGACGGTGTTGTTCGCGGAGATGATCTTGTCGAAATAGAGCTTTTTGCCCAGCTCGAACTTGGCGACAGTAATCGGGTTTTCGGGGGGAACAGGCGGCGGGGTCTGGAGACCCAGCGGGACCTTGATCAAAACGACCTTGCGGGTGACTTCCTTGCCCGTTTTGGGGTGAGTGACCTTTTCGGTCGATTCGCTCCAAAAATCGTTAAGCTTTTCCCAGGCCGCTTTGTTTTGTGTCGAGGTCACAAAGCGAATGGGAACTTCTTTCTCGAAAGGGGTTTTTAGCGTTTCGGAAGGAATTTGCGCTTCGGATTCGGCGATGGCCTTCTGGCTGGGCCCTTTGTCACCGTCATCATCGTCGGCAAATAGCGAGACTGGTGCAAAACCGAGGGTCAGAACGGTAACCGCTGCGGCGCCAAACAGGCTTGTCAACCAAAATTTTCGTGAGGCGTTCATCAACATTTTCCCTCTGGAGATTCGTAATGAAAAAGAAAACAAGGCCAATCTATCTTTTGATTGCCCGGGTGCCGTATTTGGCCAGATCCGGTTCCGGAACGGTTTCCAAAAGCAACCGGACAATGTCCTCGGTTGTCTTTCCTTCGGCCTGGGCCTGGAAGTTGGCTCCAATCCTGTGGCGAAGAACCGGTTCCGCCGCCTTGCGTATGTCATCTATAGACACGCTGAAGCGTCCTTCCATGGCGGCGAAGGCCTGGCCCGCCCGGACAAGGAACTGTCCGGCGCGAACACCCGCGCCGAAATCGACCATCCGTTTGATGAAATCGGGCGCTTCGGGCCCGGGACGCGTCGCCCGCACAAGCCTGGCGACATAATCGAGCACATATTCGCCGACGGGCACATTGCGGATCAGCTTTTGGAGGTTGATGATTTCCTTGGTGGTTAGCACCTTGGAAAGCTCTGGCGTTTCGTTTTTGGTGCTTCCCGCGAGGATTTTCTTCTCTTCCTCAAGTGAAGGATAATCGACTTTGATCGTGAACATGAAGCGGTCAAGCTGGGCTTCGGGAAGGGGATAGGTCCCTTCCTGTTCGATCGGGTTTTGTGTGGCGATCACAAAGAACGGATCGGGAAGCTTGAAGGTTTCCTGCCCGGCGGTGACTTCGCGCTCCTGCATGGCCTGGAGGAGTGAGGCCTGGGTCTTGGGAGGGGTACGGTTGATTTCGTCGGCAAGCAGGATGTTGGTAAAAATAGGCCCCTGCACAAAACGGAATGCCCGTTTGCCGTCCTGTTCATCAAGGATGGTCGTGCCGGTGATGTCGGAGGGCATCAGGTCGGGGGTGAACTGGACCCGTTTGAACTGCACATCCAGAATCTGGGCGATCGACTGGACCATCAGGGTTTTGGCCAGGCCGGGAACACCCACCAACAGCACATGGCCCCGGGTAAAGATCGAGGCTAGAACCTGCTCGATTACCTGTTTTTGCCCGATGATCACCTTGTGGATCTGTTCGAGCATCTGCGCGCGCTTTTGACTGAACTGCGAGAGGTACTCGGCGATTTTGTCGCCTTGTCGGGGATCGCCGCTGGACACGGTGGGGGGTCTCCCAAAAAAACGGGGAAAGGCACTCAAGGGTATCCTATGGAACCCCACTAGATATCCACGATCACCATGGCCTCCCAGCCTTTGTCGTGCTGCTTTACCGAAAAACCGTGAAGTGTGACCGCTTTGACCTCGCGCCCCAACCCATGGACCTCCGGATCCCAGGGGATCCGGGCGCACCCGACCCGTTGGGTGGAGACCTCCACCGGCACCAGGATCTCCTGTTCCAGGTGAAAGCGCATCAGCCAATGTTTCATCCAGTCAAAAAGGACCCATTCCGGATCGGTTTCCGCCGGTTCCCAGACATGATCGATGATTAGGTTGGCGGGTGGTTTGGGCACTTTTGCAGTGGATGCCTCGGCCAAGGCCTCAGGCACTTTTGCTGTAGACGCCTCGGCCAAGGCCTCGGCGGAGGCGCGGATCAGCCCGGCAAAGTCGGACGCTTCCAGACGAATGCCCAGATCGGCCGTGTGATCAAAAAACGAATGGCGGTGCATGGCCTCCCCTGAAGTCTGGTTTATAGCGCGGAGCATTCACCCTTCCTGAGGAAAAACCTGGATGGAATCCCAGTTTGTCAATCTATCCCATTATTTCAGCGATTAACAACCAGTATGCAGTATGCGGGATCTGAAAATTGAGCGTGCTATTTTTTTGGAGCTTTAATATATTGATTTTTGCCTGTTCGTCCCCGCTTCATACGGCAGGGGTTTTTGGTCGAAATCTTTGTTGTAGGCATTTCAGGTTTCCATCCAGGAGGTTGCATCATGTTGACATGAATTCTTGCGGTGGCATGTGTTGTATTGCTGTCTCCAGCGCTATTTTCAGGGCAAACAAAAATTACAAAGATTACCAAAACCCCGTTGGCATTTGGTCAAATAAAGGTAGATGTCGAAGGAACAAATGAGCTCTTTAATGGCGAGGTGCTTAGTTCCTGGACAGGAAATTTCACAAATCCTACTGGAGTTACCGTTTCTTCTACCATAATATTTTACAATCCACCGGTTCCCGGAGCGGGACCAAAAACTTTCAAATTCACCATTACAATTACGAGTTCGGCAGGATCTCAAATTTGGTGGGCCAATTCCATCCTTGAGAACATGTTTCCAACCACAAGCTCCAAGGTAAAGACCCAATTTGCGGTACCTTAAGGATACACACCACATTTCGAAAGGATTCGGCTTGTGAAAAGGCAAACTGGACAAAAAGCTCGCAATGGTTTAACCCTGGTGGAGATCCTTGTGGTCATTGGGATCATCGCGGTTCTCATGGGTTTGCTCCTTCCCGCTGTGCAAAAAGTCCGGGCGGCGGCATTAAGGATGCAAAGCTCCAACAGCTTGCGCCAGATCAATCTTGCCACGCTTGGGTACGCCTCGGCAAATCAGGTTCCTTTCCGGATGTCCGTGGGTTCAATCCCTACCTAAAAAAAAATGGAATTTCCTTTTACATCAGCATCTTCCCTTTTTTGGAACAGGGACAGGTGGAACATCAATTTACAGATGACTTTGGTAATGTAACTCTGCATTCCTCCTGGGTGGTTCCCCTTTTGATCAGCCCCGAAGACCCCAAGCCTGAACCCAACCAGGGAGTTGCCAGCTACGCACCCAGCGGCCAAGTATTTTGGGGGCGGTCGGCCCACCTTAACGCGATCACAGATGGTACATCCCAAACCATCTTCTTCGCCGAACATATGCCCTTCATGTGCGGAGGAAATTATCTCTATTATATGAATTCGGATTCCTCTACATTTCCTCCAAATTCTTCCGGCGTAGTTGGTACTCGTTGTCCCAGTTTTGCGGATAAGGAAATGGGAGATGTGGTGCCTTTGACTCAAGGCAATCCCCGGGTTTCCACCGGTTCGATTTCCGGATTAACCTTCCAGACCAATCCCAATGTCGCGGATTGGGATCCTCGTTTGGCTCAATCCCCCAATCCCAA
>CAMBMH010000031.1 GCA_945868575.1 Singulisphaera sp. GP187 | reverse complement strand
AGGATGTCCCTGACCAATACCTCGGGATTGATTTCCTTGCAATCGAGATAAAGATTCACTCGGCCACGCGCCTTGGCCAAACCCTCCCGCAGGGACAAAATCCTCGTGTTTGCAAATCGCGGAGCAAACCAGCCTCCCGCATCGAGTTTTTGCAAAGCCTCCAATGTCATCGCCGAGACCGGTCCTTTTCCATCTGTTGTCCGGTCCAGGCTTGCGTCATGGAATAGTACATGATGTCCATCCGCGCTCAAGCGAACATCGACCTCGACCCATTCCACGAAATCATCGGCCGCGGCTAAAATGGCCTCTGCCGAATTCTCGGGAGCAAGCATCATCATGCCGCGATGAACAATAAGTTCAACCGCCCGGGGAGGCTGTACTGGCTCGGCAAAAGGGAAATGGAATTGGCCCCAGGCCTCAAAGACGAAAAACGATTTGGCCAACAAAACCCAAACGAAATTTCGCATGATTTTTTCCTTGGGGAATAGTCTACTGGAGATCACCTAAACGGTTTGATTTCCCAATGAGGCGCACGCATTCCGGGCAACAAAGAATAGCGGGGGAACCGAGCCACTGCCCAATCCCCCCGCTTGGTTTTTCAAAACAAACCCAATTTATAGGCTTATTTTTCGGTTGGTTTCACCGATTGGGAACGGAAGGCAATCGCCCGGCGAACGGCGGGAGGCAAAGGAGCATCTTTCCCCTTTAGGTGCCGCCAAAGGATTTCATTGAGTTCGAAGTCGTCAATGAGATCGTACTCGGTGAAGTCCATTTTTTGTGACCGCTGAGCCCCATAAGCCCTTGGCGAATTTACCGCTTCGAGGTCGATTCGTGCCGGTTCAGCCTGATAGGTAGCCAGGTCTGCCTTGTCCGTGAAAGATTCAAACATCGGACGAGCTGCGGCATCGTACTGGCTTAGGGGGGGCAATCCCAAAATAAGTTCCATGGTCCGAATCATACTGACCGTGGAATACTGGGTGCTGTCGAGGTGCTTCTTGCGAACATATGGGGAGATTACCAAACCGACAGTGCGGTGAGCATCAACATGGTCAGGTCCGTTTTGGGCATCATCCTCAATCACAAAAATCGCCGTTTTCGACCAGATTTTGGATTTGGAAACCGCTTCAACCAATTGGCCAAGGGCCAAGTCATTGCTGGCGACACATGCTTCCGGAGTAGGAGCACCAGGGGTGGTACCTTCGGTGTGGTCCTCGCCAAGGCTAAGGATCATGAAGCGGGGAGTCGTTCCGGTTTTTTCGAAATCGGCCAATTCCTTGAGGAATACTTCCACCTTGTCGGTATCGCGGGCCTTTTTCCCCTTTTTCTGGATCCCGTAAAAGGGTGACATTTGGCCAACCAGGCCGGGAACGCGACCTTCCATTTTGAAGTTTCCATCCGGCTGGCTTACACGACGGCCATATTCACCATAACTGCGATAGCTAAGGCCGGCCCTTCGGCACAAATCCCAAATGTAACCCGAAGGTGGATTGGAGAGATTTCCCTCATCGTCATCCTCAACACCTTTGCGCCGGGAATAGGTGAGGTGCCAATCGCGTGCGATGTAGTCGGTATGGTAAGCGCCAGTCGACCAGGGATGTCCATCACGGCTGACCTGTCCGTTACAATAAAGGTTGTCCAAAAGGACATATTCCCGTGCCAATTTGTGGTGGTTGGGGGTGATTTTTTCGCCAAACATCACAAGGGATTTGTCCCCGTTTCCGCGTTCCATATCTCCGAAAACCTGGTCATAGGTCCGGTTTTCCTTGATGATGTAAATCACATGCTCAATGGGGGATCTTTCACCAACACGGTTTGGGATTGCGGTTTTTCTCGAATTTTCAGCCACCTCAAGCAGCTTGTCCGAATAAGGACAATTGCGATACACCTGAGCGGTGTACTCCTTGAGTTTTGCTTCGTCAGGAATCCCGACTATGGAAAGGGTACCGGAAAGGGTTGTGCCAATGTAGGGATAAGGAAGGAGTTTTTTGGCCTCGTTCTTTACTTCATCATCGACTTTGTCGTCTTTTTCCGAATGCCGGGGGTTTGGCCGGGATTGGTTGCCTTTGCCGACACCCACCAGTAGATTCTTGCCATCGGCGGTGACCGAAACCGCTGTAGGATACCAGCCTGTGGGAATAAAACCGATTACCGTGCTTCGTGGCGATGCCGATACATCCACCATTGCGATCGCATTGTTATCCGCGCAAGCCACATAAAGGGTTTTCCCCGCGGGATCAAGTGCCAACGCGCAAGGGGTCGAACCCGCTGGTGCCTTGGGGAAAAGGGCGGTGTGAATTTCCTCTACAACGACTCCTCGAACCGTATCGATTACACAAACCTTGTCGGAAGAGGCGCAAGCGACAAACACCTTGTCGTTTTGTTGGTGAGCCACCATCTGGTTGGGATGTTCACCCACACCAACCCGTCCTACCACTTCAAGGCTGGCGGGATCAAGGAACAGGACTCGTCTACCCGCCCAATCGCTCACGAGCAACTGCGAGCCATTCTTGGCGGACAAAATATCATAAGGGCGCCCACCCAAGGTTACCGACTTTAATACTTTGCCCGTTTCTGCCTCGATACGGTGAATTTTTCCTTCGTTGATATCAAGCGAAAGGAGGGTTTTTCCATCCTTTTCAAGAAGCAAACCGGCCCGAAAGGATTTCTTTACAGGTGCGGCGGCGGCAGCAGTCCCCCTGGCCCGAGCGGCCGGGGCTGCTTCCTTGGGCGAGGTCAGAACTGGCTTGCCATCTTTCAGGTCGAAACGATGAACATCGCCATGCCCACCACCCGCCAACCAAATTTTTCCTTGGGCCTTATCGAACGCAAGTCCAAACCAGCTTTCACGAACCACGGCTTCGGAATCGACCTTGCCTTGTTCCAGGTCCACAATCGCCAAGGCATGGCGGTTGAATCCGCTCGAAGCCACAATTGCTTTGGATCCATCAGGAATGATGTTTAGAGGGAGATCCGAAAGCTCAACATGCTTTCCAACCGGTGTGATTTTCCAACCGTTGGGAAGCAAATAGCCACCCGGAATGGCTCCCGCAAATTTGGGTGCCTCAGGGTTTTGCCCTGTGAGAAGCAACATAGCCAAGATCGACCAATTCATGACACATTCTCCAT
Organism: Singulisphaera sp. GP187; assembly: GCA_945868575.1. Classification (GTDB taxonomy): domain Bacteria; phylum Planctomycetota; class Planctomycetia; order Gemmatales; family Gemmataceae; genus SYLG01. The sequence continues at coordinate 28,565 of CAMBMH010000031.1, read as the reverse complement.
ATCCCATGGAAACCTAAACAGTACTAATACGGGCCAAAGACCGACCTGATTAAGTGTTTTCTGTGGAGATTTTCGGCTTTCAAAGCGCCCCACAAAATTTTCAAAACTTCTTCAAAAATCCACCAAAACGAAAAGGCGCATCCTTACCATATGACTCAAGCTTTGGAGAATCGGGTATCAGGCTAAGGGGAATCGGAAATGCGCGGAAAAATACAAAATAAGCGTCGTTTTGGATTCACCCTGATTGAACTCCTCGTGGTGATCGCAATAATCGCGGTGCTGATTGGCCTTTTGTTGCCCGCGGTCCAAAAAGTCAGAAGCGCCGCCCAAAGGCTTCAGTGCCAAAACAACCTGAAGCAGATCGGCTTGGCCCTCCATAACCACGAAACCACCGTGGGCTACCTTCCCGGCCAAGGTGACTATTCCCAAGCCGCAGGCACAGTTTACTGGAGTATTCTCACAAGAATTCTTCCTTATGTGGAACAGGAAAATCTCCAAAAACTGATCGATTATTCCCGCCCAATCAGTCAACAACCGGCTGTCGCCAAGGTTAGGGTGGGTATGTTCCTTTGTCCTGCCGAGGTGAATGACCGCGAGAAACCCGACTCGCCCACATTCACCCACTATCCCCTCAATTATGGCGCAAACAACGGATCCTGGCATATTTTCCAACCACCAATTGGAATGGGTGACGGTGTTTTTCTGGTAAACCGTGGGACCCGGTTGTCCGACATCCTTGATGGAACCACCAATACCCTGGCTTTTTCCGAGGTGAAGGCATTTACACCGTACCTGCGGGATGGATCGAACCCTGCGGTGCCCACCCCGATTCCTTCAGACCCTTCACAAATCAGCCCATTTGGTGGCGAATTCAAAGCAGACTCGGGACATACCGAGTGGGTGGATGCACGGGTTCACCAAACCGGATTCACAACCACATTCCCTCCAAACACAAAAGTTCCACACTCCGCCAATGGGCAAAATTACGACATCGATTTCAATTCCCTAAGAGAAGGAAGGTCCGCAACCCTTCCAACCTATGCCACCGTGACCAGTCGAAGCTACCACACGGGTGGCGTCAATTCTCTATTTTGTGATGGCTCAATCCGGTTTCAGCAAAGCACGGTCAGCCTCGGAATTTGGCGGGCCTTGGGCTCGAGGGCGGGTGGAGAAATCATCCAGGACTAAAGCCTTCCAAACTAGGCCTTCCAAAACCTCACACCCAAGCATTTACCGACGACTATTTATTCATTTCGATTGCGCAATCAGCGACAAGGGATTGGCCCCGGGGCCAATTTGGCCTTATGACATACGGGGTAGGACCACTCCCCCCTTTTGAGATTTTGCCATGTTTCGAACGTTTGGAATCGCCGTGATTTTTGGTTTGGCCTGGAGCGACATCGCCCAGGCTTTTGATCCAGCCCAACCCAAAGGCGAAGTGCTCCACTTCACTTTTGAAAAAAGCAAAGTATTTCCCGGTACTTTTCGGGATTACTGGGTTTATGTTCCCGCCCAATATGATGGCAAAACTCCCGCCTGTGTTTATGTCAACCAGGACGGAGTCGGCTACAACGCACCCGCAGTTTTTGACAAGTTGATCCAGGAAAAGAAGATGCCTGTTACTATTGGCGTCTTTGTTATGCACGGAAGGGTGAAGGCCCTTTCCCCTAATGCGCTAGATCGTTTCAACCGAAGCTACGAATACGATGGTTTGGGCGATGCCTACGCCCGATTTTTGCTTGATGAACTTTTGCCTGATGTCGAAACCAAAAAAGCAAAAGACGGAAGGGCCCTGAGGATTTCCAAAAAAGGCAACGACCGGGCCATTGGCGGCGCGTCCAGCGGAGCCATTTGCGCCTTCACCGCGGCCTGGGAACGCCCCGATGAATTCAGTCGGGTTTTCAGCGCCATCGGCACCTATGTCGGACTTCGCGGGGGGCACAACTATTCCACCCTGGTTCGAAAATATGAACCCAAACCCATTCGTATCTATCTGGAAGACGGATCCAACGACCTGAACATTTATGGCGGGGACTGGTGGATGGCAAACCAGTCCATGGAACGCTCCCTGACGTTCGCAGGCTACGAGGTCAAACACAAATGGGGCGATGGCGGCCACAACGGCAAACACGCCACAGAACTTTTCCCCGAAGCGATGGAATGGCTTTGGGCAGGCTGGCCGGCACCCGTCAAAACCGGCAAGGGAAGCTCCCAGCTCCAGGAAATCCTGATCCCAGGCGAAGAGTGGAAACTTGTTGGGGAAGGATATGGCTTCACGGAAGGCCCATCCGCCAATGCAAAAGGGGAACTCTTCTTCAACGATGTCGGTAAAGGGAAAACGTACCGTGTAAACGGCGAAGGGAAACCCGAAGTTTGGCTTGAAGATAACAAACGGGGAGATGGTCAAAACTTCGGTCCAGATGGTCGTCTTTATGCCGCATCGGGGTCCGAAAACGCAATCCTTGCCTGGAATGAAAAAGGCGAATCCTCCAAAATTGTTGGGGGATGGCGAGGCAATGATCTGGTGGTCAATGCCAAGGGCATTTATGTCACCGAACCAGGGTGGGACGGCAAGTCCCCAAGTAAAATCCACTACATAAGCCCCAAAGGCGAAGACAAGGTTGTGGACACGGGACTAAAGTTTTCCAACGGCCTTTGTCTCTCTCCCGACCAAAGCCTCCTTTATGTAGGCGATATGAAAAGTCATTGGGTCTACAGCTATCAGGTACAGCCTGATGGCTCCTTGTCTCACAAGCAAAAATATTATCACCTCCATGTTCCAGACAATGCCGATGACAGCGGAGCGGATGGCATGCGGGTTGACCGCGATGGCCGACTTTATGTCGCGACGCGAATGGGGATCCAGGTTTGCGATCAAGCGGGCCGGGTCAACTGCATTATCCCAACCCCTAACGGCAATGTTTCCAATCTTGCATTTGGTGGAGCCAATTTGGACACAATTCTTGCAACTTGTGGAAACAAGGTTTATATGCGCAAGGTGAAAACCAAAGGCGCCCCAAATTTCCGCGAGCCGAACAAACCCGCGGCCCCAAGGCTCTAAACGACCCTGAAAACACAAAAGAGCCCGGATCGCGGCATGCGATCCGGGCTCTTTTTCTTTGGAGAGGTAGTGAGGCGAAAGTTATTTCTTGGCCTTTAGCTCTTCAAGAGCCTTTTCGATCTTTTCAAGGCGTTTGAGAATCGCATCGAGCTTGCTGGCTTCCGGGGATTGGGTGACGGTGATGGCCCCCGTAGTGGCAGTCGCTGAATTTCCACTCGGGGTCAGGATTAGGGGTTTCAATTCGGAGAATTTCACATCTGGACCAACCACCTGGATTCGGCGAATTTCCACATTGGAATTCCCCCCCAGTACGGGGAGCTTTTCACCTTTGACCGCAGCCTCCAGGGCTTTTTTAATGGCTTCATCCATATTGGGATTGGCGTTTTCCAGCGACTTCAGAACGCCCTGCAGCTCAATGGTTTGGCTTTGTGTCCCTTTTGCATCCTGGGTCTCGGTCCGTGTAATCTTGCCATCATCGCCAATAACGATCTTGATAACCTTAGTAGTTCCTGGGGGATGAATGGGCTTTCCCTCAACAACAAGTGTCCGGGTATCCGTTTTCACGCTGGTCTTGGGGGCATCGCCAGTTTGCGTTACCGTAACGGTACGGGTTTCCGTTTTGGCACCGGTTGGAACTGGTTCGTCTGCTTCACCATCGACCATGATCACAATAACGCCGTTTTGGGGTTTGCTGTCACTCTGAACCGGAATCCGGAATTCGATTGGCTTATTGGCTTCGGTTGGTTTCCCTTGCACTTCACGAATTTCAATTTTTTTGCCTTCAACCCGGATTGCCTCCACCTTTTGGGTTTGAGCGGGTTTATCGAGTTTTTTCCCCTCAATAATTACGGTCGTACCTGGCTTGACATCGGCCGGCTTTTCGGGAACCGCCTGAGCGGGAGTTGGCTTGTCTTGTGGCAAAAGGCCAAGAGCAAAGAAACCAATGGCCTTTGCCGCAAACGATCCGATATGCATCATCGATAAATCTCCATTTCAAAGGACAAAAAACACCTTCAACTACTGATCACCCGGGAACCGGAACGCCGCCTGACGGGCGGGAAACGCGACATGGTCGCCCGATTCGTTTTCCAAAAGGTATATCACGGTCGATTCCTGCACATCGACCCCCAACCTTTTAAGCCGCTCCCTAGCCTGGACGGGGACAATGGCTTCATCCACCGCCTGGACATTTTTGGTGGCAGGATATCCCGCCAAACGGGGATTGCCCAGGTACCAGGGGGATTCGATCGGAGCCACTATCGCCGTCGTTTTGGACTGAAACGGCCAGATTACACCGACAAACCATCCTGCGGCAATCCCCATCACCGCCGGAATGACCCCGGCCAAAAAATATCCCTGCAACTTTTGTCTTTTTTGACTTTTCGATGGGAACGAAGTCGGATTTTCTACATCAGCAACCCCGGGACGAAGCATGTCCGCCCAATTTCGGGTTTCCCAGAGTCCCAAAGCCAATTCGCGCCAAAGCTCCGGATTTGATTCCGCGCGGGCAAGGAAATCGATCCGTTCGGCGGGCAGATTTTCATTATCCACGATCTTCTTTAGAAGAATAGTATCCTCATTATTCATTTCTGGCGCTCCCGTCGTTTCCATCAATACCCGCTCGCACTAACTTGAGGCGCAGGCATCGCCTCGCCGCGTCCAGGCGGTGCTCCACGGAGTGAACAGATATTCCCAAAATTTGACCGATCTCCTTGTAGGTTTTACCTTCAAGAATTTTCAGATAAAGAATCTGCCGGTGGGAAATGTCCAGGTCTTGCCACTCCCTCCGGAAAATCTCGGCCGTCTCGCTGCCAATCAAAGCAAAGAGGGGATCCGACTCGGCCCGCTCCAATGCTTTTTCCCGGATTTCAGGGCTTTTGTGCTTTCGATCGAGTCGGATTTGGGTCCGCAACCAGAGGGCACTTTGCCTTAATGCCACACGGCACAACCAAAATCGGTTAAGGGATGTTGTCCTGGAAAGCAGTTTGGTTGGTTCGGCCCGAATTTGATTGCTTTCGCGTGAAACCGCCAAAGCAATCTCTTGAAGCACATCCTCCACCGCCTCGGAGCAACCAAGCCGCTTCACAACAACTCCGGTCAACCAATCCCGTTGGCCCAAAAGGGGATCCATTTCGAAATCCTGGCGAGATATTGGCGAATCCTCCACCTTTGGGTGCTTGAGTGATGCCACCTGAGTGCCCATGTCAAATAAGTTGCCGCAGGCATGCATTTCCGGGTTGGTAAATGGAATATTTTGTGATGACTCGACCCTACCCCCCCAGTCTTGCCATTCCCGCTTTTTCCATGGAATCTTTTGGTACAATATGGTGATATCGAGCGAATCCGGCTGGTCCAGTATCCACGGGCCAAAGGAAAACGCTTAAAACCTCCCTGCTTTTCCCTCCTGCGGACGGTTGCAAATATGCTTAAGAAAAGGCTTTGGACCCTTGGTTTGGGGCTCCAATTGGGTTTGTTTACAACTCAAGGGTACGCCGTTGACGCCCCGAAACCGGGCGAAGCAACAGCCCAGGTAAGCTATTACAAACAGATCCGTCCAATTCTTCAGCTGCATTGTAATGGCTGCCATCAGCCCGCAAAAGCCCTCGGTGGGTACCAAACCACCTCACACGCAGACCTGTTCAAGACCGGTGACCGTGGCACACCAGGAATTGTCGTTACCGATCCGGACAAAAGCACCCTCATCGACCAAATTGTTCCACACGGCGCCAAAGCTCCTGAAATGCCAAAGCAACGGGAGCCTCTTGCTTCAAAGGATGTCGACCTGATCAAGCGATGGGTAAAGGAAGGGGCAAAAGATGACACCCCGTCCAACGCAAAGGACCCAATTGATGCAGATCACCCACCGATTTACCGGCTCCCTCCGGTCGTGACCGCCATCGATTATTCCCCCGATGGTTCGATGATTGCCGTTTCTGGCTTCCATGAAATCCTTTTGCACAAAGCCGACGGTGGAGCCATCCTTTCACGCTTTGTCGGCGTTTCCGAGCGGATCCAGTCGCTCGCCTTTTCTCCCGATGGAAAATTCCTTGCTGCCTCGGGCGGATCGCCTGGGCGTTTTGGCGAAATCCAGATCTGGGATATCGCCAAAAAGAAAATCCGCACCTCGGCCTCGTTTACGGGAGACACCCTTTATGGGGTAAGTTGGTCGCCTGATGGCACCATTGTCGCTTTTGGTGGAGCAGATAACAATCTCCGGGCAATTAATGCTTCAACCGGCAAGCAAGTGCTTTTTCAGGGCGCCCATAACGACTGGGTTCTTGGAACCGCTTTTGGCCGGGATGGCAAATTTCTGCTCTCTGCAAGCCGTGACCGCTCCCTCAAGCTGACCGAGGTCGGGACCCAGCGCTTCATCGACAATGTAACCAGTATCACCCCTGGCGCGCTCAAGGGGGGACTTTCCGCTTTGGCTGTACGCCCATTCCCAAAAGACAAGGACAAGAAGGTAAAAGCAAGCTCCATTGCCGTGGGCTCCACCGAGGAAAAGCTTTACGAGGAAGTCCTCATTGGCGGGGCGGATGGAATCCCAAGGGTGTACAAGGTTCACCGCGATACCAAGCGCGTCATCGGCGATGATGCGAATAAAATTCGCGAATACGCTCCCCTTCCCGGACGGATCTACACCGCCGCCTTTCGTCCAGACGGTGCCGTTTTTGCCGTCGGATCAAGCCTTGATGGCAAAGGCGAATTGCGAATTTTCCAAACGGACGATGCCAAGCAACTGATCCAATTGGATGCGGGTCTCACCGGAATTTACACCCTGGTGTGGAAGGCCGACGGCAAGGAACTTGCCATATCGGGATTTGATGGGATGGTTCGGATAATTGATCCGGCCACGGGAAAAACCATTCGCCAATTCCTTAGCGTGCCAATCAGCGCGCAAGCTACCGCTGGGCGGTAATTCGCCGATTCATCATCCAGATAAACCAGCAAGGCTTCAGGATCCAAATTGGGTCCGGAAGCCTTACTTTGTTTGCGGGTCTTGGGCAAGCCCCGGTCGATTTGGTACAGGAATTTGGATCAACGAACCAATTAGGGCAGGACCGTCCCCTCGATAATCAGGACCAGAGGAGCCGTTGAAATGTTGGTGTGGATTTTCACTTCCTGTCGCAATGGCCCGGCCAGCCTGGGTTTGATGCTAAAGCCAACGGTTTGGGTCGGCCCTTCCGCGGAAGGAATGGGCGTCGTCGATTGAATATCCGGATCAGGGCTTTCGACCCTTGTTATGGAAAAAGGGCGTGCTCCCCGAATCACCACCCGCCTGGTTAGCGCCTCGCCAGCCCGAGCTTCCGCCAAAGTCAGGTTTTGCGGGGTTAGGGTCAACTCCGAGGCAACACCACCGATAACCAAAAGGGGAACCAACGGCGTTTGGGGATCATTGGTTTTCAGGTAAATAAAATCCTTGATTTCGCCTTGGGGAGCCTCTGGCTTCAGGGTTACCGTTACCTCATAAGCCACGCTCCCCTGACGACGAAAACTCTCCTTGAATGTGGCAACAACCGGCAGTTTCCCGGAATTAAGCTCCAGGATAGACCAATTGAGCACCCCGGCATACTCCACATCAACCTTGGCAGTCGGCTGGGCCCCGGCTGCCACGGTGCCAAGATTAATTTCTCCGGGGTTAAACACCACATCCGCCCTACTGTTTGCGGTCACCCGGATTTCGGCACTCGAAACAAATTCCGGTCCCACGGAAACCCGAATACCAACCGTCTTGGGGCCTACAAACCGGCTGGCATCCATCCGCACATCCACCGTAACGGTTTCGCGGGGCTCAAGCGTTTTCTTGGGGACCGTGTAAGTGATGCAGCTACAACCGGGAACAACAGCGACAATTTCCATCGGCACAGCGTAGATGTTGGTGACGGGGAACTTGTGAACAAGCTGGGCCCCGCGTGGTACTGTCCCAAAATCGTGGGTAATCCCCTCCCGAAACATCTTCTCCGCCCAGCCCTGAGCCGAACAAACCGAATTCCCCAAAATAAAGGTCAGGGCGATCAACAATGTTCGCATGGCGGGCAATCCTTGAATTCGTGATTCGTGATATTGTAGGGGACTTCGGGGCCTATTGCGTTGCGCTCTCAGCCTTGCAAAGATACAAATATTCCATGTTCAGGTAAGCCATACCTTTCAGGAAAGATTAACAAGGCAACGATTGATCCCTGAAAGGGAAAAAGGAGGAATTGCCCGCCGAAATTTTTTCCTCATCATTTTTCATGAACCAAACGGCTAGATGGGCGTAAAATATAAAATGGAAGAAGAATCGTAAAGCTTTCGGTTACCAATCCGATACATATCGATAGCTTCATGATTTTTTTTGGACCCCTTATGCTACCCTTCGTTCTTGGCACTAGCGAGACGGTTTGTGACTGCTCCTTTGGACAATGTGAATGCCGATCCTCGCCCGAAAAGCGAATTGTCCGATGTTCCAGGGCCCGATGTTTCAGGGCCCGATGTTTCAGGGTCCGATTCTGGGTTACATCTCAACCCAACTCCCAATTCCGCCAAAATCCAAAATCCTCCCAAACCGGTAACCGCTCTCGTTTCAAATTCCCGACCAACATTTTTACTTCCCTCCGAAAACCCTAATGAATTGGGGCGATTGGGCGGATATGGAATCCTTTCCATTCTTGGAAAGGGTGGGATGGGCATGGTGCTTTTGGCACATGATAAGATGCTTGACCGCAAAGTGGCCGTCAAAGTCATGCTACCCGAAGTTGTGACTCCCGATAATCGTGAAAGATTTTTTCGCGAAGCAAGGTCCACCGCCGCACTCAACCACGACCATATCGTTCCTATTTTTCAGGTAGGTGAAGAAAATTCCGTCCCCTATCTGGTTATGCCATTCCTCCAGGGGGAAGCGCTTGACAAGAGACTAGCTCGAGAACGAATTCCACCGCTTGGGGAAACCCTCAGGATCATTCGCGAAACAGCAACTGGCCTTATGGCAGCCCAGGAAAAAGGCATGATTCACCGGGACATCAAACCCGGTAATATTTGGCTTGAGGGCCCGCAGGGACGCGTTCGCATTCTCGATTTCGGTTTGGCAAAGACCCGATCATCCGATGTCAACATCACCCAGGCGGGAGCCATCATGGGAACTCCAGCCTACATGGCCCCGGAGCAGGCCGCTGGAAGGGAAGTGGACTCCCGGGCGGACATTTTTTCCCTAGGCGTGATCTTTTACGAAATGCTTACAGGCGTGCGCCCCTTTCAGGGAAATGATACCCTTGCCATTCTCACCTCCCTGCTCACAACGACCCCGGTAAACCCGGGCGAGCTTGATCCCTCAATTCCCAAAAATGCTTGCCGCCTCGCGATGGCGATGATTGCCAAGGAACCCATTAAACGCCCACGCTCCGCCAAAGATGTGGCGCAGTTCATCTCCCAGTTGGAAAATAATAACCAGAAAGCAGGGGCCACAGCCCCTCCCTCCCCAACAAAAATTCCAGGGCAACGCCGCTTGACGGCTCCCATCATTCCTTCACCTGCGACCCCGGCCGTGGAAGAACGGATTTTTGACACAAAAATGATCCTCGATGCAATTCCCCCCGAGTTGCTCGCCCAATCTCCCGGTGGCAACAGTTCACCCACCCCCGCCGAACCTCCCGTCCTCTCTCTGGAACTTCTCGCGGGGGGCAGTCCGCCCAATCAGGTCCGTGGTGAAAAAATCCAGGTAGGCCGCGCCTCCGGCAGCAAACTCCGAATCCAGTCCTCCCAAGTCTCCAGGGCCCATGCGCAAATTGTTTGGGTGCCCACGAGCCAGGCTCATTACACTATTGAAGATCTTGAGAGTACCAATGGGACATTCATCAACGGTTGCCAAATCAAAAAAGCCACACCCCTATTACCAGGCGACAAACTCAACTTCGGTACCCTTGGCTTCCAAATCTCCTACGAAATGCCCAAGACCGTGCTGGAAACCCTGATTAAGGGTCGCGCCAAATCTGGAATCCCTGTCACACCAATCCTGAAAACACATGACCTTTCCCTGGATTCCTCCACTTTTGGAGTCCTGGTCGAAAACCATTTCACCCCCGCTCCCACGGAGGCCTCAGCACCCACTCGACCAAGCGCAAAAAAACCAAACAAAGGCAATATCCCATAGCAAGCCTTATCTTTCTTAGTTTGGCGTAATTGAAAACGTTGGAATCGAACCCATCCAGCCAAAATCCCTACCCGTCGGTTTTTGCGCATTTTCTACCAATTACCCGATGGACCCCATGAAACACCATTGATTTAGTCATGTTTATGGTTCACCACGGTGGAAAACCACGAGGGGCCATCCAGAAGCGAAAAAACTGCCTTCCAGAAAATCATTTCTCCTAAGAGCATATATCACATATTGTTACGAGATTATTTCCCAAAAACCCAATAGCTTTTGATGGGGCGGGTAGGGACAGACTACACTCCAATTTTTCCGGTTCCTCCTTGAAAAAGTTTATTAAATCAATCATATTAGTAATGTACAAAGCGCCCGGGCAGCAATCGACTTTTCAAAACCGCCCCAGGCGCATATTGTCGCGGAGGACCTTCACATGCAGAACTTCATCGGTCCCAAGGCCATTGGCCCGTCCACCCTGGAGGCCCGACTGGCCCCCAAAGCCATGGCGGGCAACATGGGACTCTGCATGGAAATGAAACCCTGCCTCCACATAACTCAAACACACCCGCTCGCGGATTTTCAAAAGGAGCCAACATCAGTTCTTGATCTCTGGGAGCCACAAAAAGTGAACCTTGCTAAACCGGAACCGATTGTGGAAATCAGCCTTTTTTTGCCAGATTGGCAAGCCAATATCCTTGAATCCGAGGCCCATTCGCTCGGAATCAGCCTGGCAAAAATGCTTCGAAAAGTGCTACTCAAGCACCTCGAAGATAGGGCCCAGGATGTTCTGAATTCCCAGGAGACAGCGTCCTGAACCACTCAGCCGCCGAAATTAAAGCCGTGGCGTATGGAACTTTTCCTTACGCCACGGCTTTCCGTTTTTGCGAATCCAACTCGCGAATTTCGATAAAGTGCCCCTTTTTTCAAGCCCCAGGATAAACAGGGGCTTTGTAACCGTTACTTTTGCCTTCAAAGGCGAAACATTCTTTTGCCAATTTTGCTCAATTGTCCAACCAAGACGGATAGACTACTGGTGCCCTTCTTCGGCACCGATTCCCGCCACTTGGAAATTGACTTTGAGTAGGGAATCCTTGGGGTTGAAATCAGGGCCCGGATTCCTTGACTAATCTTACCTGCCTTGCATATGGATTTGTGGCCCGCACCTTGGGCTGAAATCATGAACGAAGGATCCGAAATGCCCTCCCACAACCAAAAACTAGTTGGATGCAACGGATTTCGGCAGGATCGCGCCAATAACCGCCGTGAATTTTTGAAAATTGGCGCACTTGGCATGGGTGGACTAACACTACCCGGACTTCTTCGGGCCGAAAAAGCCTCGGGTATCACCAGTTCCCACAAAGCCGTGATCATGATCTATATGGTGGGCGCACCGCCCCATCAGGACATGTACGATCTCAAAATGGAAGCTCCCGCCGAAATCCGGGGTGAGTTCAAACCGATGGCAACAGCCGTCCCGGGAATCCAGATCTGCGAACATCTCCCAAAAATCGCTTCGATCATGGACAAAGTCACTCCTTTGCGATCTGTCTACGGATCGCCCACAGGCGACCACGACTCCTTCATTTGCTATACCGGTCGCAGCGTTCAAAATCAGCCTCCAGGAGGCTGGCCCTCGATTGGTTCCACCATTTCCAGACTTATGGGACCGACCAATCCTTCCGTTCCCCCATTTTTTGGACTTGCACCAAACGCCGGCCATCCCCCGTATGGATCTCCCGGACATCCGGGTTTTCTTGGTGTGGCCCATGGCGCGGTCCGGCCCGCAGGCCCTATTCGCAAGGATATGATGCTCAGCAACATTAACGGATCCCACTTGGGCGATCGGAAAAATCTGCTGAATAGTTTTGACCAGTTGCGCCGTGGAATGGATGCGCAATCAGGAATGGATGGCATCGATTCGGTGACCCAGCAATCGATGGACATCCTTACTTCCAACCGGCTTGTGGACGCCCTCGACCTTTCCAGGGAACCAAACCGAGTCCGGGAACGATACGGCAAGGGTGATGCCAACAATTATGGCGACGGCGCCCCACGCAATATGGAGCACTTTCTGACTGCTCGGCGTTTGGTCGAGGCTGGTGCCCGGGTTGTTACCCTCAACTTTGGTCGTTGGGATTTTCACAGCAGTAATTTCAGCGAATGCAAAGACACCCACTTCCCCTTGTTTGATCACGGCATTCATGCACTGATCACCGATCTTCACGAAAGAGGACTCGACAAGGATGTCGCGGTTGTCGCATGGGGAGAATTTGGCCGCACACCCCAAATCAACAAGGAGGCAGGAAGAGATCACTGGCCTCAGGTTGGAGGGGCCCTGATCGCAGGTGGAGGCTTCAAAACCGGCCAGATCATCGGTGCGACAGACCGGATCGGGGCAACAATCACCCGTCGCCCCGTTCACTTTGGCGAAGTCCATGCAACACTTTATCGCCATTTTGGCATAGATCCACGGGCCGTCACCCTGCCGGACTATACCGGCCGACCGAATTTCCTTGTCGACGACTGGCACCCGATGCCTGAATTGATTTGATCCAAACGAATTCCAGGTAATCTCGAAATCCAAATAACGGCCACATACCAATAATAAAAAAACCGGCACCAGTGCTTGATTGTACTGGAACCGGGCGGAAATTTTACCGGGTTGACCGGTTCCTAGGCCTCGACAGTTTCAACACATTTGAAACCGAGCTTTTTCATCAGCTTGTCAATGAATAGCCTGGCGCTTGTGGCAATATTGTTGTCTTTAGTCTCCTCGTCGCCTGCCATATTCAGGGTTTTGATATTGTTGGTATTCATCCAGTCCTTGACCTTTTCCATGAATTCCGCATCTTTTTCATAGATTTTGAGGTCTACATCGAAGTAAGGCCTCCTGTGCTTGACGATAGCGTTCATGGTGGAGCGCATACCCTTGGAGTTCAATTTCAAAGCGATCCGAAGAGTGCCATCGCTGTTTCGAACATTTGCCTCGGTGCGAATGGGATACTCGGGAGAGGTGCCTTCACGAAGACCATACTTTTGCCCAAATTCGGGATTGGGTCCGCCTTCGGTCCTCCAACCTTCCGGCATGATACCGCCAGTTTTCAGACCATATTCCGAAGCGACCATAATTGCGACCTGGTCCACACCCGTCTGTCCACCAGAAATGACCTTTTCAAGCATAATTTGTCCTTTATTGGAGCCCGGTTGAGGGGCGGTTCGGGTATTTGGAGATTCGGAAAGAAAAAGGAGGACTTGGGGATCCTACCCAAGTGGTCCAGACTTGACCTTCGGATTCATTGTACGGGGCTTGTCAATTTGACCCCGCTCATGGAGTTTGATTCGGCTTCCAAAATCAACGGTGTGTTTTCCGTCGACACTACCATCACCCGGAACAATCCTTTGAAACCAAGGCTGTCCCGGATAAAAGCTAAGGCAACTATCGTTTCCACGGCCCATTTACCAATCTACGAGATTTGCAGCCCTAGGACGGGAAATGGTTCGCGGACCTGTTTGATAATCGTGTGAATTTTTCCCACGGGGTAACGAAAATTCCCGTCAAATCAACAACGATTCAGAAACAATTTTTTCCCGCCAGAAAGAATGCCGGGATTTACTTCTATAATCTGATTTTTTCAAGCCAAACCGGGCATTACGCCTGCAAACTCACTACCGCGCAATCGCCTATACCTTTCGGCGCAACCAAGGGTTCATTGTTTTTTTCGATCTCATCGGAATCAATAAACCAGGCGCCTTTCTGGTTCAGCTTCATGACTCTTTGCGAACAAATCCGTTCCCAATTCCGGATGCTCTTGCTAAAATTCATTTAGGCGGGGGCTTTGCCTCTCAAGTCTTTCCTCCGCCGGGAAGGCTAATGCGTCTATGTCGCTGAAAACACCGCTATACAACCTCCACATTTCGTTGGGTGGGAGGATGGTGGATTTTGCCGGCTGGCAAATGCCAGTACAGTACAAAAGTATTGTCGAAGAACATAACTTTGTTCGTCAATCTGTAGGTGCCTTTGATATCTCCCACATGGGCCGGTTTCGTCTTTATGGCCCTGGTTCCCAGGCGCTGTTGATGCAATCTGTGACTTGCCCGGTCGATTCCATTCAACCCGGCCAGGTGAAATATGGCCTGGTCCTGAACGCGCTGGGCGGAACCAGTGACGATGTGTTGGTTTATCGCTTGAACGACCCCGATGATCTCCCATCCAAAGACCAATGGGCCTTGGTGGTTAACGCATCCAATCGTGAAAAGATTTGGACCGTACTTCTGGCGGCAATTGAGGGCCCTGAAACCCGAATCATCGATGAGACTCTCGATACAACCATGGTGGCTATCCAGGGTCCAAAAGCCATGGAAATCTGTGGAAGAATCGCTGGTGTCGATTTTTCCGGGCTGGGGAATTACCACTCCAGGTCCATCCAATGGAAAGATCACGAAATTCTTGTGAGCCGCACAGGCTACACCGGCGAGGATGGGATGGAATGGTCGATCCCATCCTATTTGTCGGATAGCCTGGTCTCGGCCCTTGCATTTGAGGGCGTTCCATGGTGTGGCCTGGGATGCCGCGACACACTTCGGCTCGAGGCCGCCATGCCCCTTTATGGGCACGAACTCGAAGAGAATATCGACCCACTTCAGTCGGGACTCTCATTTGCAGTGCGCAAGCCTATTGCAGGGTTCGTTGGTGCAGAGTGCCTGGCAAAACTTGAAGGTGACACCTCAAGACCTATTCGCAAAGGGTTGCGCCTTTCAGGAAAACGAATTGCCCGCCAAGGTGACAAGGTTTACCAGGACGGAAAAGAAATCGGTGTAGTAACAAGCGGAACATTCGGCCCGACTGTCGGCGCATCCATTGCCATGGCCCTTGTGGATCCTGCTGCGGCCCAGAGCCCTTTAGCGGTTGAAGTGGATGTAAGGGGCAAACGGGAAGAGGCAAACTGGACGCCCCTCCCTTTCTACAAGCGGGTGAAAAGCTAACGCGAATCCGCCTTGTATTGGAACCAATGTCAATTTTTTTCGGTCCAATTTTCTGAAGGAGACTTTTTCCATGTCCGAAAAGCGTTATGCTCCCACCCATGAATGGGTGGAAATCAAGGACGGTTTTGCTGTTGTGGGCCTGACCAGGTTCGCTGTGGAACAACTGACCGATGTGATTTATATTGACCTTCCAAAAGTCGGCGCCTCCGTTAGCGCGGGCCAACCCATCGCTGAGATCGAATCCGTAAAGGCTGTAAGCGATATTTACGCGCCCGTGGATGGCGAAATCACCGAGGTAAACACCGCCCTTTCCTCCGATGCGTCGATCGTTTCACGCGATCCTTTTGGAGAAGGTTGGCTATTCAAGATCAAAACAGCCAACGCCAATCCGACATCGCATCTGCTCGACAATGCGGGTTACGAAGCCCAAATTGCCGGGCAAGCGCACTAAATTCGGGAAGGCCGTGGACGCAACGGCCAACCATCCCAAAGGCAAGGCAATACAATTGACTTGCCTGACATGGCCTTTGCTCAAGTAAAAAGATCGCATTTGACTTTATAGGAGAACCCTTGTCATGTCTTATGTGGCCAACACAGCATCCGAGCAAAAAGCAATGCTCGAAACCATCGGCGCAGCAAGCGTTGAGGCACTTTTCTCGCCAATACCAGAATCCCTGAGGTTAAGGCGCGACCTTGCCATCCCGGGCCCTTTTGCCGAACAGGATCTGACACGGGTCATGGGACGCATCGCGTCGAACAACCGGTCCGTCGACGACCTTGTCTGTTTCCTTGGGGGAGGCGCCTACGACCACTTTATTCCCGCCGCTGTCGATACCCTCTCCATGCGCAGCGAATTCTATACCGCTTATACCCCATACCAGGCGGAAGCCAGCCAGGGGAGCCTTCAGGCCTTTTACGAGTTCCAAACGCTGATTTGCCAATTGACAGGAATGGATGTCGCCAACGCCAGTCTTTACGATGGCGCTAGCGCGGCCGCGGAAGCTGTGCTCATGGCCATGTCCGTTACAGGACGCCAAGGCAAGATCGTGGTGGCCGAAACGCTCCACCCGCACGCCCGCCAGGCCATCTCGACAGTCCTTGCAAACCTTGGTCCCCGTATCGAAACGGTTCCATGTCCTGGAGGTTTCCTGAATCCGACAGAGGCTAACCTGGCGCTCGACGATACAACCGCTTGCCTTGTTGTGCAAAATCCCAATGTCCTTGGCGGTTTGGAAGAGATGGCCGAACTTGCCCAAAAAGCGCATGCCAAAGGTGTACTTTTGGTGGCCTCCGTCGATCCGATCAGCCTGGGTATCCTCAAGAAGCCGGGGGATTACGGGGCGGATATTGTCATCGCCGAAGGACAAGGTTTGGGCAACCCACTTGCATATGGCGGGCCTTACCTGGGATTGATGGCTTGTCGTGAGGAATTTGTCAGGAAAATCCCAGGTCGCCTCATCGGTCAAACGGTCGACCGCAATGGGAAAAAATGTTTTGTGCTTACACTTCAAACCAGGGAACAACACATTCGCCGGGAAAAGGCAACCAGCAATATCTGCACAAACCAGGGACTTTATGCCCTGCGGGCGGCGATCCATCTGGCACTTTTGGGCCCACAGGGTCTGAAGGAAACGGCGATATCTTGCACGCAAAAGGCGCACTACCTGGCCAACAAACTTTTGGCGTCCGGACTGGTTCAACTTGAGCCCGATCGCGCTTTTTTCAAGGAATTTACCGTGAAGCTAGAGGCATCCGTTGCGTGCAAATGGACACCACGGGAAATCGTTGACCGAATGCTCAAAGAAGGCTATTTGGCGGGCTACCCCACCGGAAATTGGCTTGTTGGAAAAGGAGATTGCCTCACCATCGCGGTCACCGAGAAGCGGACCAAAGGCGAAATGGATCAATTCGTCGAGGCCTTTGCCCGGGTTGCAAACCATTAAATCACCGCCTGCCTGGTGACACCAGTCAAAACAGATTCAACGGCAATTCGGAGTTTTTTCATGGACAAAAATCAATCCACGGGCCTTCTCTTTGAAATCTCGCGCCCCGGGCGTCGCGCCCACAGAGTTGGCGCGCCTGATGTCCCCGAGATCCCGCTTGAGACCCTTTTCCCCGGGGAAGTATTGGCCGAGACTCCTCCCGCACTGCCCGAATTGGCAGAACTGGATGTTGTTCGCCACTTCACGAATCTTTCCTCGAAAAACATGGCGATCGACTGCAACTTTTATCCGCTCGGCTCCTGCACAATGAAATATAACCCCAAGCGGCACGAAAGGATCGTTGCCCTTCCGGGGTTTGGGGCCATCCACCCCCTGGCGCCCGATTCTGTCAGTCAAGGCATCCTCGAACTGGTTTATGGAATGCAGAAAATCCTGGCAGAGATTGCAGGGCTCCCTGCTGTTTCAATTCAGCCAGCGGCGGGCGCCCAAGGGGAATTGACCGCACTTTTGGTCGCCGCCGCGTACTTCAGGCACAAAAAAGATTATCGAACACGCGTGCTGATTCCAGATTCTGCGCATGGAACCAACCCCGCTTCCGCAGCCCTTGCCGGGTTTGAGGCGGTCACGGTGAAAAGCCGCGCAGACGGACTCGTGGACTTTGAGGATCTCAAATCCAAGGTTGACAACCGCACTGCCGTCTTCATGATCACCAACCCCAACACACTTGGTCTTTTTGATGGGCAAATCGCGGAAATCACCAAGCTGATTCACGATGCGGGCGGACTCGTCTATCTGGACGGGGCCAACATGAACGCGATCCTGGGGATCACCCGTCCCGGGGATTTTGGCGCCGACATGATGCATTACAATGTGCACAAAACTTTCACCGGTCCACACGGGGCGGGTGGCCCGGGCAGCGGTCCAATTGCGGTTCGGGATTTCCTCGAACCGTTCCTCCCTTCCCCGGTTGTGGTAAAGACCAATAACGGATACGCACTCGATTTTGATCGTTCCTTGTCCATTGGCCGTGTACACGGTTTCCAAGGCAATATTGGCGTGCTGGTCCGTGGTTACGCCTATATCCTGACCCTTGGGCCAAAGGGACTGCGCGAGGTTTCCGAACAGGCTGTCCTTAATGCCAACTACCTCCTTGCCTTGTTGAAGGACGCGATTGAAGTTCCCAAAGGCGATCGTTGCATGCATGAATTTGTCGCAAGCGCCAGACTCCTTCGCCGCGAAAAACGAATCAGCGCAATGGACATCTGCAAAGGCCTTTTGGACCATGGATACCACCCACCCACCGTCTATTTCCCTCTGGTGGTTCCCGAGGCTCTGATGATGGAACCAACGGAAACCGAAAGCAAGGAAACGCTGGAAGAATACGCGAAAGTCTTCAAAGCCATTCTTGCCGAATCCGCCGAAACCCTGCACCACGCGCCCCATACCCTGGGAATTTCCCGCCCTGATGAGGTCGCGGCCGCGAAAACACCCGTCTTAAGATGGAAAAATTAGTGCTTCCATGACTGCCATGACATATTTTCAGGATGCCAAAAGCCCTTGGCGATTGCCAGATCGCAATGACCCGGTTTTGGTCGCGATGGCCGCGGACGACGCGATGCTTGCCCTCGCCACACAGGGAATTGCGACTTTGCGGATCTATTCCTGGACCGGGCCACAACTTAGCCTCGGCTATTTCCAGACCGAATCGATCCGAATTCCCATGGGGCACTCTCCAACCGATGGGATCCGCCCATGGGCCAGGCGGTCAACCGGCGGCGAGGCACTCCTCCACCACCATGAATGGACCTATGCCTTTGCCCTTCCTCCTGGACATCCCCTCGCGCGCCAGGCCAGCAATCTCCCTATCCGGATCCATGAGGCGATTGGTCGGGGACTGGCAAACCTTGGATATTCCGCTTCGCTACACGAGGGGACTGATCTTTATGTGGACCGTTCTGGGCTTTGTTTTCAACATTTAACCCCCGGCGACCTGCTTGTAGGCGGCCACAAAGTTATGGGAAGCGCCCAGCGCAAGCGCAAAGGAGCAGTCCTCCAGCATGGCGGATTGCTTTTCAAAAAAAGCGAGGTCGAATCCCGCCTTCCCGGATTGGCGGACATTCAACCTGGCCTTACCCTTCCCGAAGGCGAGGACCTGGCCCGTTGGATCTACTCCGTAATTGGTCCGTTTGAACCGGCCCCCGAATCCCTGGTGAAGGATTGGGAAAAAGAGCACCAAGTTTGCCTAAGCCAACACCAATCCGGGGAATGGCTGCAAAAAAGGTGACCGGTCCCTGCGAAATCAAATCGCCCTCTACACCCCTGCCCCGGTTTTGCGTTTTCCCGGTTCGCGCGAAACCCAAAAAATAAAAAAATCATTAACCAGTTCTGTTGAAACCCATCCCCCGAGCCGGGCCCCTCAAAATGCTTCCGCCTTGCCCCCTAAAAGCGATTTGGGGTAGCCTAGGCAAAAAGAGGGAGATTTGCGCAAATGGAACTTTTGAATCAGGGTATTTCCCTTTTCCGACAGCTGGCTAGCCGTGATGGACTCAATGGTCTTTTGGAGAGTTTCGGCCCCTGGTTTCCTGCCCTTATGTTTCTGATCATTTTTTGTGAAACCGGCTTGGTGGCCCTTCCCTTTTTGCCAGGAGACTCCCTCCTTTTTGCCCTGGGGGCCATTTGTGCCTTCTCCGGCACATCGCTCAACATTTGGGTTTTGGCGCCTCTGCTTTTGGTCGCCGCGATTTTGGGAGACGCTGTAAATTATCACCTCGGACGATGGTTCGGCCCGGCGGTCTTTCGGGCCAAGGATTCCTGGCTCCTCAACCATCAACACCTCATCCGCGCTCAGGCCTTTTACGAAAAACATGGGGGTAAAACAGTTATTTTGGCCCGTTTTGTGCCGATCATTCGGACCTTTGCCCCTTTTGTGGCCGGTATTGGCTCGATGCACTACTCACGGTTTCTTGTGTTCAATGTGGTTGGGGGCTTCGCTTGGGTAAGCCTTTGCATGGGTGGTGGATACCTACTGGGAAGCCAGCTTTCCGATAAATACTTTGAACTGGTACTTATCGCGATTGTGGTTGTGTCTGTGCTGCCACTGGTTTTCGAATGGTGGAACCATCGCCGAAAGGCCAAAGCAGCCTCCGCCTGATTTTCCCAAACCATGATTGCGACTTTACCTTGAGGCTCCTGCGACCCAATGCTGCGCAGGCATGGGACAGTCGGTTATCGCATCCTGAAAATTGTCACAAAAAAGTCTAGAATTCCCTCATTAGCCAGATGGGGGATTTTTCCATGCCTTGGATTGTGCTTGTCGTCGTTGTTTTGGTGCTCCTTTTTGGCACATTTCTGGCAACCCTTATCCTGCGCACTTCCTGCGGAATGTTTGGCGAGGAGCAACCCAGCTACAAGCGCGCCTTTTTGATGCTTATCCTGATCACCATCCCGGTTGCGCTTTGCTTCGAGGTAATGGGTTACGGTGCGGCGTTGGCCATGCACGAGTCCCTCAAACTTCCAGCCGGATTTTCATTTATCAATTGGGTCCGTTTGCCCTTGGGAATCCAATGGCAAGCTTTGGGGACCGTTCCCCTGCTGAAATATGTCCCTGTGATCGTCTCCCTCTGCTTGGCGGGAATCATGATGGTCGCGTGGATCCAGTGTACCTTTCGTAAGGGATTATTGATTATTGCTGTCCAATGGCTCTTTAATGGTTTGGCGCTTGCCATCCTTGCCCAGGTGGGCATGTTCTCCTTGGCGACATATGACCGAATGGTGGGCCTTCCTCCGGATGTCAAAGAATATTTAACCGGGCAACATGTCGGCGCTACTGCCGCAGGCGATACCGCCAAAAATCCTCATGGGCCACCCCCCCGTGACGGAGGCAAGTTTCACAACCTGAAAGAGAATTCCAAGGCCCACGCCAAGCAGGAATCCACCAATCAAGATCCAGAAAAGGATGAGAAAAAGCTTAGTCCAATCGCCACTTTCCTCTCCGGTGACTCCCAGGAAACCGTCAAAACCTGGGGGCATTCTTTTGTGGAATTTCTGGACCGTTTGCGTCACGAGGCGGATCCGCTAATCGATACCATTCGCAACCACGCCCACCCCGTAACACAGCATTTTCCCCTTTTCTTAAACAACTTCCTCGACAATCAGGGGGGATGGTGGATCCTGATTGGATTAACAATTTTGGTTTGTTTCCTGTGGCTGAAAAGCACCATAAAACGGATCCGTCACCTCACCAAAAAGAAAACCCGCAAAGCCAGCGATACTTGGAACAAAGACCTCGCCTGGCCACTAGGCGGAATTGGGGAAATCGTTCATCCTGTCGAAGGCGTTCAGCTAACGGTCAAAGGATCACCCGCCCGACTGCGTGCCGTGGTGATTTGTCCGGCAACAAAGGAAACCCAAGCACCCGGCGAACACAGCTTGGACGGTATTTTTGAACACATTGAGGCGGGAATGTCCAGGACCCTGGTCCAGGACCAACCCCTTGTCCGAGTCTGGGAACCCACTTTTGGCGGCTCCCAGGCATTCGCCTCGCTTTGCCACAACCTTGTGACAATTCCAGGCTCCAAGGGAAAACCGACAAAATGGGTGGTTGTGGCGGGAACAGTCGAATTTGGCCCAACAGACAAAGTCCATCTGGGATTGGCGTTTCAGACCGAAAAAGCAACCAGCCTTAGAAACCTCACCGTTGACGGAAAAACGACGAGGTGGCTCGATGTGATCGGAACCACCCAAATCCTGATGATGCAACGGGTCTAAATTTGTCTCGGGGTGCCAATTGGAGACACTGCCAGGACCCCAGTATTCCTTTAAGCGGCGGCAGATTTTTGGTTGGCTGATGGTTTCTCCACCCGAATCACAAAAGCCTGGCGGGCATAGGATTCCTTCCACTCCACAGAGGAAAATCCCCCAGCGATGATGACTTCCTTAAGGTCCTCAATGGGAAGGTAGTGAAACCGCCCCTTGCGGGCTTCAATCTTGAGCCAGCGACAGACCTTCATCATTTCCATCAAATGGGTTAGCAATCGCCATGGCTTGCCCCAACGGGTCGGAGGCCAAACGGACTTGGCGACAATAAGCCAAAAATTCGGCTCGGGAACATTGATCGAAAACACGAGCCTTCCACCCGGTTTCAGGACCCGGTAAATCTCCCGGAAAATACTCCGGAAAGCGGTGTCGGTATATTTGCCAGTTACTGGATCTTTAGATTCCGCATATGAAAGGGACAGCCCGGCGATCACTCCGTCAAAGCTGTTGTCCACAATACCAGGCAAGCCAAAACTCAAATCGCCATGGGCAAATGAAAGCTTTCCGTCCGGAAGGCCCAACTTTTGACTTAGTTTGCCAATGGCCACTTCGTTAACCCTGGCGCAGTCCATTGCAACCACTTTTTCAACGGCCCCTTTTGTCCCCTGAAGAATCCCGGCGGACAACTGGCCACCGCCACAACCTATATCCAACCAGGACTCGTTAGCCTTGGGCGCCGCCCAGCCTATCGTGTCCGAAGCCAATTCAAAATATGGTTTGGCTTGCTTCTGGTCCCAAAACGCCATGGCGCATTTGTCATCATGCCAATGATTATCATTGTCTGCCATTTTTTATCCCTTTTAAGTTAATTCTTTTGAAGCGGCCTTGGCACTCGAAGATCGCATGACTTTCTTTTCAAAACCCGTTTCAAAATTCATCTGATCCAGCTCGAAGAAGATTTCTTTTTTGAGAATCTCCTCAAGCCGCTCAAGGGCGCGCGCCACCAGGGACCCGTCACAAACCCTGTGATCGTAAATGATCCGGACCCGAATGGTGCCGGTTGGACTCATCGGGCCAATGTTGAGTGTGGCAGTCAGGGGCGAAATCGGATGCAACGCCTCGGCTCCGTGACCGACATAGGTGCTGAAACCAAAAGTGCCAAATTTTCTTGCGCGGACTTTTCCCGACCAATCCAGCGCGAACCACCACACCAATCGCCGAACGAACTTTGGGAGCTTTGACACCCCCAAAGCCAATCGAAAATGAGCGAAATGTGTGGCGGGCATTGATTTTGCTTCAAATATTCGTTCTTCAATCTTCGAAATCGTCAAATGTTCAGGATTGCGGATTTTCAAAAAGAGGATCGCGGGCTGACCTTCCACCTCTTTTTCAATGGTTACCGAGGCTACGGAACGATTGTGCTCAAAAAACCGGGCGTACGGCCAACCAAGAAAGCTTGTGCGAAGGGCAGGAAACTCCACGGCCAAAAGACCGAAGGACCGAATGAACAAAGCGGTCCAACAGGGGCGCTCCAAAAATTTGGCGCGAAGCTTGCGAAGATCCCCAAGCTCCATGGTGCGTTCCACAGGAAGCGATGGGACCCGACGGGCGAAATGGAGCAGGTCAATGATGAGGCGCCGGGCCACGCTGACACGCTTGGTGACTCCCCCATCATTGGTTTTGGATGGATCCAAAGCCATTCCCTGCCTCCTTGCGGGATGTTTTCAAATAGCGATTATCACCCCGGGCAAATCCTCAGGGCAATAGCAATTGAGGCGGTTTGAAGCACCAAAAACGCCAAATATTCGATTACAAACAGAAAACCTATGCCTCTGGCGCCCAAATACTCGAAATTTCCTCATGGGGCGTCCTGGCAAGGCGAAGGAGCCGACAAAGTTCCTGCAGGTCGTCCCTTCCCAGGTGACCTAGCTGCAAGGCACCACATTCCTTGACAGGCCCATCCAACTGCCTTAGTAACTCCAGGCCCGACGCGGTAATTGCAAGTCGAACCATCCGCCTGTTCCCCTCCGGTCGGGTACGGGTCACCCATCCTTTTTCCACCAGGGGATTGATTAGCCTTGTTATGTCAGGCGCGCGCGAAACCAGTCGGCGGGCGACTTCCAGTGTGGGCATACCCTCGGTTGAACGGACCGCCAAAAGGCGCAACGCGTTGTATTGTTGCGCGGTGAGGTCATTCTCGCCGAAAAGCTTGTCCTCAATCACCCGCAAACGATCGTAGGTCCGCCACAAATTCAGATACGCCTCCTGCTCGGGACTGTCAAAAGCAAGCCTCTTGCGGGAGGAATTTTGGCTTTCCGGCATATTAGTCGACAAAGGATCTCGTGGTTGTGTCATGAACAACATCCCCGCCCCACCCAACCGAACAGATCCAAAGGCAAACGCTCGACAAATTGGCTACGGGGCATCACCGGATTGAGACCCAACTCCCGTGCGGCCCGAAGCCCTGCGGCGTCCACATGGCTCCCGTATCCCACCATCCGAACACCCTTGGGAAGCAGGTCCCCTGCGACTGCCGCCAGATTTTCCCCGGCGACCTGAATATCCACCAAAACCAACCCGATTCCGATTTCCCCGGTGAAGGCTTCGGCCTTGCGGATCTGTTTGGCAACCAGCCCCATTTTGGCCGCAATCCCATGGATTCGGCTAAAAAAAATCAGGTCATCGGTCCAGGCAAGAATGTTGTTCATGGGACCGGTCGGCTACTTGTCGCGGGTTGGATAATCAGGTGTTTCATGATTTTTATAGGCCAAAAAATTCCGGTGCCCTCCCAGCCAATCGCATTTTTCAAAATCGATAAAATCCAAATGACAGATTTATGGTCATGGATCAAAGGATCGGCCAAAACTACTTTTTCATAGCGGATTTTCGGCCCATAAAAAGCACATAAATTGGCGGCGGAATTGTGATGATAAAAAAGCCAATGCCACTCACACCAATCACACCAAGAAAAAAACCGGCTGCCGAAATCACCGCCAGGGCTGCCATGATTCGAATTTGAAATGCGGTTCCAAAAAGCCCCAGGACCATTTCGGAATGGAGGACCAGGGCCCAAATAACAAATTGCGGTAGCGCCGGTCCGGAAGCCGGATAAAACACCCATTCTTTTAGGTGTTCCACCAAAAAAGCACCCCAAACGAGAAATCCAAAAAACGCCCATAGCCGAAAAATCCAGGATGTCGCGACCTTTGTTATCATTTCGGCACCCATGCCATCCTTGGGGAGAGGGACTGGATTCAAACCGCTTGAATTTTATCACCGCACAAGCACGAAGACACAAAAAAATCGCCCGCATCCCGTAGCATTTTTACTATGCCTCCTCCAATTAATTTGGACATAACAAATCGATCAAGGCCATGGCTCAATAGTTCAGAACCATCAAACATCACAACAACGATCTTGATAAAAGATAATATCCCGGCGAATGGCTCGGGATATTAACACAATCAACTCGAAAACCTTCCCCTGAAAAGTCATTTTGCGGGAGAAAGTTCCTCGATCACAATATCCTTGAACCGGACAACCGCCTTGCAGCCGCCATGGATCTGAAGGCCGATGATCCCCTCCAGGGGAATCTTTTCATCGGTCTCGGTGAAGTCGACCGTTTGCACACCGTTCAGCCAAAGCTGGATCCGCTTTCCCTCGCAGCGAATCCGGTAATCGTTCCAGTCGTCCCGTTTGACAATCTTTGGAAGATCCTCCTTGGGAGGTGCGGCAAGGATCTTGTTCCGGCGGCTTTCATCGTAAAGGGCCCCATCAAACCCCTGGCCCAGATCGGCCTGGTATCCAATCATTTCATGGTGGTTGGGGATCCGCTGGGAGCGAATCTGGACCCCGCCATTGACGAAGCCCTCCGTTCCGGTGAGTTTGTATTTAAGCCTGAGTTCGAAATCCTTGTACCCTTTTTTGGAACAAAGGAATTCGTTCCGGGGAACCGTCATTTCAAGCGATCCCCCGGCGATCACTCCATCCTCGATCCGCCATGTCTTGGCTGTGTCCCCTTCCCATCCGGCAAAGGATTTGCCATCAAAAAGGGTAACAGGGTCCGCGGCGTGGACACCCACCGCGGTTCCAAAAACCAATACCAGAACTGCGGACCGGAGACAGCGCAACATCGTTTACTCTCCCATTTTGAGAACCTTCCAAAGGAAGGCGTATTCATCGGCGACTTCTTCGATCAATTTTGCCGTAGGCTTGCCGGCACCATGACCCGCGCGGGTTTCGATGCGCGCCAATACCGGGGCGTCCCCCTTGTGACAGTATTGAAGCTGGGCGGCGAATTTGAAACTGTGACCGGGAACCACACGATCATCCGTATCAGCGGTGATCACCATGGTCGGGGGATATTTGGTTCCCGGCTTGAGGTTGTGGTAGGGGCTGTATTTGACAAGCGAAGCGAATTCCTCCGCTTTGTCCGGGCTTCCGTAGTCGTCGACCCAATAGCGTCCCGCGGTGAACTTGTGGAACCGGAGCATGTCCATCACCCCAACATGGGGCAGACACGCGCCATATAGGTCCGGCCTCTGGGCCATGCAAGCCCCCACCAAAAGTCCGCCGTTGCTACCGCCACGAATGGCAAGCTTCGGAGTGGATGTATACTTTTCAGCGATCAGATATTCCGCCGCGGTGATGAAGTCGTCAAACACATTTTGCTTGCGCTCCTTGGTGCCCGCTTTGTGCCAATCCTTTCCGTACTCGCCTCCACCCCGGAGGTTGGCAACGGCATAAACCCCGCCCATGTCGATCCATGTGGCGATGGGGATGCTAAAGGCCGGGGTCATCGGAATATTGAACCCGCCGTATCCATAGAGAAGGGTGGGGTTGTTCCCATCCAGCTTGATCCCCTTTTTGGCGGTGATGAACATCGGAATTTTGGTCCCATCCCTGGAAGGATAAAAGACCTGTTTGGTTTCATAAAGGGAGGGATCAAATTTGACCTTGGCCTGGCGAAGGAGTTTGGTCTCGCCTGTTTTCACATCGTAGCGGTAAATAGTGGGGGGAGTCGCATAACCCGAGAAACTGTAGAAGGTTTCCGTCTCTGAAGGCTTACCATCAAAACCGGTGGCGGTCCCAATTCCCGGAAACACCACCTCGCGAACAAACTTGCCCGCGGGATCAAAAAGCTTGACCTGGGTTTTGGCGTCCTTCAAATAGCTGGCGATGAGGTGACCGCCAACAAATCCCACACCCCTGAGGGCTTCCTTTGTCTCGGGAATGATCTCTTTCCAGTTGTCCCGACCTGGATTGGCCATGTCGATCGCAATTACCCTACCATTGGGAGCTTTGAGATCGGTTTTGAAGTATAAAACAGTGGCCATTCCCTCGACAAGGGTGTACTCATTGTCGAAGTTGTCCACAACCTCGACCGGGGCATCCGTCAGGGGCTTGGAAAGATCCTTTACATAGAGGCGATTCCTGGCATCCGTCCCGGTCCGCGCCGTGAACACCAGCCATTTGCCATCGTCGGTTATATTTCCGTAAAAGCTCCAGGTCGGCTGATCGGACCGCTGGTAGACAATCACATCCTCGGCCTGGGTTGTTCCCAACTTGTGAAACATGAGTTTCTGGTTGAGGTTCAGACTTTGGAATTGGGCATCCTTTTTAGGCTCGTCAAAGCGGCTGTAGAAAAAACCCTTCCCATCCTTGGTCCAAGCCAGGCCGGAGAACTTGACCCACTTGAGTTCGTCGTCAAGATTTTTTCCGGTGGCGGTATCCTTTACCTTCCATGTGGTCCAGTCCGACCCGGCCTCGCTGGCCGCATAGGCGACCAATTTGCCATCATCGCTAAACGAGATCGAGCCCAAAGCGACGGTGCCATCCTTGGACCATGTGTTGGGATCCATCAATACCTTGGCGGGCCCATCCAGTTTTTCCTGGCTGTAGAACACAGACTGGTTCTGGAGACCATCGTTTTTGAAAAAGTAGTAGCGATCGCCATGTTTGCTCGGTACGCCAATCTTTTCGTAGTTCCAAAGCTCGGTAAGTTTTTTCTGGATCGCTTCGCGCTGGGGAATCGCCTTGAGGTAATCCGCGGTCAGTTTGGATTGGGCATCAACCCAGTTCCGGACCTCGGGACTTTTGCGGACATCATCCTCCAGCCAGCGGTAGGGATCCGCGACGGGTGTGCCATGCAGGGTTTCCACCAGGTCGCCCCGCTTCGTTTCCGGATAATGGATTGTGGAATCAGCCAAACCAACAGACATTCCCAAGCCCCCCAGCACCAATGCCGCGAACATATTTCCACGCTTCATCGCAAAAATCCTCCATGTGAACGCCAAAACATGCCTAAAGGGGAGGAGAGCCCCAAAGTAATAAAAAAAGAGAAAAACAGGATAAACCGCCTATTTTGACCCGAGTTTAAGCAATTGCCCTTCGGTTCGGATAAACAGGTTTCCATCAGATACAGCGTGGCTTGCCAACGCCCGATCTTTCAGGTCGAATTTCCCAAGTTTTTTGAATGTTTTTTGAGCCGCAATTCGGGTGACTTCACCCTCTTCGCTTTGTAGCCAAATGGTTCCGGGTTCTGATTGCCCCTCGGCGGTCGCCTCAAACCATGGGGACGAGGAGAAATTGCCCCCGATTCGTTCCTGCCAATGGATTTTGCCCGTTTGTGGATCCAGACAAGAGGCAATTCCCTTGTCGGAAACAAGAAACAACATGTCATCAACAACCAAAGGTGAAG
>CAMBMH010000030.1 GCA_945868575.1 Singulisphaera sp. GP187 | reverse complement strand
AAAACGTTGTCATAGGACGCTTTGGTCAGCATCCTAACCCAACCCGAAGTCCTTGAGCGTAAAGATCGAGCGGAAGACATATTTGGGTTCGAACAGTTCGCGGGCACCCGCCTGGCGATCCACAAGACACACCACGCCGACGACCTTTGCGCCCGCTTCCTCGACGGCCTCGACCGCCTGTTGCGCGCTGCCGCCGGTCGTCAACACATCATCGACAATCACGACGCGGCTGCCGGGGACAAGTACCCCTTCGACGCGCTGTTTGCTGCCATGGTCTTTGGCCTGCTTGCGGACGAAGAACCCTTCGAGGGGGAGTTTCTCGTTGTAGCGGGCCACGGCAAAGGCGGCGGTAAGTGGGAGCGCGCCCACCTCGAGGCCACCCGCCCCCTGAATGTCAAGGTCCTTGGTCAACTCATGAAAGGCCTGCCCGATCAGCGAGACGGATTCGCCGTGGAACATGACCAGTTTGCTGTTGATGTAAAAGGTGCTTTTCTTGCCCGAGGCGAGAGTGAAGTCACCATGGAGAATGGCCCGGGTCGCGAAAAGATCCCGCAACCTGTTGCGATCAAAAGACATTAGATGTTTCCCAAAGAGGGCTTGGGGGGTTTGCCAAACAAGTGCGGAGCCAATTTCCAGGGCCCCGCGAGTCCAACCACTGACTACTTTTTTAGGAGAATTCCGGTTAGGGGAATTCTGGTCGGGTTACTTCTTGTGGAACTCTTCGGGAAGGCCCGGGTTGAGCTCCAGCTTGCCATATTGATAAGATTCGAGAAGCTCACCGGCGCCTTCACCCGATTCGGACCAGCCATAAAGCTCCATCCTGACGGGGAAGCCGCTGTCGGCAGCGAAGGAGATAATGGTCCGGGCGAATTCGTTGACATCGCGGGATTCGGGATCCTGGAGAACATCGACCGTTGTGCAGGTCTTTCCATCGATCTCGGTTTCGGTCACATGTACCTTGGTCTCAAATTCCTCTTCCCAGCGGTCCCAGCTTATTTTGAGGCGGCGGAAAAGGTTCTCAAAGCCGGCTTCATCAATTCCGTGGCGGCTGGTGGCGCGAGCCATCGGATCATCCAGATTCATGCTGACGAAGCCAATATTTCCTAGAAATCCGGCGGATTTCCCCTTCATCTTTTTTGGATTGCTATTATGGCAGAAAACGGCTTCCTGACCGGTGAGAGCCTTGGGTTCCTTCCATGCCATGTGAACTTTGAAAGGCTTTTGGCGAACGCTTAAGACGATGAGCTGTTCGATGCCAAGCTTTCCGTTGACGCGCTCTTTCTTGCGCATTTCCATTCGGTATTCATCAACCTTGGCAAATTCGGCCAAAGCGCGCTCCAGGAGTTCCTGCCCCTTGTTCCGATCAGCTTCATCCTCGTGATGATGAAGAGCGTCGGGAGTGACATGTGCGCCTGAGGGGACGAGTTCTTCCTCAACCCAAATACCCGCACCGGTGAGCAGTGCAACACCCAAAATGGATCCCCAAGCGGCATTCCATCCAAAACCCTTGAGGCTCCCTTGAGCGCGCTGCGTAACCGGGGCCATAGCAAAAGCCTCCAATATTGGGGCAAGGTAAAGGTCTGGCCTCTAAAATACCCATTCTGTGCCGAGAACTCCACGGCAAGTTTTCCTCAAGATTTCGTTAAGGCAAGCCGAATGAGCGATTCTGTTCAAATTCACACGGTCGTTAGCCCGATTTTTGCGGAGAATGCGTACATTCTGTGGAAAAGTGGGCAAGATGAGGCGGTTGTAGTCGACCCTGGACTCGATCCGGACGCAATTTTGGGATTTTTGCAAAAGCAGAAACTTCGGCTAACACACATCCTCAACACCCACGGACATGCCGACCATATTGCCGGGAACGAGGCCATGAAACGGGCATTCCCAAAGTCGCAACTCCTGATTGGAACCAAAGATGCCCCCATGCTGACCGATTCGAACCTGAATCTGTCCCAGGGGTACGGTTTTCCCCTGACCAGTCCCAAAGCCGACCGCCTTTTGAACGATGGGGACAAGGTTTCGGGGGCCGGACTCGAATTTGATGTGCTCGATGTTCCCGGCCATAGCCCAGGCCACATTGTTTATGTCTGCCATGCCCAACCCGGGTCGGGGGACCGAACTGTCGTTGTGGGAGGCGATGTCCTGTTTCAGGATTCGATCGGGCGGACCGATTTCCCCGGGGGTAGCCACAAACTGCTTATCAGCGGGATCCGGAACAAACTGTTTCCGCTACCTGATAACGCCAAGGTCCTGACAGGCCACGGGCCAATGACAACTATCGGTCGGGAAAAGCGGGAAAACCCGTTTTTGAGTTGATTGATGTGAAATGGGGCTAAATAGGGGAGGGGCGTAGGATAATATTGCCCTCACCCAAGACACTAATGATTGGACATCCCGCCCGAGGAATCCGTTTTGGTGGGTATCGGGAACGGGCTGATTTTTTGCCGCCAACGGGATGAGGTCCTGGTTTGAAACGGTGATCGGAACACCTGAGCCATACATGAGCAAAAGCAGGATTCAGTCGCCCCCAGGTAGAAAATTTTGGCAAAAAATATCACCGGGAAATCGCTGGTTTGTCGCGGCGGAAGAGATATCAGACGAACAAATTCCCACGGCGAATTTTGACTTCCTGATTGGGTCGTCTAAAGATGGGTTGTCCTTTCTGGACACAAGAAAACCAAATTCGCCACCCTGGAGATTTCAAATGCGTTTTATGTCTTTTTTGGCAGCCGCTGCCGTAACTGTTCTTTCCATTTCCTCAACCCGCGCGGATGAGCCAAAGGATATCGTCGACACAGCTGTTGAAGCTGGTTCCTTCAAGACCCTTGTCGCTGCCGTCAAGGCCGCTGACCTGGTCGAAACCCTTAAGGGCAAAGGCCCCTTCACCGTTTTCGCCCCAACCGATGAAGCTTTCGAAAAGGTTGGCAAGGAAAAGATCGAAGAACTCCTCAAGGACAAGAAAGCCCTTGCGGCCATCCTGACCTACCACGTAATCGCTGGTAAAGTAATGGCTGAAGACGCCGTAAAGCTTGATGGCAAGTCGGCCAAAACCGTAAATGGCAAGAAGATCGAAATCACCGTCAAGGACGGCAAAGTATACCTCAACGGCAAAGCCGCAGTTATCAAGGCCGACATCAAAACCTCCAATGGCGTAATCCATGTCATTGACGCTGTAATCCTTCCCCCCGGCTAACTTCTGCCCATAAGTCAGCCAGGAGAGGTTTGTCCTAATGGGACAGCCTCTCCTTTTTTTTATCTTATAACTCGTCTTTGAACCTTTTGCGGATTGTATTTCTTCGATAATTCCATTCACTGTAGTCTGTTTTTTTGAATTCGAACACTCGCCCACAAAACTTGCCACCGCACAATTGATTTTCGGCGCTTGAGCAAAGCCTTTGTGGTTTCGCGACTATTTTAATTCAAGATGTTCAGGCAACATTCAGCCATGGGGACGCAACGCCCACTCATCAAAAATAACTTTTTGGGGAATGATTACTGTTTTTTGCAGGAAGTATCAAACACAAGGCGCATGCACCCGCCAATTGACGAAACAGTACGGCGGGTGTCGAAATTTCCTCAACCGAATTAGGCGGCCGCTTCTTTTTTGGCGTTGGCGAAGAGTTGTCCCTTGGGCGCGGGGAGATCGCGCGGGCCGCTTGGGCCAAAAGGCGACGAGGTCCAGGGGTGCCGCTCGATGCTTTCGAGGATGCGGGTGGCAAGAGCCACCGCCCGGACGCCATGTTCGCCTGTGACGCGGACATTGCTTCGTCCCAAAAGTCCATCGCGAAAGTTGGAAAGCTCCTTGGTCAGCTGGTCGCAAGGTTCGCAAACGATGTCGCGGCTTTCGAGGTGGCGGGTGAAAAGTTCCGCCCGGAATTGGCCCATCGAGGGAGCATCGAGTTTGGTTGCGTCAAAGCCACGGCGGAAGATCTCGCCTGGTTGCCAAAGTTTCAGGGTGCGCTTGGCGAAATCGACCCCTGCGTAACCTTCGGGACCCCAGACATCCATCGAACGGCAAGGTTCGGGGTGGACGCGGCTGGACATGAGGTCGACGATCGCGCCCCGGGCAAAATGGAGCCGCACCTGGGCCATGTCCTCGCAGCCTCCCATGATGCTGGCGCCGAAGGCCTCTACATGGGTGGGAATATCCTTGACCAGATCAAGAACCAGGTCCAGATCGTGGATCATGAGGTCAAGCACAACACCCACATCCAGCGATCTGCCGGGAAAAGAGGATGTGCGCTTGCAGACGACATAACGGGGGGAAAGCCCTGCCTGGACGAGCTCTTCGTAAGCGGGGTTGAATCGCTCGATATGTCCGACCTGAAGAATCAGTTTGTTGTCGCGTGCGAGTTGCTCGAGTTCCTGGCACTGGTCGAGTTCCTTGGCCAACGGCTTTTCCACAAGAAGGGAAATTCCCGCGCCAAGCAAATCGGTTCCGACATTGTGATGCAGGAAGGTCGGGGCAGCCACGACGGCCGCATCAACCTTGCCGATCAGGTCCTTATGATTGGTGAATGCCCGGGTGTTGCAGCGGAGCGCGACAGCTTCGACCTGCGCACGGGAAGGGTCCGCGACGCCGACAAGTTCCACATCGGGGAGTGTGGAAAGAATTCGGGCATGTTCCTTGCCCAGATGTCCCACTCCCACCACGCCAATCCTGACTTTGCTCATTCCGGAATCCCTGTCCAAGATTGCCAATCGTTGTCGTTGAAAGAGGATTTAGGCGGCTCGGCGCAACACGGGTTCAACCGGTTGTGTCCGAGCGCGAAAGGAGTACCCGCCGGCCTGACCGGCACGCATCCAGAGATCTTGTCCAAGAGCCACATTGAGCGGATGGCCGGATCGGCAGGCCACCACATGGCCGGCAAGCTCAATGCCCAAAAGCGCAAGGTCACCAATGATGTCGAGGATCTTGTGGCGAGCGGGTTCATCGGCAAAGCGCAAGGCGTTGTCGATAGGGCCCATTTGGCCAAAGATAATGAGGTCTTTCGAGGTGGTGCGACTTCCCAAACCTTGGGCGCGAAGGTGGGCCGCCTCGGATTCGAGGATGAAGGTTCGGGAGGGAGCAACATCCCGCTCAAACGAGGCAGGGTCGACATCGACAGTTGCAACCTGTCGGGGAAGCGGAGCATCAAGCCCGTAATCGAGGAAATAGCTAACGCGAAGCCCGGGCTTATCTCCGGGATGCAAGGCAATGCTCGAATGTCCGGTGTTGATGCCGCAGGGTGCGGTTACGGTGCAGATATTGCGGATGCTCTGCTGGGGCTGGATCCCTGCGCCCAAAAGTGCCTCGACGAAAGCCGCGGCCGAACCGTCCATGCCGGGAGGTTCCGGGGCGTCGATTTCGACGATGCAATTGTCAATGCGCAGTCCAGCCAAAGAGGCCATTACATGTTCGACGAGAGAAACCTGTTCGTTGCCGTGACCCAGGGTGGTGCGCCTTTGGGTGCCGGTGACGAGGCTGACATGTGCGGGGATTTCGGGGCGACCGGGAAGATCCACCCGCCGAAATACGACTCCGGTGTCTTCCGCTGCAGGAAGAAATCGCAATTGGATTTCCGCGCCAGTAACAAAACCGATTCCCGAAACCGCGGCAACCTGGCCGAGAGTTCTTTGACGGCGTGTGGCGATCCTTCGCACGGTGCACCTTCCTTGGAGTGGGCGAATTCGCCCTTAATCATCACGAGATGTGGGAAGACATCCGGATGGACCCTCGAATTGGAATCGAAAGTACCATCCGGAAGCAAGACAGACCAAAACCAGACGGGGAAGGGTAGTTTTAGTTGCCGCCGCTAACAGCGCCTGTGGTGCCCGCAGGAGCGGTCGCACCGGTCGGGGTAACACCCGAACCCGCAGCGCCAGCGCCCGGATTGGCCTTGCTATAGGCGGTGTTGAGGGCGTTGATCACATCGGCGCTGATATCGGTGCCGGGAGTGAAGTAGAGAGGCATGCAAGCACCAGCCTGGAACTTGCGGGCGATGTTCGCCGGGCTCCAGTAGTCGGCCGAGGTGGTGGCATCGTTGTAGTGGAGAACCATATCAAAACCGGAAGCCATCGCCACGCGGCTCGAGGCGTCCTGGACTTCCTTGTACAGGTTGACAAGGGTTTCGTCCTGCTTCTTGCCGAGCAGGGTTTGGGCTTCGTTGTCGAGATCTTCCAGTTCGCGCTTGATGGCGCGGGCTTGGCGCTCGAGGATTTCGCGTTGATCGGGCTTGGCCTGGGCTTCCTTGGCCAATTGTTGCATTTGGGCCGCTTTGGCTTTTTGGCGGGTTTGAAGAGGTTGGAACATATCCTTGAGTTCGTTCTGGATGGCCATGGCCTTGGTGTAGTTCTTGAGCACATGGCTCAGGTTGAGTAGGGCCACTTTGGACCGGGCTTCGGCGGGCCGGGCGGCGCCGGTATTCTGGGCCGTGATTTTACTTGCCACAAAGCCGATTCCAGCCGTGGCAAGCGCCAGGGCCCCAATACCAAGCAGTCTTTTCACGATCGCCTCTCCCTTGCGAATTGGGGTTGTGCCCCGACAATTAGTCTGTCATTTGCAATAGCCCCGTCGCGGTTTTTCCCCTTGCGACATTCGGACCATGCTCCAACCGTCCAGGGAGGCCATACCCGGGGAGAAAATCCAAAATCAAGCGCAAGTCCCGAAACTACCTCCTCTTGCCTTGATCCGGGGCTGTGGCCTATGGTCCCACTCATGATGGACTCCCCTCCAAATCCTGGAACGCGCGCAAAGACCTTTGCCTTTGCGCTTCTCCTTTTCGGCGTAATGGTCGGCGTAATGGCTTGTGGATCGGGAAATAATGCCCTCGTTCCGGTCGAGGGGCGGGTCTGGGTCAATGGGCAAATTCTCAACTCCGGCACTCTGGTTTTTGTGCCGGATGAAGAGAAGGGGCATCATGGTCGCATGGCCATAGCCGTGATAGAGGCGGGCGGCGTGTATCGGCTTTTGACGGACAATCTTCCCGGAGCCGAGCCGGGTTGGTACCGGGTCAGCATCGCCCACACCGACGCCCCTGGTGGATCCCGCATAGCCAAAAGGTTCAGCGATCCCCACCAATCAGGAATCCATCGACAAATCAAGCCGGGTATACCCAACAGCATCGACATCACGATCGAATGATTTTCGAAGACTTTTCGACCAAATCCGGATGAAATTTGTTGTCGGGCAAATTGCAGGTTGGCCGCCTAAGAATGAAAATATGAACAACATACTTTCCCTAAAGATGCCGGAGCTGGCTCCGTATAAGGAGCGACTCCTTTCCCACAGGCTCTACCCCCTCCTGAACAGCCCGGAACGGGTCACCGCTTTTATGGAGAGGCATGTCTGGTGTGTTTGGGATTTCATGAGCTTGCTGAAAGCCCTTCAGGCAAGACTTTCCTGTGTTGGGGTTCCCTGGGTCCCTTCGGGGGAACCGAAGCTGGCCAGGGTGATCAACTCGATTGTCCTGGGCGAAGAAACCGATGAGGACGGCAGGGGTGGCTATCTGAGTCACTTCGAGCTTTATCTTGCGGCGATGAAGGACGCCGGAGCCGACACGAAACCAATTTGTGCGTTTGTAAACGACCTTCGTCGGGGAATTTCATGGCCCGAGGCCCTGGATAGATATGGTCCAAGCCCCGCTACCCGAAAATTTGTCAGACAAACTCTGGAAATCGCCACCTCAGACAACGGCCATGAGATCGCCGCGGCGTTTGCCTTGGGGAGGGAAGATCTGATTTCGCCGATGTTTATGGCGCTGATCCGGGAATTGGCCGATCGGGAACCGGGGCGTTTCGAACGGTTTTACTTTTACCTGAAAAGACACATCGAAGTGGATGGCGATGAGCATGGGCCCGCGGCGCTTCGGATGATCAGCACACTTTGCGGGGATGATCCTGCAAAATTTGCGGGTGCGATCGAAACAGCAAAACGATGCCTGGAAACGCGGGCCCTGTTGTGGGAGGAGATCGCCGGGGATTTGGGGTGATGGTCGTTTGTCCGGTGGTGTCGCTTCGCTCAACCACCGGCTACATGCTCGCATCCCTCCGGGATGACAAAACAATCCCGAAAAATACAACACCCAAAAACATCCTGAAGCCGGAGGCTTAAGGGATTGTAACCGGTGGTTGAGCGTAGCGACACCACCGGACAAACGATACCGGAAACTACGCCCAAACAGGAAAAGGCGCCTCGATATGGAATGGACCACCATGCTGGGGGTGGGCAAAAGTCAATTGCCACGCATGGAGTCTGAGCGGAGCATCTTCCAGGCCAAGCGTTTGGACTTCTCCCAATAAACCCCCAGGCAAATACATCGGATCCCCAACAATGGGCCAACCCAAATACCAAAGATGAACCCGGATCTGATTGGTCCGTCCTGTTCTGGGCGTCACGCGCAAAAGAGCCGTGCCATCTGCATCCCGCCTGAGCACTTCGAATGTGGTAAGCGCTGTCTGGGCTTCTGATTTCCCTTCGACATCCCTCAAGGTCTCACAAACAATCCTGGAGCCCGCCTGTCCGGGATTTGTTGTGATCGGAGCATCACATTGAAAGACATCCTCGGAAGGATGTCCTTTCACACGGGCAAGATAGCGTTTTTGCACTTCACCTTTTTCAAACTTCGGCTGTAAAACCCTGGCATAGGCCCAAGTACGGGTAAAGACGGCCAAACCGGAAGTGTTGGCGTCCAACCGGTGGGCGGGCCTGGGTTTTTGTGGGGCGTAGACCTCGCAAAGAATCCACTGCAAGGTGTTCCGATGAAACCTGCCGCTGGGGTGCATGGGCAAAGGCGCGGGCTTGTTGATAACAATCAGGGCTGAATCCTCATAAAGGATTTCTATGTTGGCGTTGACATCCGGTTCGCACTGAAGCCGTTCGCGTGTGAAGTACCGCTCGCCAAGATATACCCGCTGGGATGGGATTATGGATTGGTGGTTCCCATCAACGATGTCTCCCGCGTCAAATTTCTTTTGCCAATCCTCTTTGAGGATGTGGGAAAAGACATCGGAAAGAAATTCCATCATCGTTAAGCCATCGTGGCGCGCATGGATTTTCAGGGGGCGAAAATTGTCCCGGGGATGCTTTCCGGGAAGGGGGTTAGTGATGTGGCTCAGTTTTTCCCGGTGCTCGGTCAACGCCTTTGCCTGTTGTTCTTCAGGAGACTTGTAACATCGCGGACATGACACGCCCTCGACCGTTACCGGATCCGCAAGCTCCTCAGGCGTGAGCAGACTTTGACACACATAACAGAGTCCATGGCCCGACTGGTCCAGATCCGAGGCAAGACCAACGCGCTTGTCGAAAACAAAACATTCGCCTTCGTAATGGTCGCTGCCACATTCCTCAAAATATTTGAGGATGCCTCCATCCAGTTGATACACCTGGTTGAAACCCTGTTGGATCATGAAAGGAGCGGCTTTTTCACAACGGATGCCACCGGTACAAAATGACACGATAGGGTTTTGATGAACCGAATGGGGGAGGTTCGCCACGGCGGCGGGGAAGTCACGAAAGTGTTTGATACCAATCCGCAGGGCGTTTCGAAAAGTTCCCAGATCCACTTCAAAATCGTTTCGGGTATCCAGCAGCGTGAGCGGACGCCCCTCGTCCAGCCAACGCTTGAGTTCGCGGGCACTTAGCTTTGGCGCGGGATTTCCCACCGGATCAATCCCCGGCACACCAAAAGCAATGATCTCCTTTTTGATTTTCACCAGCATCCTGGTGAAGGGTTGCTCGGGGCTTTCACTGATTTTGGGTTCAAGCCCTTCCAACCCAGGCACTGTTCGCAAAAGGGAAAGCAGCTTGTCGATTTCAGAACGGGGACCCGCCACAAACAGGTTGATCCCTTCCGTGCTAAGGAGAATCGTCCCTTTCAAACCCCAATCGCGACAGGCGGAGATCAACTGGTCCCGGAGCGGCTTGAGGTTTTCCAGCGAGGCAAACTGGTACGCGGAAATATTGGTCATTGCAGTCACGGACTGGCTCCGGAATTCATCCCCACAAAACGGACTTTCAGAAGGCGGCTTCCAAAGTCTCATTAAGTAGGTTTACGATTTGTGGCTAAAGAGGTCAGGATCTGGAAAAATTGGGTGGAGGGCCAAACTATGGGTATCCCCAAAAAATCGTGCAAGCGGAAATGCCTCCGATTTGCATTACGCTTTTTTCAAGACAGGCTTCGGACAATCAAGCTTTAAAATAGATCTTCTTTGTGTGTAGCCACCACGCAAGTCCCCAAAACACAAGCAACACCGAAACCGAAACCCCTATCGCCATCGCCGGCGATGCTGTGCCCCAAGGAGTCAGCTTCACCAAAGGGCCAATCCAGGGCTCGACCAGATCACGAACACGGGGCCTGAGGAATTCGCCCCCCGCGTAGAGGAGAATCGAATTCATTCCCGCGAAAGCAAAAGGCCAGGACCATTTCCTCAGCCCCAAATCCTCGATCAACCCATGGAAAAAGGACATCGCAACAAGTGTCCAACCCGCGGCAAAAAGACAAAACGAAGGCGTCCAGATCCGCTTGACCAACGGAATAACCAGCCCAAGGGACCAACCCGCTCCCAAAAGTAAAAGGCCCGCTCCCAAAAGGACCAGACTCTTTCCCCTTATGGGCGAGACGCGCAAAAATTCCCCAGAAAGGGCTCCCAAAAGGAGGGTTGCCGTCGAAGGGAGAAAGTTGAGCACCGCATAGCTTCCCCGGGGTGCAACCAACAGATTGGGATAGCCAAGGCTGGTCGTCCAGGCATGAAGCTGTTGGTCGATCCAATTCCCCAGTGTCTTGTCCTGGGCCCAGGGATCGATTCCCTGGAAATAACCAAACACCATCAGTGCCGCCGCATAGACCCCAAGTGTGACCACAACTCCAAGGGACATCGCACTCCATCCACCGCTCATAAAGAAAAACGCAAGGATGTAAGACAAGGCGATCTGCTGGAGCACGCGGATGAACTGCACCTGCACCATCTGCTTGCCCAGGGAATCAAGACAAATTCCCACCAAAATCAAAACCGCCGCGCGTTTGACGACATGAAGGAGTTGCCTGGAAAAAGAATCACCCTTTGCGGCCCGGATCGCAAACGCAAAGGGCATTGAAACGCCAACCAAAAACATAAACGATGGCTGGATCAGGTCCCAAAGGGTACAACCGACCCACTCGCGATGGCTCACCTGATCGGAAAGCCAGCCCCACTGGGGATCCGCTTTGGAAATGCTCCCAAGCCCCAGTCCTCCCGAGATCAGGAGGAGCATGGTGAAACCACGGTACACATCAATTGCAAGGATCCGACCCGATGACGATTTCGCCTCATCCCTTGAACTTTTTTTCAGGTCGGGCAATACCTTGCTGTTGGTTTCCGGGGAGATCGGTTCTGCCTGCAACATGAATCAGCCCTCAAGGAAACCCAAACGAACATTCAACGACTCCCCCGGAATCGATCAGTCGAGTGGTGTCAGGATGATTTTCCGGAAAAGGACTTCGGAGCCCTCGGATTGAAACTGGAGTTTACCCTTGGTCACGGTAAGGGCTGTCGCTTTGGTCATGGTGACGCCATTGAGTTGGGTTTGCATGGTGTCGCCTTTCATGGTGACAATCAGGGTATTCCACTCCTTGATTCCTTTTTCCACATCATCCTTGCCACGGAAACCAATGACATTATCCCAATTGGGGTCACGGGCGAACCAGAGTAGACGGGTACCGGGAGGAAAGTCACGAGTGGGAGCCCCTTCCTTCCAATAGGTTCCGGTCTTTTTACCCCAAGGTCGTTCTTCGGTTTCGGCTTTGAAACTGTATTTCTGGTTGGCTCCGGTGACGGAAAGGTCGGCCGTTCCACCTTCGATCATGTTGCACTGGATCCCTTCCAGCCAACTTTTGCCCACCGCGCCATCCTTGCCTGTGGCATGCATGATTAGACCACAATCCCGGGCGTTTTTATCACGGCCAGGCCAAACCTTTCCACCCCAGGCATATTCTACCTCCACTTTGTAGTTGGAATACTCATCACGAGTCGCCAATCCGCCCCAGTCCTGACCGGAAATTCTCAGAATCCCGTCCTGGATGGTAAAGGTGCCATTTGGATCCTTGTCTGTGCCATATTCCCGAAGGAATGTGTACCACTTTGCCATGTCCTTGCCGTCAAAGAGAACGACAGGCTCACCAGCATTTGCGAGGGATGCTCCAAAAGCCATCATCAACAAAAAGCAAACGGGTCGGAACATGGTTTGGATCCAGAAGGAGGGTTTGAAAAGGGATCTATTGTGAAAAGATACCGGCATTGGACCGTCCAACAAGCCAGAAACCCTCGGAGAAACCGGAGGAAACCTGATTGGGACAAGCCATTTTCGGCTTTGGATTCCCCGGATTGTCCAATCAGAAATGGTTTCATGCGGTCCCAACAACGCCCAGGGGAGAGGCAACTTTTCGCTATTGAAAAAGGTTGGCAAATCGTTTTGATCAACAAGAATCCGCCATGAAAGGATAGCCATCCTAAGATAAGCTTTGAGTGGATTTCCAGGTGGGCGCTGTTTGCCTGTCAAAGGAAATCACCAGTGCCCCGGCAGACCGATGTCCTCAAACCCATGGTTTTGGCGATTCAATCCCCGGTTCTACCGGGGAACCCGCCCCAATACCTTTACCAAATATCTTTATTGGATATTTGGCTACGAAGTATTGGCCATGGCCCTTATTGGGCTTTATGTCTGGTGGACCTTTATCCCAATGGCAAAACTGAATGTCGAAAGGC
Source organism: Singulisphaera sp. GP187 (assembly GCA_945868575.1). Taxonomy (GTDB): domain Bacteria; phylum Planctomycetota; class Planctomycetia; order Gemmatales; family Gemmataceae; genus SYLG01. The sequence continues at coordinate 19,124 of CAMBMH010000030.1, read as the reverse complement.
GCAACAGGGAAATCGAACGGGGCCGGCGGGAGCGACTTGGCCTTCCCGCCGATTCCAATACATCTCCAAACGCAAAGAAAGACATCGCAAAGGATTCTTCTTCTCAACCTTTGACTCCGGCAGTCCCAGATTTTTCGACAGGTGAAACCTTCAGGGAGACCCGGTAATGGCGCGTTTAATAAAAAAGCTGGTTGTGTGGACCTTACTTGGTTTTTTTGTTTGGTGGTTTGGTATTCCCTTCGCAAAACAGATATTTGAATTAAGCAACCGGGAGGTCGAACGGGTCAGGCGCGAGCGCCTTGGGCTTTCCGGCGAAGCAAACACTACCCCGGATACCAATCAACAAAGTGTTACGGATTTTTCTGTGCAACTTACATTCCCAATGGCCCCTGAACAATTGGCCCGGGACACTTCCAAGGAGATCAAATCATGAGGCGTTTGCTTAAGGCGTTTGTCCTGGGCTGGGCCCTTTGGGGTTGGAATGGTTTGGAAGTAAGCCTGTTGCGCGGTGCGGAGGATTCCCTGCCAAGCCAGGTCAAAGGGCTTTACAAAGGTGTTCGTGAGCACAAGCTTTCCAACGGTCTGCGCGTGGTCCTTTTGCCAATGCGGGCCTCCTCGACCGTGACCATGATGGTCACTTACAAGGTGGGCGCCTGCGATGAGGACAAAACCGCCACGGGATTGTCCCACTATCTCGAGCATCTCATGTTCAAGGGAACTGATAGGCTTTTTCCAGGGGATATTGACCGCGCCACACTCAAGAATGGTGGAGCCAACAACGCCTGGACCAGCGAGGATTTGACCTGTTACCACTTTGATTTTTCTGCGGATCGTTGGGAAACGGCCCTGAAGATCGAAACCGACCGTATGGTCAACCTGCGAATTGACTCAAGGCATGAATTCGAACAGGAAAAAGGCGCGGTCATCGAGGAACTCAAACGCAACGAAGACCAGCCGTGGGAACTCGAGTCAAAAGCGCTTATGCCTATTCTTTTTGGACCAAAATCGCCTTATGGGCATCCGGTCATTGGCGAGGAAACCCATGTCCGGGGAGCGACCGCCCCTGTGATTCTTGATTACTACAAACGCTGGTATCACCCCAACAACGCGATCGTAGTGGTCGCGGGCGCGATCAACCCCGATGAGGTCCTTGCCAAAATTGAAAAAACCCTCGGAAGGATCCCCGCTGGTCCCCTGCCCGAGCGCAAATCGGCACCGCCTTTCCCCCCACTCCCGGCCCGTAAGACGATACCCAGCAAATTTGAGGTTCCCCGTATCCTGACCGGTTTTCCCACCGTTGCGGTTGATGATGCGGATGAGGCCCCGCTGGACCTCCTTTCGCTGATCATCGCCGGAGGAAAAACCAGCCGTCTCTATCGGCGGATGGTAGAAGATGAACAAATCGCCTCGGAGGTTGGCGCTTCGCACAGTCCTGGTCGATATCCGGGATGGTTTTCCTTTCAAATTGAACTTTTGGGTGACAAGCCGGTTCCCAAAGCCGAGTCCATCCTTCGCGAGGAGATCGAAAAGGTCGTTTCCAATGGAATCAGCGACGGGGAACTCAAGCGCGCCCAGCGCACTTTCCTTGCGGGGAAAATCCTCGGAGCCGAAAAGGTCCACAATCGCTGCCAGTCCATTTCGACCGCTGTTGCTCTTGGCGGCATTAGCCGCCTGATGGAGGAGCCTGACCGGATCGCCGCTGTCAACCGCGCCGACATTACCCGGGTCGCGGCCAAATATTTGGGAGCGGATCGCTCCGCCACAGTGATCTCGCTTCCACCGAAAACAGAGAAGGAAGACAAACAGGGCGCCGGCGGGGATCGCTCAGGTGATAAAAAACCTTCGCGACTTTCCCGTCGTTCGGATACAACCCCTGTTTTGGCCACTTTTGATCCATTTTCTGGCGCAAAAAAAGTTGTACTCAAAAACGGCCTCGAAGTATGGCTTTTGCCTAAACCGGGTCTCCCCCTTTTGGTGGCCGAGACAGAGGTGAAAAACTTTGGTTGGCTTGAACCGGACTCCAAACCCGGAATCGGGGTGCTGACCGGTTCGGTATTGGATGAGGGCGCGGCCGGAAAAACCGGCAGGCAAATCTCCCAGGCCATTGAGGACATGGGCGCAAGCATGGATTTTGGAGCCGGCAATGGCTCACTCGAGGTCCTAAGTTCCGATGCGCCCAAAGCTCTGGAACTGTTTCTTTCTTGCCTTTCCAAGCCGGATTTTCCTGTCGAGGCAATCGATCGCGAAAAGGGGCGCATCCTGTCCGCCCTTGAAGACCAGGCTTCCCAGCCACAGGAGCAGGCCCGACTTGCCCTCCGAAAGGCCATTTATGGGGACCTTCCCAAGGGCCGTAACCCGCTTGGATCTGCCGATTCGGTGAAAGCCCTTGATGCCGCCCAGCTCAAAGCGTTCCATCAGTTCGCCTATTCGCCCCACAACATGCGCCTGGCTATTGTCGGCGATTTTGAACCAGAAGCCATGAAAACACTTCTGGAAAAGCTGACCAGGGACTGGACCGGGCCGATGAGCCCAAAAATTTCCCCGAAGGATCCTGTTCTCAAGGACAAACCCGCTCCGATCTATCTTGGTTTTCCGGAAGCGGTCCAACTCCAGTTTTATCTCGCCCATCCCGGCGTCAAAAGAAACGATCCCGATTATCCGGCGCTTTTGGTGATGGACCATGTTTTGGGCACGGGGCCAGGGTTTACCGATCGGCTTTCCGCAAGGCTCCGGGACAGGGAGGGACTTGCCTACACCGTAACCGCCTCGATTAGCATGACCGCCGACAATGAAGTGGGAATGTTTATGGCGTACATTGGCACCGCTCCGAAAAATCTCGAACGAGTTAACGCGGAAATGCGTGAGGAAATTGAGCGAATCAGGCAAACCCTGGCAACCAAGGACGAAGTTGAAGATGCGAAAAGCTACATCCTGGGAAGCATGCCTTTCGCTTATGAAACGGCCTCTGGTATTGCAGGGAAACTTTTGGCGCTTGCCCGTAACGGCCTTCCGCTGGACACGCCGAATGGGCTTCGGGCGGCAGTCGCCCAGGTGACACCAGAGGAAGTCAAACGGGTTGCCCAAAAGCACCTTCACCCCGATTCGCTTGTGCTGATCGCGGCGGGCCCCTTCGACAAGTCGGGCAAGCTCCTGAAAGCGCCGAAATAACCGTCAGGTATCAGGAAGTAATCGTTTAACACCTGGATTCGATCCGCCCCAAAACCCCATGCCTGTGGTGTTTAGGGGCGGACTTTGGCTTAAGGTTTACTAAATCACAAGTAAGGATAATTCTTCCTGCCTTCCTCCTCCCCACCCCTCCCGCAGCAAAAACATGGCAGATCAAACCAAACTTCGGGACATCAATTCCCAACAGTGGAAATCGGGCGCGGCCGCATGGCTCGGCTGGATGTTCGATGGCCTTGACATGCACCTTTACACCCTGGTCGCTGCGGGGTTTGTCGCCGCATTGGCGCATGTCGAGGAAGGTAGTGCGGATGCCCGCTCGAAGATGGGGTATATCCAGGCGGCTTTCCTGTTTGGGTGGGCCATCGGGGGTGGCTTCTTTGGCCGTCTGGGCGACATCCTTGGGCGTAGCAAAGCCCTGATTCTTACCATCCTCACTTACACCCTCTTCACGGGGCTTTCCTGCTTTGCGACCGAATGGTGGCATCTGCTCATATTCCGGTTTTTGGCGGCCCTTGGTATCGGGGGAGAATGGGCCGTTGGAGCCTCGCTCCTATCGGAAACCTGGCCTTCCCGTTGGCGACCATGGCTTGCCGCCGTCCTTCAGACCGGTGTGAATCTTGGTGTTTTTCTCGCCACTATTGCGGGTCTTGCTCGAACGCTCCTTCCCGCTGAACAACAGATTTTTGGAATCGCCGTAGGCAACTTTAATGACCGTGTCCTATTTTTGGTCGGGCTGTTGCCCGCGCTTTTGACCCTTTGGATCCGGCAACATGTTCCGGAAACAGAAGACTGGGCCAAGGCCTCCAAAAATCAGGTCATGCCCGGAATCGCCGACCTTTTCAAAGGCGACATCCTGCGAATCACCGTTCTGACCATTCTGGTTTGCGGATTCAGCCTTACCGCCCACTGGGCGTTTCAGTTCTGGTCCGTCCAACACTACAAAACCCTGCCGGAAATCCAGGCCATGGATCTTGAAGGGCGAAATCGGCAGGTCGCCTGGGCGTTTATGCTCATCAACCTGATCGCGGTGATTGGCAATTTCTTCGCCGCATTTTTGGCCAAACTGATGGGATATCGCAAGGCAATCCTTTTCCTTTTCATCGCCTATATCCTCGGCATGTTCGTGACTTATGGAGTTCCTCGGGATGCGATGACGACCTTTTGGCTGCTGACCTGGATGGGTATCGCACAAGGGGTATTTGGCCTTTTCACCATGTATCTGCCTCCGCTTTTCCCGACGCTTTTGCGCACGACCGGGGCGGGCTTTTGTTACAACATTGGACGCATTGCTGCGGCCGCCGGGACAATCGTTTTCGGTGTCGTTTCGATCGACCAGCGAACCGCGCTCCTCTATTCGAGCCTCCTTTTCATCCCTGCAATAATTGCCGCGTTTGGCCTCCCCGAACACAAACGGGATGAAGATAAAGTGGTTATGGAACCGGCCCCGACCGAATAAAGGGTAACCAGCTGGGGACCTGATTAACCAGGAAGGGTCTGTTTTTGTCGCGAAACCCCTTCCGGGCTTCAAATCCTTTGAAACAGTCCCGTTGGGGGCCGAAAGCTGGCCCGTTCCAATGGGACTTTTTGAACTGGACAAACGGCCTCCGGCACCCCATTTTCATGCCATAAAATAGACCTAACCTTTTTTAAATATTGCATTTAAGGCCGATTTACCCTTCATGGGATCTTCCCCTGCCCCGAAAGTTTCATCACCATTCCCAGTGATGAATGGTCTGGGCAGAGGGGAAAAGGTGTGCTATAATTTCCCACTTGAACAGTACCGAGCCATTTTGGCTGGAGATTTGACAATGCCTCGTAAGCGTCCTTTGACCGTTGCCTCCAAGAAAGCCCGCCTTGCCAAGAAAGTGGCTCGCCGGAATGGCAACAAGCCCAAGCTGGGCATTCCCCAACTCAAGAAGCCAAACGCGCTCTAATCATTTTGTCTTTGTCTTGGCTCATCTGACCTATTCCTGATCTGAGGATCCTGGTTTCGGTTGCTGGGGCAAAAACCTGATTCCGAACGATTTCTTGGTCCCGATCGAGACGGGGCTGGTGCTTTGCCGGTTTTCGGCTTGCTCCGGCCCCTTGATCATTCGTAGGCTGGCCTGGGCTTTCCCACATCCAGAGGCCATGTTACCATGAATCGCATGCTGTTATCTTCCAGGCATTTGGCCGGAATGGCCTTTCTGTTGGGCGGCGTTGCCTCAATTGGTTTTACTCTTGCCGCAAACGCCCGGGATGATTCCCCCACAAAAACCAAATCGGGCGGGAATCCTTTTTCCAAGCTTTTTTCCCCACTCAAAGAAGGGGAAAAGAAGTCTGAACCTTTTCCGGGTATTGAACATATCGAGCGAACGACAAACTCACCAAGGACTTTGACCCAGCACCTGGTTTTCCTGGAGACGAAAACCCCCAAATTGCGAATTCTTTCGACGCGCCCCGATCGTGATGGGAACCATCCGCCGGGAACCACCAAAATGGAAACCACCCGGGCTTTTGCGGAACGAACAAAGTCGCACATTGCCATCAACGCCAATTTTTTCGACAACGGAGCCGAGGCCAAAAAAAAGGGTTATACCCAGCTCATCGGCCTGGCAATGTCAGAGGGGCACTTTGTTTCGCCTTGGTCTGCAAAGAACGCGCTTTTCTGCGACGCGATCCACTTCTCGTCCAAAGGGGAAATACGCTTTCTTGAACGCCCCAAAGAGATAGGCGACGGATTCTCTACGATTCCCGCGACGGATCTCTACACCGCGGTAACAGGCCACGCGCGCCTTCTTCGTGAGGGAATCGTAGGGGACAAAATTAGAAAGACAGATCCCAACAAGGATCTCAACCCGCGCACCGCAATCGGCCAACATCGTGATGGTCGCCTGGTGATTTTCTTGGTGGATGGAAGGCGTCCAGGTCACAGCCTGGGAATGGCGACCCATGAGGTGGCGGAATTCCTTCGGGAACGGGGAGTGGTGGACGCAATTCAGCTCGATGGCGGCGGAAGCTCGACCCTTGTTTTTGGTGATGGCACGGGAAAAGCCCGAGTGATCAATAAGCCTTCCGATCTTTCCGAAAGAAAAGTAGGCAATAACTTGGGGTTTGTGTTGCCGGGGGAATAGGCGATTTATGACAGAGTTATGGATTATTTACTTTTCCAAAACCGTCTCGGTCAGGTTGGATTCCCCCTCCGCATTCGTCACTGTTTTGGAAAGCAGATTCAGCACCAGCACCCCGAGAATGATCAGAGCGATACCAACCCAACCCCAAGGGTCCACTTTTTCCCCGTGAAAGATCCAGGCAAACAGCACAATAAACAGGATTCCCAAACCTGACCAGAGAGCATACGCCACTCCGGTTTGGATCTCTTTTACGGTAAGGGTCAGGAAAAAAATTGCTGACGAATAACCCGCCACAACAATGAGGGTTGGGACAAGCTTTGTGAATCCGGCGCTCGCCTTGAGGGCGGTGGTCCCGATCACCTCGGACAAAATCGCGATAAACAGCCAAAAATAGTGCACAAATCCCCCATTATCGGTTTGTTATGCCAACAAAGCTTCTGGCGGAGCGGGAATATCAAACGCACCCGCAAGGCAAACCATTAATACGCGTTCGGATTCGGTCCATGTTTGGTCCTGACGAATAAGCACGCCACATGCATCCAAAAGTCGGCGCCTTAATCTTTCCGGAGCGGATGCGATTACGCCAATCGCTTCCTTGCTTGGCACCAGAGGCAACTCCTGGGGAAGAGGGACCTTCGGTGCCGCCTGTGCGAGGGTTTGGATGGCCTTCTGCCACCCTTCCTCAAGGGATGAACCTGACATGCCACTGGCGTTAGCCACCGCCCCCAAGATCCCGATCGCCGCTTGCATTCGGCTTGCGCCTCTGCCCATGGCTTGTTTCTGTCGGGGCGTCATCAGCCAAAGGGAAATCACCTGACGAAAACAGGCGGTGAAAAGATCCATGGGCAAAGGCAATCCGTTCAGGCGCTCAAGCATTGTGGCTTTCTGCCCGGTGGAAAGCTGTCTTATCCACGGAGCCAGATAAGCCATGCGCATGGCCTTTTCCAGGTCGGACCATTCTGGCGCTTCGCAAGCCCACGGAGAAACCCCCGCAATGGACTCCCCGGTGTCCCCCGCAAGAACATAAGCAAGCCCCACTGCATCAAGCGCCGAATCCAAAGGCCGCAATGCCCCTGCGGAAGGCGGGCTTTGCACGGTATTTCCAACGGTATTTGAACCTTGCCCAACCAAACCTGAAAGCATTGCGTGATGCTTGACTGCTTCCTCGCCTTCGATTTCCCCATTGGTTTCCGCAAGAAATTGAATATATTTTCCATCCCAATTTGGCTCGATTCGGCGAATACGCTCGGCCAGGGGGGGATGCGAATCGAGGGAAAAAAGACCAGAAGCCTTAACACCACACGCGAAAAACATGTGATTGGCATCGACGGCTTCGGGAGAATGAATCATCCCATGGGTCTCTATCCCACCGATTTTCTTGAGCGCGCCAGAAATTCCCGATGGGTTTCGTGTGTATTGCACGGCGCTTGCGTCCGCGAGAAACTCCCGCTGGCGACTAATCGCGGCTTGTATAATTCTGGCAAATAAAGAACCCAAAAATCCAAGAAGCCAAAGCCCGACGCCAATAAGAAACAGCGCGAGGAGTATGCCTCCGGAATTGTCCTTGGAGTTCGAAGAGCCGGAAACTGAGGACCTTGACGACCGGGAAGAACTGGAGACATTACCCAACAAACGGACCAAAAGCTCACCCAAAAGGCTCATCACCACGAGGCCAAATATCAGCCCCATGAGCCGAATATTCAGCCGCATGTCCCCGTTGCAGATGTGACTGAACTCGTGCGCCACCACACCCTGAAGTTCATCCCGATTCAGATTCTCAATGCATCCCCGGGTAATTCCGATCACCGCATCCGAGGGAGAATATCCCGCCGCGAATGCATTGATCCCCGACTCTTCGATCAAGTAGACAGGCGGAACAGACATCCCGGCTGCCAGCGACATTTCCTCGACGATATTCAATATCCGCCGACTTGCCGGATCAAGATTGTCCCCCGGGTGGAGAAGCTTCCCTCCCAGGGATTCGGCAACACTTTTCCCCCCACCAAAAGAGAGTTGCACCGTTCGAACCAGCGAACCGCCACCGATTACCAGAGTAAAAAACACCAGAATCCCGGTGGAAGCAAGCCAAAAACCGGAATCATTAAACTTCCCGTCGAACGCGATCCAGAGGCCTGCCTCAAACACACCAACGATGACCAAAACCGCGCAAGCCAAAAGCGCGAGAAGCCACGCCGTTTGTCCCTTCGCTTTGTCTTGATGCTCGAAGAAATTCATGGGCAAATATCCTGGAGCCTTCGGAAAGACCAATCACCAAGGACTTTAGAATTTCACCTGGACGGCTTCACGATCCGCAGGACTGTCGAGTTCAAAGAGGCTGGCAGGATAGAATCCGAACATACCCGCAAGCACCACAGCGGGAAATCCCTCACGATACGTGTTGTAGTCGGTGACTTGGTCGTTGAAGCCTTGACGGGCAAAGGCCACCCGGTTTTCGGTCGAGGAGAGCTCCTCCTGAAGGTTGGCCATGTTTTGGTTGGCTTTGAGGTCGGGGTATGCCTCGGCCAATGCAAAAAGACGTCCCAAACCAGCCTGAAGTTGACCCTCCGCGGCGGCAAGCTGCTTCATTGCCTCAGGGTCGCCTGGATTGGCTGCAACCTTGCTGGTCACACTAACGGCGGAATTACGGGCAGCAATGACCGCTTCAAGGGTGCCCCTCTCGTGAGCCATGTAGCCTTTCACGGTTTCCACCAAATTGGGAATCAGATCGTGACGGCGTTTGAGCTGAACATCGATTTGGCTGAATCCGTTTTTGTAACGGTTACGCTTGAGAACAAGGTTGTTGTAAACCGAAATCGCATAAAGGATCACCAATCCGGCAAAACCTGCCACCGCGATCAGGATGATAAGGGTGGGTGACAAATTGGACCCAGCTTGCGCAAACATTGGCGAGAACTCCTGAGGGAGCGTGATATGAAGTTGGTGTACTAGGGAAATTATACCTAGTTCGACAGGCGTGGGAACAAAATCCTCAAACCGATCCCTTATGTGAAACTTTGGGGAACAAGGCCCTGTTTTGGCGAAAAGGAGGGGTCAATCGGGATCCCTTCCCTACCAATAGCTGCGTGATCCCTGATCTTTCGGGGGGAAATCCCAATTAACGGAGAACCTTACATGGCCAGAATGTTTGCTTTTGCATCCCTGTTTGCAACTCTTTGCTTTGCGAATCTCGGCGCCGCCGAACCAACTTCCAAAAACCTCCAAGGCACCTGGGTGAAGAGCTTCGATGACTTCAAATTGGAGCTCACTTTCACCGATAACAAACTCAACATCAGCCTTGCAAAAGGCGACGCAAAGTTCCAACTGGACACCGACTATTCCGCGGGTCGTGACGGAACGATATTTGGCCGCATCATTGCTGTAAAAGAAGAGGGAATCACTCCAGCGACCGAAAAGGGCGACCTCTATTCCATGGCAATTGATGTCCAGGACGGCAAAGTGATTGTCAAAGACCTCAAGGGCACAAACACCAGCGACGATGCCAAGAAACTCGTCGAAGGCGAATACAAGAAAAAATAACGGTCCAACCGTTGCCTTTTCCCGTTTCTGGTCCGGCCCCCCCCGGGCCAGAGACGGGCTTCGCCTAGCTCGGCGTCCGATTTGCGGGAAATCCCCCATCCAGAACTTTTGTTTTAGGATTTTGGCTCGACAATTGGTTTTTGCTGGCTCCAAAATGCTTTCGGTCAATTTCTTACAATAAATCTTTGCCGCAAATATTAGCACCTATAACCTTTTATCCTAAAATTTCAAAGGCGGGATATCCACATTGTTGGTTTGGGCTTGCCGCCGATTTTTTGGCCCCCAAGTGTTTTACCGGATACCGTTTCACTTCCAGGCAATTTGGTAATTCGGAATGAACGCACCCAACGGAAACTGGCCCGGAACCGAAGATTGGCAAGCGGCCCTGTTGGAACCGCACCGCCATTTCCTCGACCATGAACTCGCAGGTTATGGCCTCGAACGCGAATCCGACAAGGACGACAGCCCACCCCTTCCACCCTTGTTGGGGGACAATTCCGTTGTGTTTCGAATGAAGGGCCGATTCCAGAAGCGACGCGCGGTAAAGCTTTGGACCCGTGCGGTTACAAGCCGAATCGCACGCTACAAAGCAATCGAGTCGTATTGGCCCACAGCCAATTTCCTTGCCGGCTTGCGCATACTCCCCGAGGGAATTCGTCTCATTCGGACCTATCCGCTTCTGGACATGGATCTTTTAAGCGGAACCAGGCTGGACGACTTTCTTTCCAAAAAGCATCTCGATCCTGGAGCAATGACCGACCTTCTCAAGGCCTGGTTTGGTCTTTCCTCGGAAATGGAGTCCAATGGGTGGGTGCATGGGGACCTCCGTCCTGACAACATTCTGATCAGTTATCGTTCCGGGGAAACTCCCCGCCTGAAATTGGTCGATTATGACGGGTTTCTGATAAGGGGAGTGGACCTCCCTCCATCGGGATCCTTTGGTCGACCAGAATTTCAACATCCACTCCGTCGGTCCATGAAGTACGAAGGGGTCCACGGGGACCGTTTTCCGTTCCTTCTCCACGCCACTGCTTTTGCCGCGATCCGCGCCAGGGGAGGCAAGATCTGGGTCCGGCACGGAGGTGGTTCAGGGACCCTTTTTCAGGCAAAAGACCTGATCAAACCAGGACAGTCCGAGCTTCTTGCGGAGTGCATGGACTCTACGGATCCGGACTTGAGAGTACTCACCGAACATCTTGTTCGCGCGATTTCCAACCCGATCGAAGAAACCCCTCCACTTTCGGAGATCGGAGTTTCCTGGCTCAAAAAAACCAAAAGCTGGTATCCAGCCACCGAGGCGTCGGCGTTGGGTAGCAAACCGGACCTGAATCTTGTCAGTTCACAGGTAGCAAATGCGCCAACAATCCCAGCCCCCTCAACCACCGAAAAATCAACCAAGTCGCCAATTACAGCTTTGGCCCTGGCACCCGACCACAAACGCATCGCCGTGGGCAACCAGGACGGACTCGTGATGGTCATGGACCGGGGTGGCAAGCGAATCCTTGCCAAAATGTCCGACCATCGGCTTCAGATCAACGCGCTGACCTTTTCTTCTAACGGCCAATTTGTTTACTCCGCCGGCATGGATCGCCTGGTTTGCGCGTTCCAATGGGTACTCCAGGAAACACCTTGGCGCTTTTATGCGCACGAGCACTCCACCACTTGCCTTTCCACCGACCGGATGGGCGCATTTCTTGTCTCAGGCGGAGGCGATGGAACAATCACCTTGCGCAACCTCGAAACTCTTAAAGATTCTGAACCACTAAAGGCCCACAAGGGACGGATCAGTTCTTGTGTGTTTCTTGAAGATTTCCTGGTGACCGCAGGTCTGGATGATGGCAAAGTGGCCACATGGCAAACAAGGGGACTTACCCCTTTGGCGAAATCCGATTTCCATGGTGATTGCATCATTGATATGGATGCAAACCAATTTGCGAAAATCATTGCTGTTTCGACCTCATCCAGGCGGATCGGTTTCTTTGAAACCAACACTCTCAAGCGCGGTGCCCTGAAGATCGACACCAAGGTGACCGTTCAAACCCTTCGCCTATCCCCCAAAGGAACCTATATAGCGGGCGGCTGTGCGGATGGATCCGTGCGGATTTGGAACACCAAAAGTGGCAAATTGGTTGGAAACATGATGGTCCACCACAAAAAATCGATCCGTGCCGTTATGTGGCTTCCGGGTGGCGGATCCCTTTTGATTGGAACCGCCGACGGCAAAGTCAAGCGCTATACGCTGGCATGGTTGATGTTTTGCGCGCTATTTCGACCAAAAGATGTGGAGCACCCCAGAAGCCGCGACTTTTAACAACAATAACGCTGTCAATTGAGAAAATAGAAAAGGGTAGTGTTATCTCCACTTTTAAGGCTTTTACTATTTCGACCCGATTTCAAAAGGCGCCCCAAAGCCCGCAATCGAGGCCAACAAAGTGAAGCAGTGCTTCAGTCCGGCACCATACTATTTGCTGGGGTCGGTGGAAAGCTCGGGTTTCGCCGGCGTTTCAAATGGAATTTCGATTGATCCACCGGAAAGGCGCATCATTTCCGCTGCGATCAGGGCGCGATCAAAACGCAGCTGGTCATAATTGACCAAAACCTGGACCGATTGGGGCAACAAAAAGGAATCCATGGGACTGAGAGTCGATTTGGTGACCCTGTTAAAAATTTTCCTTGCATCATCGATCGCGGTGCGTTCCGCCTCAATTCTTCGTTCAATTTCCCGGTAACTTAGATACGCCACACGCGATTCAAGGCGGGTCAGATTGGTGGTGGTGGCTTCGGTGGACTCCGCCCGGTCCGCGAGAGCGACCGCCCGCTCCACACGATAAGGCTTGGGGCCCGCCATGAACGGGGGCATTTCCAGATTGATCGCCCCGGGGCGATATTCACTTCCCCGCTCCGGGGTCGGTATTGGGACGCGATTTGTATCCGCAAACGATGCGTAAGTCCGATTGATAAGACCAAAAGGATTGCTGCGCCGCTGTGCCTCGACCTCCAATCGAGAAACCTCAAGTCCCGTGCGGGAAAGGATTCGTTCGCCACGGTTTTCGTCAACTGCCTTCTCAAGTTGTTCAAGTGTTATGGAAATTTTGGGCTTCAGGATTATTTTGTCCGCCGGTTGGGGAATGTATCCCAAAGCCCCAATTCCCCCCATCTCTTCGGCAAGCAAAAACCGAGCTTTCAGCCGACCCAATTGGGCTACCGCAAGCTGGTTTTGGGCCTCGGCCAATCCCATCCGCATTTTGGAATTGATGCCAATATATTCCTCAATGACCCATCGACTGAAATCCTTTGCGTGCTCGGTCTTGGTTCTTTCCAATGCAGCGACCAGCCTGGCAAGGTGTTCAGCCTGGATTTCCGCGTAAACAATGGTGAAATAGGCGCGACGAACAGCATATTTTGTATCTTCGATTTCCTGATTGAGAGCCGCTTCGGCCGCTTCAAGCCCTTGCGCGGATTGAGCGCGCCTGATGGAAAGGTCCGGCGCCAGGCGTCCCAAACCCCTTATGTTGGCAGCCCCGTTATAGGCCGAGTGCGCTGCCCTGAGGCTTGCCCTGGCTCCCTCAATTCGGGGTTGCAGTTCCAAGGAAACACCAAGGCACTCTTCCAGGGAAAGGACTTTTGGCTTGAGACCACGACTGATCTCATCCTCAATGACTGAAATTAGGGGCGCTGGAGGTGGTTTGGGGGCAAAGAAATTCAGTTGTCCCGGGACCGATAACACCAAACACGCCAAATGTGAAATTCCCATCCTGCCATCCCCCCAAGAGACCTTGCCAGATTTCAAGATCCAATGGGCCCTTAAAGCCCTTTCCAAGCCTCTTGAAACAAGTTTGGCACCAAAAGCCTTTCGATGCTTGGTCCGAAAGGTCCCTATATCCCGATGAAGACCCGGAAAGGTTGGCCTGTAACGATTATGTTGGCCTGTAACGATTATTTTGGCCTCCTTGCAATCCTTGGAGGCGAATTTTCAAATCCGGCTTAAGATAGGCTCATGAATTTTAGGAGCTAACCAACATGGCCAAGTTCGCCGTAGTTCTGCCAGCAGCCGGTCAATCCACCCGTTTTGGGGCCACCGAGAAGAAACCCTACATCCAATTGGAAGGTAGAGCCGTTTGGCAACGCACCGCGGAACTTTTTGCCAACCGAGATGATGTCGTCCAAATGATTCTGGTGATATCCCCCGAAGATCGTGAATTGGTCGAGTACCGTCATCAGGCCAACCTCATGTTTCTTGGGGTCAAGTTGGTCGATGGTGGATCGGAGCGCTTTGAATCCGTCGCCAACGCCCTGGCAACCGTACGCGAGGATGTCGATTTCGTTGTTGTTCATGATGCGGTTCGCCCTTGCACCAAACCAACTGACATCGACCGTGTCTTTGCCACCGCCGAAAAATATGGAGCCGCACTTTTGGGAATTCCCGTGGCGGACACACTCAAACGCCTCGATGAGGACCGAAAAATCATTGAGACCGTCCCCCGCCGCGGACTTTGGCAAGCCCAAACTCCCCAGATTGGACGCAAGGATTGGCTTCTTGATGCGTATGCCAAGCGGTCCACCCTTAAGGCGGAAATCACCGATGATGCCCAATTGCTCGAGGCCATGGGTCACCCTGTCATAATGGTCGAAGGCTCTCCAACCAACCTCAAAATCACAACCAAAGACGATATGCTTATCGCCCAGGCGGTCCTGGCAGCAAAGTTTGGGGATAAAATAGTCAAGCAGTACCACCCCTTCGCAGACGAAGATGGGAACTGGTAGGTTGTTCGCTCCAAAGCTGTAACCATGAGATATCCATACAGCGGTGGGCGGTCTTTTCCCTGCAAAAATGCCCTTTCACTTTGCAAAAAATGTCCAAACAAGAAGGGTTCGATTTCAATGACTGAGCAAAACGCGTCGGGGCCTCTGACGGGCCGGGTGGTTGCACTGGCCGAGAACCGTTTCCTCGATGCATTGGCCAAAATGCTCGAAAAGGAAGGGGCAACGGCAATGCGGGTACCCCTAATCTCGATTCTGGACGCCGAAGACATGGAGCCTGTCGACGCCTGGATTACCCAGGCATCGGCGAAGTGGTTTGACCTATGTGTCTTCATGACAGGGGAGGGTATCCGGCGGATTGCATCCCGGGCGGAACGAATCGGACAAAAGGAATCGCTTATTGAAGGCCTGTCCCATTCGGCAATACTTACTCGTGGGCCCAAACCGATTGCCGCGCTCAAGGAATTAGGGCTCTCTCCCTCCCTTCAGGCACCCGCTCCAACAACCGATGGTTTGATCGCAATCCTGGCGGATCAGGCCCTTGCGGGCAAACGGGTCGGGGTTCAGCTTCATGGCAACGACAATCCACCCTTGATCAGCGCAATTGAAGGCGCAGGCGCGACCGTAAACATCGTCAAACCCTACCGCTATGCTCCTGCCTCGGATGGAACGCAGGTAATTGAACTGATTCACGCAATGTCCAAAGGCCAGGTGGACCTTTTGGCGATAACAAGTTCCCCGCAGGTGGACCGACTGTTTGAAGTGGCACGGGAAAACAACCTAGAACCCGAATTGCGCGACGGACTGGGCAATACCCTGGTGGCTTCCGTCGGCCCGGTCGCTTCGGAGACCCTGGAGCGGCTTGGAGTTCGGGTGGATGTCTGTCCCGATGACAGATTTGTCATGAAGAGATTGGTGCAAGCTATCAGCGAAAGGATGTCCCGGCCATAAACTAAATTGGGATCTGGTTGGAAAGCCCAACTTAACCACCCAGCAACCCGCCAAAAACGGAAATTCTGCCATGAAACTCCTGGTCATCGAAGACAATCCAGCCACCGGAAAACACCTTGATACCGGCCTTACCGAAGCTGGTCACGAGATAACCTGGACTCGGGATGGCAAAAACGGTCTCGATCAGGCCCTATCCAGGCAATATGATGCGATCGTTTTGGACCTTATGCTCCCTGAACTTTCAGGAATGGAAGTCCTTAAGGAGATCCGCAAACGAGGTCATCGCACACCTGTACTTTTGCTTACGGCACTTGGCACTGTGGAGGAACGAGTTGCCGGACTGCAGGCAGGGGCGGATGACTATATGGTCAAAAACTTCGCTTTCCCCGAGCTTTTGGCACGCCTGGAAACCATTACCCGCCGGGCATCGACTCCGTCACTGGTTAATGAGGTCGGTTCGATCAAACTCGACCTTAGCAATCGCAGAATCACTTGTGGTCTGACAGAGCTCCAGCTCACTCCAACCGAGTTTAGCATCATGGAACTGCTCATGAGGCAAAAAGGGCAGGTTGTCACCCGAAAGATGCTTTGCGAACACCTATGGGATGCGGATTGGGAAGGCACAACCAATGTAATCGAGGTTCATATAAACAGGCTACGCACCAAATTGGAAAAAGTCGGGGAACCGCAGCTGATTCAGACGGTCCGAGGCAGGGGGTACACCCTCGGTGCAGTTTGAATCCTGGTTCCGGAGCCTTCGTTTCCGGCTCAGCTTCTGGACATCCCTTGTGCTTATCACCCTCGTGGGTGCTACACTTTTGGGCTTGCGCGCCGGAATGCAACTCGCCCTCGAGCACGAATTGGATCTTTTGATTCTTGAAGATGCGCGCGAAATAGCGATGTATGTGGAAAACTTCCGCAATACTCCCGATGCCATTAATGAGGAACTTCGTCGCAAATCCCTAAGCCATGAGGAACGGAACTGGTTCGGCCAGATCGTCGGCTCCAAAGGCGAAGTCCTCTTCCGAACCCCAAGCACACCGGAAAATTTTCCGCCCAAGTCCTTGGGGAAAAAGGGACCCATCTCGTTTGAACGGTTCCGCGTTGTCGAATTTTCCACTGAAACTATAGGGCCCGGAACAGTGCGGATTCTGGTGGGATCCAGTGTGGATTTCATCAACGAGGACATCAGCCTTTTGGGAGACATGATGCTGGTCGCATGGCTGGCCATCGTGATTGTTGCCCCTTTGACCGGATATTGGCTTGCAGGACGGGCCACCAGGCCACTGCGCCAAATATTGATTAGCGCCGACAAACTCCAACCCAGGCGAATGTCCGAACGATTGCCCCTCTCAGGCGCTGGCGATGAACTCGATCGTCTTTGTATCGTGATCAACAACATGTTGGATCGCCTTGCCAATTATCTCGACAGACAGCGAACCTTTTTAGCCAATGCCGCCCATGAACTCCGCTCGCCCCTGGCGGCCATGCGTGCGGGAGTGGAGGTGACCCTTGAAAGGGATCGTAGTGCCACGGAATATCGTGGCATCCTTGAAGAGACTGCGGAGCAATGTTCCAATCTGACAACCTTGGTTAACCAGCTACTCCTTCTGGCAGAAACGGACGCCCGACACCTCCAAGCGTCCAGTACCACCGTTAGGCTGGATGTGTTGGCGCAAAAGACCATCTCCATGTTTCAGGGAGTTGCGGAACAGTGTCAGATCGATTTAACCACCGATTTGCAACCGGTAACGATATGCGGCCACACCCACCACATCCGCCCTGTTCTGAACAATCTTGTTGATAACGCCCTCAAGTACTCCAACCCTGGGGATTCTGTCCACCTTTATGTTGGGATCGAACAGAATGATCCATCAATGGGACTTCTGGCGATTAGCGATACCGGAACTGGAATCTCAGCCGAAGACCTACCCAAATTATTCGATCGGTTCTACCGCACAGATCAGGCGCGGGCCAAGGACGGGCGCCGTAACGGAACCGGCCTCGGCCTTCCGATTGCCCAGTCGATCATAGAGGCACACGGTGGAACGATCCAGGTTGATAGCTCCTTGGGCAAAGGCACCCGCATAGAAGTACGACTTCCCCTTGCCCCACAAGTGATAGCCGGGATCAACAAGGGGGAATAATCTTTCGTTTCGTTAAGCTTTAAGCTCCACAACTTTCTTCCTCTTAAGGCAAACCTCTTCCTTGCCCCTTTGTAATAGGCAAGCGATTGCACCGATGCCTGCAATGGCCGATCATTAAGTTGTTGGATCAAATGATCCTTGATCGCCGGTTGATTTTTGGAAGTGCCTAATAGATGGATATGTCCGATCGGACCCGGGAAATCAGCACGGAGGGTTGTGGACCCCATAGTGATTGGATCGCCACCTTGGTGCGCGAATGGGCAACGATGTTGCCCGATCAGGCCCCTCTTTCCTTTTTTGTTTCCCAGAACACGGTTCAATCGCTTCAACATCTCGATTTTCACAAAGCCTGCGCGGAAGTCACCCGTGTATTAGGCGCCAAGCCCTACCTTTCGTTTCCGGAGTATCAGGCCCAATTCAACTCAGGCGCAATCGGCCGCCAGGATGTCGATGAGGGGATGCGCCGTTCCGGTTTTGAATACCTTCAGGAAGATTCCGCCTCAAGCATGATGGGCCATGCAAGGGCGTTGCTGTTTGCGGAGACCCCAAGGATCTCCCCGGCAAGCCGTGACTGGTATGTGGGAACTCATCTTGCGGATATACCAGATGCCAAACACCTGTGGTCCGAGATCAAGCGGTTGTCATGGCCTATTACTTCGGACCCTTTTGAAGAAGATAATTCAACTCCTCTTATTGGCCTTTTCCGACAGGATTTTGGGGGCCTGCCAAGTCATGATGTTCGTAGGGCCATTGGTGGTCTCTCGGGTATGTTCCTCGATCGGGGGGGCGCTTCCAAATCGATGCCTGGCCGGGACGAGGGCTTTGCCTCCTTTGCATTTGGGCTGCTGGCGCTTACCCCGCAAATCGAACCCTGGCTCGCAGCCTCCGCAAACGAGGCAAAGCTTCTCAAGGATGGTCGCTGTTCCTCCGCGGACATTGTCAAAGAACTGATCCAATGGCAACAGCCCGAGGAGATGTATCAATCCAATATTGTTCGCCGAACCATTTTTGCCAATCCGGGTTGGGCTTCGATGTTCTGGCGATTGGAACGCTATCCCGAAGAACGGGCCTCGGTCGACCTGCCCGTCAGGCTAATGGACTATTTAGCGGTCCAATTAATCCTTGAAAAGCACCGTTGTTTGGATGCCATTCCCGGCGCATTTGGTCATGCCCGCTCCTGGGAAAAACCCGGTGAACTTCGTCGTTTCATGGGTGACCGTTGCCCGCCTCTTCCGGTCATTGTTCCCGATGGAGCCTGGGATCTTTTTTGGGCGCTAAGGCACCAAGGCTATCATGCGGCACGATTCGCCGCCATGGACCCCCACGCCAAGGCCCACTTGGTTGAGCTGGTTACCAAATTTGGTCGCCGTCAAAGACTCGCGGTTTGGCAGGAAGCCCAGGAGGCGGCATACCGAAACCAGATCCTGGG
>CAMBMH010000029.1 GCA_945868575.1 Singulisphaera sp. GP187 | reverse complement strand
CTCCAAAGATGTCTGAAAGGATAAAATTGGGTCGCGGATCACCAAACGAATCGAAAAGGCCGGTTTCACCCGAGGCGATTACGCTTTTGCCTTTTTTCGCAAAATTCCGGATTGCTCCGGCTTGCGCCTCATCCAGACAAGCGGCATTGGGAAGGATTAGGGCGGCGTAATCGGAGAGATCCTTGTCATTGAGGTTCCAGTCATTGATCAATGTCACGGGAATATGCTCCTCAACCAGGGCCCGAAATGCCCCAAGCACATGCGCCATGTAGCGTTCCTCGACCACACCGGCGGAACGACCATAAAAATTACGCGTATTGTCGCTTAAGAGGAGGGCGACATGAGGCATCGGGGAGCGATTCAGGATCCAGGGTTTTCGTTTTTGCACTTCATCCATAATGCGGTAGAGAGGCTGTTGCAACCTTGTGGGTTGGGCGACGGCAATCGACGGCACGGACCCGTGGGTCAGGGCAAGCATCATCCTTCGTTCGATTTCATGGTCGGGAAAACTATCTTTTCCGTAGGGATTTCCGTGAGAGAGGATGTACGGTTCGCTGAATCCGACCCTGTGATTGCTCAAGGCCCAAACATACGCACAGCCCAGGGCGGGAACGATGGAATTTCCCCGGTTGGATTCATCAAGCCAAAGTTCCTGGTCGGGGGCATCAAAAAGAAGATTCATTCGGGCGGGCATATTCCTTGGAATGCTTAAAAAGTGGCCCCATCGACCGGCATTGGTCGACCAGGTCACCAAGGCAACATCCGGCTTGATCCCTTTGAGCCGGATCTGCATCCGACGAACAAGGTCTTCGAGTTTGCGGTCTGCCCAATGTTGGTAATTTCTAAATTTGGGGTCATCCATATTTACAGGTGGTATTTCCAAACCCGTATCTTTTCTGAAATTTTTTCTGCAATGCTCACAGTAACAGAACCCGCCATGATGCAGTCCGTCAAAGCTGTAGGCGTCGATATCGGGAAATTGGGTGAGCATTTCCGCAAGGACTTCAATGAAAAAATCGCCATAGGGCCCAAGGGGACAAAGCATTCCACCATGGGCGAATTTTTTAAGGTCAATTGTGGGAATATTTGTGGTATTGGTGTCGATGCGACGCCAATCGGGATGGGCTTCATAGACCTCGCCCTGGAGGGTTGGCGGGTAAACCGCAAGGATTTTTACACCCAGTTTTTTATATTCCGCGATCTCTTTGGGAAGCCGATCCAGGCCGACATGGGGACTACGCTTTTTTAATAGCCTGCTATCATAATAAGGATAAAACGGATCGACAAAATTTACCTCGCTGAGGGTTACCCCATGCGATGCGGCCCGGGCGCGTGCCGCCGCATCCATCCCTGAAAGAGTGTAACCCGCTCCGGTGGTTTCCCTGACCCATTTCGGGATCCGGACGGGATAAAATGGACCTTTGTCAAAAGGTTGAGGCATGATTGCCTGGCTTTGATCAAAAGGGCCCGGATTTGCCTCGGAATTTCCTTGGGCAGGAGCCTTGGAATCTGGCGTTTGAAGAAGTAACTGAGCGGAAAGATCGAAATACAAAACCAATAACAGCGACCAGTAGCTCATACAATCTCCCGAATTCGTCGCCTTTCGGATAACAAGGCGAGTACTTCCGTGAAATTCTAGAGCATTATGGGGAAAACTACCCGGCAATTACTCGAACAAAATCTTTCGAGGAATCTGTTGCCCAGGGATCCTCAACAAAAGAAAAGAAGCGGCCATGTTTCAACATTTCGTTCCGTGACGGAGGCTGTTATTTTTTCCAGTAGGAAACACCCGCCAATATTCCCCCAAGGGAAATCATCGCCAGAGCAGCCATCAAACTCGTCGGGACTTGTCCTGCCAGTGATTCGGAAGGGCTTCCCACATTTTGTTTGTCACCACGCTCCACACCAAGTTGACCGATTTTAGAGCCCTTTCCGGAATCCGTTGCTGGCTTTGGCGCAGGTTGGCCCCCTTGTCCTTTTTCCACAACCCGATTGGTTCCATCATCACGGCGTTCGATGTCAAAACTGTCGACATATTGCCCATCCGGGGTGATGGCGCGAAATCGGATACTATGTTCGCCAACCTCAACCAATTGGTAAGTCTGGGTGTCTTTCAGGCTTGTGCGCATCCAGGGCAGTTTGCTCGGTTCGTACATCTTGGGACCGCTGACCGCAATCACATAGACCGTGCCATGGTCCGTATAAGGTCCGGCTTCCATTCCTGAGGCTTCTGGACTGACCCCCCTTGCATATGTGTGATCATGACCCGTGAGAACAAGGTCCACCCGGTTGGTTTCAAGGATTTTTCGCCATGCCTGGCGAACCGCCTGGCTGTCCCGCGTCTTGGCTCCCGACCAAACGGGATGGTGGAAGGTCACAATCGTCCATTTGCAGGGGTTATTCGCCAAGACCCCTTCCAGCCATTTGGCTTGCTCTGCAAGTCGTTCGTTCGAGTTGAGACTGATTAGGCGGACTCCCTGGTAATCAAGGAAGTAGCAGGTTTCCTCCAGCCCTTTAGGTCCATTTTCCGGGAGGTTGAATTGGGGCCTCCAATGTTGTGCCAGATTGGTAATGGACTTGCCACCAACCGGAAGTCCAAGGGGATATTCATGATTTCCGGGTGTTGCCACGGAAGGGACAGATGCGTTGATCCAACCGGCCGCCCGGTGCCAATCTCCCCATTCGGCATCGTTTTGGGCTTTGTTGATCAGGTCGCCCGCGTGCAGGATCAGGTCGGGTGAAGTTCCGGAAAGTATGGCTTGGCGGATAACGCGGGACCAGTGTGCCCAAATATCGTTTTGGGCATCTCCCAAATAGAGTATCCGTACAGGTGCCCGGTTCCCTTTGTCCTTAACTTCCGTGGCCGTGCGTGCTTGAAACCATTCACTCCAGTGTGTGCCATCTCCGACCCGGTACGCATAAACCATTCCGGGATTCAGTCCTTCCATCCGGGCGGAATGATATAGGGCCTCACCCAAGTCCGATTTGAGGGGCGTGGATTTTGCGAAAGCGGTCTTTGTGGATTTGGCAAAAGTCGAATTTTCCCTGGCCATGGCGAACTGCACCTGTGGGGTGGTTACCAGGGTTGAGGTTCGCCAGGTCACGGCAAGCGAGCGCTCTGGAGTTTCTGTCAGGTTTAGGATGATCCGGTCCGGGTAATATCCCGGTTTGTGAAGTTCTGCAGCCGTGATTTTTAGTGGGGGAGCCTTGGCCGTGGCGGGCACTGAGGGCTGTCCAATTGCCAGGAGAAAAACGATTACAGACATGGCTCGGTAAACTCTCTTGGGGAGTGTGACCAATGAGATATCGACCCTCTTATCCAAACCTGAACAGTTTTCGGGCGTTGTTTCCCCAAATCTTCATCATTTCGGCCGTTCCAACCGTTTCCAATAGCCTCAACAGTCGCTCTTTTTGAGCCAATATCTCCGCCGGGTTTGTGCAAGGAACCGTTCCGCCAAAAAGGAGCCTGTCCGGGCCAAACGCGTCGAATAGCCTTCGGACGAATGGGCCAATGTCCCTGTGTGGGTAGTGGTCTTTGGGGGTCAACATGCTCAATTTCATAAAGGTTTGCGGAAAACGCGACCACGCGATTACCTTTTCAAATTCTGCCAGGTTCCCCTGCAAGGGGCGCCCACAATGATCGATGACCACGCTCACTTGCGGAAACCGTTCAAGCATCGGGGTAAAAGCATCGGCATAGCGGGGTTCCAAATGGAGCTGAACCAATAATCCGGCCTCATTCGCCGCAGTCCAAAAGGAATTCAGGGTAATCCAGTCGAGAGGGGGAAGCCTCTCAGGCGCATACGCATGCAGCCTTACTCCGACAATTCGTGGATCGTTTGCAATTTGTCGGATTTGGGCTGGTGTCCTTGGGTTTTGTGGAAAGAAATGACAAATTCCCCTGCTGATTTGGGGAAGTTCATCGAGGCAATGGATCAGCCATCGGTGATCGTCCTGGTAAGGTTCCGGATGGACCAGGACCACCGCTTCGATCCCGGCCCCGGGCAGAAGGGGCTTGAGTTGTTCCGGTCCAAAACCCACTTTGGGTTGATAAGGGGCGTTGTGATGGACGGGAAATCGGCAATCGTCAGGATCGGAAAAAAGATGGACATGGGTGTCGATCATGATATTTTCCGGTTTGACGAAGATAATCCATTTGGGACAGGAGTTTCAGGCAATGGGAGGTGAATTGTGGCCGGATCATCCGCTGCCAAATCATCGTTGGACATTATGAGCGGCAAGTTATTAGGTAACCCCCAAATTATCCAACAAAACCTCTCTGCCTTATCCCATCAAGAATGAGCCAGCATTTCGCGTCAAATGGGTATTCCGGGTGATCCAACAGTTGACACACGCCATCGTAGTCGAGTTCCATCGGGATGATCGATTCGGAGGACTCCGGACGCGCACCCCCGGGGAGATGGCGCGCAAGGACAATAGCCTGGACAAAAGTCTCATCGGTGAGACCACAGCTCGAATAAAGAGGCGGGGACATTCGTAGGAATTTGACGACAGCAAGCCCCGCCTCTTCATGAAGTTCGCGGTGGATCGTTGTTTCGGGTGTTTCGCCGGATTCAATTAGCCCGGCGGGAAGCCCATAAGACCATGAGCCAACAGGAACGCGGAACTCCCTAAGGACCAGGATGCGATCCGGTTTCCCCTCCTCAATGAGGATGGGAGCGATCACAACCGCATCGGCGGGAATGGGCCAGGCCTTGGGCAACTCGCGGCGGGATGCAAAGATCCACTCCCCTTTTGCCGACCCTCCCGTTGCCGGACTTCCGGACCAGGCCACCCGAAACAGGTTGAGCCACTTGTGGCTTGTGAGTTTTTCGGGAAGGGAAAGTTTCAACGGGTTCACGGCAATTCCTTGTGCCTGCTTTAAATTTCTGTTCCCGCTGGCACGGTTGCGTTGGCGGGAATGATCACAAATCCATCGCGTATGTAGTAAAAGGGTCCATCGTGGTGATGAATACCGGCTTTGTTGAGAATCCTGGTTCCCGAGGGAATACGACAGTTTTTATCCAAAATGGCGTTTTCTATGACGCAATTGTCGCCAATTCCAAGGGGGGGAAGTCCTGCTTTTGCGTTGGCTTCCTTTTCCGCGGATGTTTCCTCAAAATTGGCGCCAAGCATAACCGTGTTGCGAATCGTCGTCAGGTTACCCACAAACGAGCGCACACCCAATAGGACACGGTCCAGAACCACATCCTTTCCAAGGACACACCCATCGCTGATCAAGGACTGGCTCACGGACGCGGTCATCATTCGAAACGCGGGAAGGTTCCTCATCCTGGTAAATATGACACCATCGGGACTGTGAAAGTCGAAAGGGGGCTTTTCGCTAGCCAGGGAGATCTGGACATCGTGGTAGCTGGCGATGGTTCCCAAATCGTCCCAAAAGCCATCAAAACGGTAAGCGCAAGCCCGTCCAGCCGCGACCACCCCGGGAAGAATTTCATTGACGAGGTCCGTCGTCCAGGGCTGATCACCCAAAAGGGAAAAAAGGGCTTTGCGGGATATGACATAGATCCCCATGCTCACCAGGTGGGGTTTCTCTTTCGGGAGGCCGGGCGAAGTCAGTTCCGCAAGGGTGGCTTCAGTGGGTTTTTCCACAAATCGGCGAACCGTGCCCGAACCGCCTGCCACCACCGGGAAATCGGTAATGATGTTGCCCATGCGCGTGGCTTGTTGGGCTGTTTCGGGTGTACAAGCAAGGGTGACCGCAGCGCCTGCGGCGCGGTGGGCTCTCAGGAGTGGCCCAAAGTCCATTCGGTAGAGTTGGTCACCAGACAAAACGATCAGATCGGAAAATTCCTCAATTTCGATGTAGGGGAGGTTTTGCCTCAGGGCGTCAGCAGTCCCCTTGTACCAGTCGCTGGCCTCGTTGGTCTGTTGTGCGGCCAGGCACTCGATAAAGCCGCCGTGAAAAGGGTCGGTTTTGTAGGTGTTGGCGATGTGACGGTGCAGGGATGCGCTTTGATATTGTGTCAAAATGAAGATGCGGCAAATTCCGGAGTTAAGACAGTTGCTGACCGGAACATCGATCAAACGGTATTTCCCCGCCAGGGGAACCGCAGGAACGCTACGGTGTTGGGTGAGGGGAAAAAGGCCGGCACCGGTCCCGCCTCCCAGGATAACCGCAAGAACCTGATTCATGAAAATGATCCCGTGGAAAGGTTGGCGAAAGTTGGGGCCAAGTTTCCCATGTATGTGCCCAAGGAAAATCCTAGGCAAAGGGCCCAAAATTTCCGGCGGTGATTAATGTTGTGCAAACTTGAGGCAAAACAATCCAAACACCAAGTTTATTCGTAAGGATTATGCCGGATTTGTCCGATAAAGGGATTGAGTGTGCTGCCATCCGGGCCTTTTGGGGCGGGATCTGTCCCATTTGGGTCGGCAAGCCATTTTGCAGATGAGGTGATTCATGTTTTTTTTCAGCCGTCGTCGTCAAAAGCCCTCGAAGCGTCCTTTGGGATTGGAAATGCTTGAGGATCGCTCGGTTCCGGCTGCATTTATGGGTGGCGTCTCCATCGCGGCGGGGGATGTTAACAATGATGGGTACACGGATACCGTCGTGGGAAGTGGTGCTGCTGTAGGGACGGCGGCAACAATTCGTGTGGTTAGCGGGGCCAATGGTCAAACTATCAGAAGCTTTAATCCTTTTGGTAGCAAGTTCACCGGAGGCGCCCAGGTCGCCCTTGGTGATTTTAACGCGGATGGCTACCAGGACATTGTCGCGGGTGCCGGCCCAGGCGCGGCGGCCCAGGTCAACATTTTCAGTGGCAAGGACGGAAAGCTGATCAAGAGCTTTGTCGCGATCAACAACAGCCTTCTTACCGGGGTCAATGTTGCGACAGGCGATTTCAACGGTGACGGCCAGACGGACATCGTTGTGGGTGCACGGGCCGGTGCCAAGCCGTGGGTTTCGGTTTATGATGGAAAGTCATTTGGCACAATAACTACCTTTTTTGCTTTTGATCAGGGGTTCCGTGGTGGCGTGAGCGTCGCCATGGGCGATATGGTTGGCACCCCCGCCGAGGAAGTTATTTGTGGTGCCGGGGCTGGCGCGCTTCCCCAGGTCAGCATGTTCAACAAAACCTCCACCAACCCCATCAGCTCGCGCCTGGCTTTCGATGCAAGCTTCCGGGGCGGTGTGAATGTCTCGGCCATCCATTACACCGATAGCGCCTACGCTGATCTTGCGGTGGCCTCGGGTCCTGGAGCCGCCGCCCAAGCTGTTGTGTTCAACGGATTTTCTGGCAAAGCCGTGGCCGCATATGGTGGCAGCTCGGCTAGTCCAACAACAGGATTTAATATTGCCGCCGGCCAATTCCAGGGTGCCTCGGATATTGCTTCAACGACAGGGGGAAAAACCCTGGTCCAAACCAACCAGCAATTGGTTCTTACCACCATGGCGGGAACCCCGGATCAGCTCCAGATCTACAATCCCAAAAACAAGGAAATTGTGGCTTCCTTCGCGCCTTTTAGCGGAACCACACCCAAAGCGCTGGGAAATCAAAACTTTTTGAATCCCATTTTTAATACCGGGCCAACGATCGCCAATCCAATCGGCACACAAACCATCTTTGATGGCGGCACGACGCCGACTGTGAACCTCAATACTTCCTTCTCCGATCGGGCGACCACACACAGCCTGGTCCAGCTTCAATCGACCCAGGGAAATATCAATCTCGAATTGCTGGATCCATATACTCCGGCTTCAGCCACCAACCTGATTAACTATGTCAATAGCGGCGCCTACACCAATATGATTAACCACCGTTTGGCCCTTTCAAACGGCACCAAATTCGTGCTTCAGGGAGGTGGATTCACCTTCACAAACCCGACCGGAACCACAGGCGCAATCACAGCCATTTCCCAAAATGCTCCGGTTGTAAATGAGCCGGGAATCACCAACACCTATGGCACCATCGCCATGGCGAAACTCGGTGGCGACCCCAACTCGGCCACCAACCAATTCTTCTTCAACCTCGGTGACAACACTGCCAATCTGGATAACCAGAATGGTGGATTCACCGTGTTCTCGACGGTCACAGGCGCCGGTATGGACGCCGTCCAGGCCTTCTCGGCATACCCTGTTGTGAATCAGTCGACCGTAAACTCCGCGTTGAACGAACTTCCGCTCACAGGCAATTACGGCTCCAATTTCCCCACAAACGCCAAATCGTCGAATTTCTCCTTCGTCAACAAGGCAGTCCTGTTGCAGCAAGGAACGGCGCTCACCTACACCATCCTCAACAACTCCAATCCTGCTGTGGTGACACCAAGTATCACCAACGGCCTGCTGTCCCTGACCCCGGTTGCAGGGTCGACGGGTACCTCGACCATTACCATCCAGGCCACCAACAAGAATGGCAAAACGGTTCTTCAATCCTTTACCGTTAATTCGGTCAAGGGAGTTGCACCGACCATCACTTCCGCCGCATCCACCACATTCAGCGCGGGGACAGTCGGCACATTCACCGTCACCTCAACCGGAACCCCGGCCGCGACCTATTCCGTGACCACCGGAACACTCCCCACAGGCGTAACGCTCAACCCAACCACTGGTGTGTTGGCCAGCACCACCGCCGCGGCAAACGGTGTTTACAACTTCACCATTTCGGCAACCAACGGCGTAGGGACCGCGGCAACCCAGGCATTTACCCTAAATATCAACAAGGCTCCCACCATCACCTCTGCCGCCACGACCACTTTTGTCAAAGGAACAGCATCAACCTTTAATGTCACCTCGACCGGAACCCCGGCCGCGACCTACTCCGTGACCACAGGAACCCTGCCCGATGGAGTAACACTTAACACAACCACAGGGGTCCTGGCGAGCACCGTCGCAGCGGCTTTGGGAACTTATTCCTTTACTATCAGCGCATCCAACGGCATCGGAACGGCCGCCACACAGGGCTTCACCCTGAAGATCGCTGATGCAACCGCTCCTGTCTTCACATCAGCCAACAATGCCACCTTCAAGGCTGGCACCGCCGGAAGCTATACCTTTACCGCGACAGGCGTTCCCACTCCGACTTATAGTGTGACCACAGGAACTCTCCCCTCGGGAGTCTTCCTCAACGCCGCCTCCGGCCTGTTGACGAGCAACACCTCCGCTGTGAAAGGCACCTATACTTTCACTGTTACTGCATCCAACGGAGTTGGAACCGCACCGACCATGCCTTTCACGCTGACAATCAACTAAGTCAGCGGAAACTCAGGCTTTCCTTCAAATTGGGGTGTTTCCTTGAGCGCAAAACCAACACCCCAGTTTGTGACTGGGGACTGTCTGCCCGAATGGGCTTTGGCAAAACCCTGGGATGTGGTGGCGGTTGGCGCACATCCGGACGACCTGGAAATTTTGTGCGGTGGTACCCTGGCCCGTTTGGTGGATCAGGGAAAGTCGGTCGCGATTGTCGACCTGACCGACGGTGAACCTACGCCCCGGGGCACAAGAGGTGGCCGACTTTTGGAAGCCGAGGCCGCCCAGGCCGAATTGGGTGTTCCCTTGCGCGTCCTTTTGGATTTGCCTAATCGGGTGCTGATGGATGAGCCGGAAAATCGTTACAAACTCGCGACGCTATTCCGGCGTCTGAAGCCCAACCTTGTGATTGGAATCGCTGGGAGAACACCCTCGGGATCCCCCGATCATCATCAGGCGCATCTTTTGATTGAGGCTGCCCGGTTCGGTTCGCAGCTGTCAAAGTGGGACGACCGTTACGCCCATACCAAACCATGGCGCGTTCCACATCTGGCCTACGCTCCGTTTCCATTCGATGCGGAGGACCGGATCTGGAACGGATCCTGTATTGTGGATATTTCAAAAACATTTGATCGCAAATTGCGCTCGGTGGCTTGTTATTCAAGCCAATTCGACGAAAAGCGCCTCGCGAAAATCCAACACACCCTTTTGGGACAGGCAATCTATTGGGGATCGCGCACCGGTTTCACCCATGGCGAACGGATCTGTTTCCCTTCACCTTTGGGGACTGATGACCTGGTGGGAACCTTGGCCGGATTTGCTCAGACACCCGCTCCGGTCCAATATCCAGTTTAAGGACATAGGCCGTTTTAGGCCAAACGGACAATAGTTCCTGTGCGCGCGGACTGGTAAATCGCCTCAATAAGCTCAACGGATCGGCGCCCTTCGGCGCCATCCACAAAAGGCTTGCGATTTTCCTTTATGGCATCGATAAAGTCGGCGAGTTGTCTTGTGTGGCCAACATGACTGATGGCGCCGGGATTCGAGGACCCACCTGACGACCCGGATTTTACGGCAAATCGTTCGCGGATGCCGGAATCGCCTGGAAGTTCATTCTGGTATTTCCATAAAATCAGGTCATCCTGCTCGATTTCCACAGAACCCTTGTCGCCGTGGATGGCAATGGTTTTGGAGAGGCCGGGCCACACGCTGGTGGTAGCCTGGATCACGCCCAACGCGCCATTTTTGAAACGGATTGAAGCAACGGCGGTGTCCTCGACTTCGATACGGTCGTGTGCAAGAGTTCCGGTGAAGGCCGCAACCGATTCGACCGGTCCCATCATCCACAAAAGAAGATCCACATTGTGGATGGCCTGGTTCATCAGGGCGCCACCACCATCCAGGGCCTGTGTGCCCTTCCAGCCACCTTCATCATAATATTGCTGGGACCGCCACCATTTGACCGTGGTTTCCCCAAGGGTCAAGCGTCCGAAGCGTCCCGCGTCGATAGCGGATTTGAGTTCGCGGTTGGCATCGCCAAAGCGCGAGGGGAAAATGGTGCAAAGAACAACGCCGGCTTTGTCGCAAGCCTCGATGATCGCATCACATCGGGCGGCGGTGATCTCCAGTGGCTTTTCGACGACAACATGCTTGCCCGCCCTCGCGGCCAAAACAGCGGATTCCATGTGAACGCCGGAGGGGGTGGTGACAATCAAAGCATCGACCCCCGGAGTTTTTAGTGCCTCCTCGAGGTTGTCGGTGCATAAAAGGCCCTCGAGGCCCATTTCATGGGCAAGCCTTTCAGCGGAGGCCCTGGACCGGCCGACCAAAGCAGCCACACGCGCTCCGGGAATATCCGCAATCGCTTTGCAATGGAACCGGGCAATCATACCGCAGCCGACTACGGCGAAACCAAAGGCCATGGGGTTAGCCTCCAAATGGGATGCTTTTGGGATCAGCTTTTTGGTGAGGGGATCGCCAGACGCAAAAGATAATTGGCTCCGCTGAGAACCGTTGACACAATCATGGCCCAAACCAAGCCGTCCCTAAGCAGGAAAAGGACCTGGGGAACGGATTCGATTCCGGCGCGAGCCTGTACTTCAAGGGTGACAAAAATTGCAATAAGTGCCGCGCATTGTAGTGTCATCTTGAGCTTGCCAAGCCAATCGGCGCCAAATGCCGCACCCATGCTTTCGAGTTGGTCCCGAAGCCCGGAAATGATCAGTTCGCGTGCGATGACAACCGTGACCATCCAAGGCAAAAGCCAGCCTTCCTGGGTTCCCCTTGGCACAAGGAATACGAACGCGCCGCAAATGAGGACTTTGTCAACGAGTGGGTCCAGAACGCGGCCAAGACTGCTTACCAGCCCCTGAAGTCGGGCAACATAACCATCCAGCCAATCCGTAATCGCGGCAACTAGGAACACACCCAGCGATGCCAACCACATTTCATAAGCCATTAGTCCGAAGAGGACAAAGGCAAGCACCAAACGGGACAGGGTGAGTACATTGGCCAGGTGGAGCCAATGGGGCGTTGCGCTGGTTTTCGTAAGGCTGGGAGAACTCATCGCAGAACCGACCCTCCAACAGAGGCAGGGGTAAGGTGCCGGGCAAGGAGATCATATCCATCCGACCCATAAACGCGTGCACGCACAATATCACCGGAGTGAAGCCCCTTGGCTTTGAGACGAACGACCGTGTCGATTGTCGGGGCATCGGCATGGCTTCTACAAGAGTACCAACCAGGGATCTCCTCGTCGGCGGCGTCAACAATCAGGTCAATCTCCTTGCCATGCTGGGCTTTGGCCCAAGCAAAAGCGATCCCCTGCTGTACCTCCATAATTCGGTCGGCCCGTCGCTTTTTCACATCCTCTGGCAAGTGACCATCAAGTTTGGAAGAGGGTGTCGTCTCCTCAAAGGAGTAGGGAAACACCCCAAGGCGCTCGAATTTGGTGCGCTTGATGAAATCTTCAAGCTCAAGAAACTCCTCTTCCGTTTCGCCGGGAAACCCGACAACGAAGGTGGAACGGAGGACCAAACCCGGAATGGCCTGGCGGAGGCGAACCACCAGTTCCTCAATGGCGTTCTTATCGACCTTGCGAAGCATTCGTTTTAGCACCCGGTCGGCGATATGCTGCAAAGGCATGTCGATGTAGGGTAGCAGCTTGCCCCCGGAGACGCCTTTTGAGAATGTGTCGAGCAGACTGTCGGTGATGTAGGCGGGGTAGGCGTAATGGAGGCGGATCCAGCGAATTCCTTCGACTGTTTGAAGCTCCTCAAGGAGCTTGTCGAGGCGAGGCTCGCCATAGATGTCTATGCCGTAATAGGTACTGTCCTGGGCAACGAGAAGGAGTTCCTTGACTCCGTCGGCGGCGAGCTCTTTCGCCTCGGCGATGATAGTCTCGATTGGTTTGGAGACATGTTTTCCGCGCATGGAGGGAATCGCGCAAAAGGTGCAGAGTCTATCGCATCCTTCGGAGATCTTAAGATAGGCATAATGCCTTGGCGTGGCGCGAAATCGTCCGGAATCGGATTGGGCCTTGACCGGCGCCGGACGGAAAAGTGTCCGTTGTTCCTGGGTGAGCGCGGTTTGCCTGAGCTTGCGGGAAAGGTGCGCCTGGTCGACGACCCGGGTGATTTCCTCGCGACCATGGACCCCGACGATGTGGTCGACTCCCGGGACTTCCTTGAGGAGGTCGTCGCGGTTTCTCTCGGCAAGGCAACCAGCCACGATCACCGCGCCGATTTTGCCGGATTTTTTGCGGGCGATCTGCTCACGGATCACGCCGAGCGACTCCTGGCGGGCTGGCTCGATAAACCCGCAAGTGTTTACCAGAACCACATCGGCGTTGTCCGCATCCGATATGATGGTCCAGCCATCTTTTGCCAGATCTCCCAGCATCTTTTCCGAATCGACAAGATTTTTGGGGCAGCCGAGGCTGATCAATGCACAGGTTTTTGGAGCCATGGTCCGGTGTTCCGGGATCTCGTGAAGGGCCCGGCCACCCTGTTCGGGACTGCCATTGGCCGAAAATTCATTTTACGCCTTAATTATTGTCCAACGAAGGACTTTTTGGCGCGGAAAGGTCAATATCAAAGGTTTCGCGGTCGACAAAATGCCCAACATGACGGTCATACACCCTTCGACAGCCGCGAAGCGACTCGCCCGTGAGGGTGTATTCGGCATAAGACCAACGGCCTGATTGGGTGGCCGAACCGGCACAAACCACCGGAAAAGGCACATGACCATCATCGGGAGAGTGATGGAATCGGTCGTGCCGATGTCCATGGAGCCAAAGGCGAATGCCTCCACTGGCAGCCACCTCCAGCATCCGGTCCAAATCGCGAAGGGCTCGTACCCTGGGTTCGCGCCTCCGATTTGCGCGCAAAACCGGATAGTGTGTCACCAGAATTCGCAATCCCGGCCCCAATTGAGACAGGAGGCATTTCAGACGATTCAGCTGATCTTCACCAACTTCGCCCGAGGCATCCCAAGGCCAACGGTTGGATGTGCAGGAATTGACGCCGATAAGCCACAAATGACCTACTTTTTGGGCAAAAGGATAGACCGAATCATCGATCCGTTTTCCAACCTGCCAGGCGCCAAAAAACCGCTCAAAGGCCCCGTCGGTGACCGACTTGTTCGTGAAATAGTCGTGGTTGCCCGGTACCGCGATCCCGAGGGGCCGTCCCGGCTCGCCCACCCTTAACAACCTGGCGGCCCTTTGAACCTCTGATTCAAATCCAAGGGCAGAGGCATCGCCCGAGAAAACCAGATGATCAAGATTTCGGGAAGGAAGTTCACTGGCAAGCGCCTCGAGCACTTTGGGGGCATGCCGAAAACGATACCCTCTCCCGAAAAACCGCAGATTGATCCACCCAGGTAATCTCTTGGAAAATACATCAGCCGCCCGCCAGCCTGGCTTTCCCTGGGTGATGTGGATATCGCTGAAATGCGCCAAACGAACGGGAGCTGGGGAACTCTGTTCCAAAGGCAGATTCGGGTCAGATTGGATTGGGGGATTCATTTGGATTGTTTATTTCCGACGCCCGCTGAGGGGGCGGGAGAGGCATCCACGGGAGTGGTTCCCGAACGCAAGTTGTAAAGCTCCATAGCAGCGTCCTTGTCAGCATCCAATCGCAGGTTTTTGATGCTTAGTTCAACATCCTGGGGCACCTTGAATCGCTTCTTTTGGTCGTCATATGCCAAATCCGATTCCTTGCCTGGAGCGCTTTTTGCCTTTGCGCTTCCAGCGGGTTGGGGTTGGGCGGGTCCCAACTGCGGACGAACCACACGATAGCAAACCGCCATGGTTCCGTTGAATTTGACCGGTTTTTTCTGGGTAAGTGGAACCAGATAGGTAAACCACACAGCTTGCCTGCCATCGGGCAAAGTCACCAGCGAATCCGCAAACACTTCATCCGCGGGGATGGGTTTTATGGCTGTGGGGAACCAGTCCTTAAAGGTAGGGTCCAATTTCTTTGGCCCCATGAACTTATCGACGCCTTCCTTTGCTTCGGGATCGAAGTTCTTTGTAATCCGGAGTTTTGCCAGATCCGCAACCAGTTTGGTGCGTTCTTTCCTGTCACCTGCCTTGTCCGGGCGAACCAAAACAAGAATGGCATCCACACGCGGGGTTTTTACAGGTTTTGCCTTGGGATCAAGCAGGTAAACAAATCCGTATGGCGCATCTGCAGAATTTTGCGCTGATTCCTTACCCCCTGAAAGTGCCGTCGCAATTGCCAATTCCTGACCCTTGCCTTCTATGATTTTCCCATCTTTTCCAGGCTTTCCGCCAGTTCCCGGTTTGGGGGAAATCCCTTCGGTGCCTCTCAAAAAAACAGATAACTTCTTGGTGTCAACATTGGCTGTTTCCCGGAATTCGACCGATCCAATCTGGAGTGGATCACCCAGAAACTTTTCATCCCGGTCAAACAACTCGGTCATCCGCTTGGCTTTGCGGGTGTTCTCGTCATATTCGCTGGAGTGGCAGCCCATTAAAACAGCCATGCCCACAACCATGAACAGGCTGGTGGCGCGAAGGACCAACAATCGCCATTCCATTGGGATCAAGGAACCTCTCCCGGCTAAAAGTGCAGTTCCCTTCATTCTACAACCCAACGGGCTGGTTTGGTTTGGCCCGAGAGGCAAAATAGGGGATTTCAAAACGCAATCCTTGATTGGGCTGGCCCGCAAAGGGAAAGATTGTCTGATATAATATAATAGCCCACTGATTTGTTACTTCAATTCCCGGACAAAGAGGTTGGCAAAATCGACGGGTCCCGACGAGGCAATCAGCCCAAGGGGTCCTTCGGGCAATATCCCCTCAAGCGGAAGGGCCTTGATCACTTCCTTGCCGTTGATTTTCAAGCTGAGCTGGTTGCCCAGCAGACTCCCTTCGAGGCGGTTCCACTCCCCGGGCTTGGCATCGGCGATCTCCCGGGTTCGGGCGCTGGACCGAACTTGTTCGGGAAGACTGGCGTCCCCTTCAACCAAGGGAAGCCCGCCGGAACCTGTTTTTGCGTCGGTCAATTGGATCAGGGCCTTGTTGCTTCCCCTTAGTCCCAAGTAGACCTTCCGATTTCCCTGGGTGTCTTTGTCAGCGGGAAATCTCCACTCGGCGACGAATTCCGAATTGCCGTAGGCTTTGGTGGACCAGATTTCCGAGCTGCCTGTTCCCTTTTTCCCCCGATAAACCAGCTTCCAGTCCTCCATGGACCAAGGAGTACCGGGTTTGGTGACAAACCCCCTCAATCCGTCATGGGCAAGCAAGAATTGATGCCCCTGGGCCAGCGGAGTGGCTTCCTTTTCATCGATGGCATCCGAGGGAAGTTCCTTGATTCTGAGATTGCGGAAGGTGCATTCGGCGCCTTCCGATTCAAGTGCAATGTACCCTTTGCTTGGGCTTGCCTTTGTCACGCCACTTACTTCCTTGCCGTTGACAGCGAGCTTGATCGACCCGTTTTTGGCCTCGACCCGATAGCGGTTCCATTCGCCACCGCCTTTGGCGCGGCGCTCGGAAGGGAGACAACGGGGCCATCCCATTGGATGGGGACGGTCCGGAACGCAGGTTGCCCCCCAGATGCTGAAAATGTCTCCATGGCTTGTGTATTGCCCTTCTTTTTCCAGGTTCACAAGGACTTGAACTTCGATACCACGGGTGAAAGGTGTGCCAAGGGCGGGCAGGGGATCCGCCCAGAGAAAAAGCCCGCTGTTTCCAACTTCCTTGGTGTTTGTGTGCTTCCACTCCAGCTCAAGAATGAAGTTTTGGTACTGCTTTTCCGTGCGCATGAAACCGGTTGGCTTACCGGTCGTAACAAGCATGGAATCTTTGACATAAAAGGTTCCCTCGAGGGTGTTGACGGGAACCCAACCTTCCAGATTTTTGCCATTAAATAAAGGTGTAAACCCATCTGAAGAGGGGTTGTCCGGGTTCTGTGCGGCAAGGTTTTGTGGACCTGTTTGCAAAGACAGGCCCCCTATCACTCCCCAGGTAAGCAACAGCGTAACAGATTTGAAGGGGAGATTCATGGGAGGCCTTTCCAGGCGAGGTTAACAAAACAAAAAGGCTTGGTGGGAACAATACTTTTAAACTATTCCCGGGATCCTGAAGGATCCACTAAACCAAAAAAGCGGAACATCGCTGAATGCCACTATCATGTTGTTATGGAGACATTAATCCCGATCCTGAAAACCGTTGGGCTTTCCAAACGGTATGGTGCGTTTGACGCGCTAAAAGGCCTCGACATTTCTGTAGGGCCGGGGGAGGTTATCGGGCTTCTTGGTCCAAATGGATCCGGCAAAACCACAGCCCTTCGACTGATTCTCGGGTTTCTTCAACCCACCGCAGGCCAAGCAACAATGGGCGGCCACGACTGTTGGGCCGAGGGACATCTTGCCCGCGCCCAAGTCTCCTACCTTCCCGCTGAGCTTCGCCTTTACGACACAATGAACGGCAGACAGATTGTTCGGTGGATTGCATCCTTCCGGGGAGAGCTTCCCGATGAGGCCCGCATGTTGCGACTTGCCCGCCTTTTCGAGCTCGACCTGGAGCGGCCACTTGGAAAACTCAGTTCGGGAATGAAACGCAAGGTGGCGCTTTTGGCTGTCCTTTTGCCGCGCACTCCGCTTTTGATGCTCGATGAGCCAACCAATGCCCTTGATCCGAGCATGCGCGATGCCCTTGTGGAACTGGTTCGTGAAGCGAGGCAATCGGGTCAGGCAGTCCTCTTTTCCTCTCACATACTCGAAGAGGTCGACGCGGTCGCTGACCGGGTCGTCGTTCTTCGAAAAGGGGAATTGGTGATGGACCGGGCAATGGAAACGATGAGGGGCGGGGTGAGGATACACCTTGTGGCGGATCAACTTCCGGCGATTCCTGCTCATCTCGCGGATCAATTGCGCCTTATCAAGTCTGAAAAGGCGGGGGTGTGCGATCTTGCCGCACCCGCGCTTACTCCCCAGGTACTAACCTGGCTGGCTACTACCGGGGCGAGGGAACTTCGCGTGGAACAGGATGGGCTTCGTCGTGCCCTTGCATCCATATTCCCTGGAGGAATCCAGGCATGATTGGGATTTTGGGAAAAAATATAGGAAATATCCGGCCTTTATTGTGGCGTGTCTTCCGGGATCTGCGTTGGCCTCTTTTTGCTACGGGTTTACTTGCATTTGTTTTCGGATTTATATGGGCATTGATCGCCAAGAGAATGCTTGGACAAATTGCCCCGTTTTTTGAAGCGTTGGGAGGCATGGGCGGGATTAACAGCAAGGACATGGAGGCGGTCCTCTTTGACGGGCCTGGCCAGCTTTTGCGGACGCTTTTAGGCGGGGAAAGGATCGACCTGAATCAGGCGATGGATTTCCTCTCCATTTGCCTGGTCCATCCCACCATGATCACAATCCTTCCGCTTTGGGCCATCAGCCGCTCCACCCAGGCCATAGCGGGCGAAATTGATCGCGGGACCATGGAGCTTTTGCTGGCACAGCCCATTTCCCGTTTTGGCGTTTGGCTCGGTCATATGATCGCCGAGGCGACAGCCATGCTAATCCTTGCAATTTTAGCTGTTTCGGGTTTGACGATCGGCGCCTGGATGATCTCCCCACTTGAGGTCAAGCCGCTTAGCTCAAAATTTCTATCAAAAAAACCTGCGATTATCGCCGAAATGGGGCCAATCCGGATTCGACTCGAAGATCCCTTTCGGGATAAGTTGGGACAAGCCAATCCGCCTGTCTCAAATTCCGCTGGAAAAATATCCGATCGGTTTTCCATTCGTCCAGCAGCCTTTCTACTCGCACTTCCCCAGCTATTTGGATTTATGGCATCCATATCTGGGTTGGGAATTGTCATTTCAGTACTGATCCGAAGGCGGTTCATCGCCCTTGGCATATGTGTGCTGATCCTGCTTACGATGTTTTTGATCAATTTGTTGGGGCAGTTGTGGGGCCCCCTTGAGCCTTTTCGGCCACTTTGTGTTTACTACTATTACCTCCCGCAGGAGGCCCCCCTTGGTCGCATTCCAATGGTGGATTTTCGGGAGTGGTTTGGGCCCGGGGTGGTGAGGGTTCCGAGTTTTCTGGTTCAAATGTTTGTGGCGATGACGGGATGGGGAATTGCATTTTGGATTTTGCGCAAGCGGGATATTCCAGCTCCGCTTTAGTTTCGGATCTCTCTGATAAAAAATTTCGATATTAAGAAACGAAAAAAAGAGACCCTGGATTCCCGCTTGGGTTTTCCAGGGCCTGCTTGGTTTTGCGGATCAGCTTACTGATCCGCTTTTGGTTGGAAACTAGTCCTTGCGGCTAGTCGTTGCAGCAAGGAGCTTTTTCCGCGCAACAAGCTTTGACCTTGGTGCTTACGGCTTGGGTTTCTTTGCAACATTCTGGACCGCCCTTGGGGCAGTCAGTGCAACAATCCGAATTCAGGCAGCAATCGCCACCAGGCACGCAAGTTGGCTTGTCGCAACAAGGCTCTAGTACACAGCAGGCTCCGTTGGGGCAGCAATCGCCCGTCGGACAACAGGAAGCCTGACGGGTATGGTTCATTCCCTTGGCGGCAAAGCCAATCGCACCAAGAGCTATTGCGCCAACAACCAAAGACCAAAAACATTTAAACATGAGGAAACTCCGTGTGTTCAAAAAATCTCATAACTCATGCAAACACGGCTGGGCTACCCCAAAATCGAAATTTAGGGGGCCCTGGGAGTTTCAACAGCGAAAACAGCAATGGATCAGCCATAAAGGCGGACGGGATTCATATTGTGGAGGATTTTCACGCCTCAATCTTTGGAAAGCATTGGCAGAGTCAGAAGTTGGGGCCAATATTTCCACAAAATACAACGGGGCCGGTTCCCAAGTCTCGGCTTGGGGAAGAAAGTCGTGATCAGATTGGCAAACGATACAGGAAGTTGGAACTTTTGGAGGCTTTTGTCCGGTTGATGTGGAATTGCAGCAGTTGGCGCATTCGGCGGGAACCGTTTCCCCATCACATTTAGGATCAATCCGGGAGCAACAAGCCGACTGGAAGGGTCTGGACATGCAGCACCAAGCCGGAGGCAGGGACACCACAAGAGTGGCCAGCATCGCCAGATAGGTTAAAAGTTGCCGCATGAGTTGCTACTCCTCACATCATTATAATATGCCACATGTTTGGAGAAGGTTCAATACCAATTTGGGAATGGGTGGGGGTTACCGATTTTCGATGGATCTTTGACGATTGGAAAGTCTTTGGCATGTCACACGGAGAGCAAGGGAAAGAATCACCATTTGTAAGCAAGCCATACTTTTGTGTTTTCGCCACCATTTCCTGGATTGAATTCTCTTGATTCAAAACGGCTCGAATCCGTAATTTTTCAGGAAATTCTGCTGGTAATCTTTTTCCACCGAATTCTTTTGAAGATTAAGCCAATCTTCGGAGATCGTTTCAAAAAGCTCCTTTTGGAACACCCATTGGGCTCTCCTTGGCTTGGCGTTTTCCGGGCATTTTGATCGCAAATTCCCCGGAAAAACCTCCCCTTGATTTCCGGGCATCCGATTCGTTGAATACAGTAAGCAGCGATGGCGGGGGGGAAAAGTTGATCCATCTTTCCCACATACCTGAATTGGCCATGTCTTGTGGCAACCTCTCTCTGATTATGGGGTAGGTGTCTTTCCTTTGGGGGAAAGAGCACCTCGTCTATACGCTTGCAAATAAAGAGAAGAGGTTTTCGTGCCACCGACAAGCAAACCACGCATCTTCACCGTCCAACCCAAAGTTCCAGCACGGCTTGAAGCACTTCGCAAGCTTGCTTTTAACCTCTGGTGGTGTTGGAATCACGATGCCATCACGGTCCTTCGTCGCGTACAGCCCGAACTTTGGAACGAAACCGACCATAATCCCGTTCGCATGTTGAGCGCCGTTCCCCAGGAACGCCTCCGCGAACTAGAAAAGGATCAGGGATTTCTCAATCAGCTCGACAAGGTCGAAGCGAACTTTGACGCCTACATGAAGGCGGACGCCTGGTTTGACGAAAAACACCCCACCGTTGTACCCGCAGCGCATCATGGCAAGCCTGTCGTTGCTTATTTCTCCGCCGAGTTTGGTATCCACGAAAGCGTTCCCGTCTACTCGGGCGGCTTGGGTGTTCTTGCAGGCGACCACCTGAAGGCCGCGAGCGACCTGGGAATTCCCCTGGCAGCGGTTGGCCTCATGTACCGCGAAGGGTATTTCCGCCAATACCTGACAGTCGATGGATGGCAGCAAGAGCGCTATCCAGACAACGATTTTTTCCACTTGCCGATGGTGCAGGTGACACGCCCTGATGGGGCCCCACTCCTTGTTGATACCGGAATATCAAGGCTTCCCGTCAAGTTTCGTGTTTGGCGGATGATGGTTGGCAAGGTACCGCTATTTTTGCTCGACACCAATGTCGAGGAGAACAGTCCGGCCGATCGTGACATTACCGCGAGACTTTATGGCGGCGACACAGACATGCGGGTGCGCCAGGAGATCGTCCTTGGGATCGGCGGGCTAAGGGCGCTGGTGGCCATGGGACTCGAACCCCGTGTTTGCCACATGAACGAAGGCCACTCGGCTTTTTGCAACCTCGAACGAATTCGCATGGCGATCGAAAACGCCCCAGGTCTTTCATTTGCCGAGGCGCGGGAAGCCGTTGCTGCCGGCTCGGTCTTTACAACCCATACTCCGGTTCCTGCCGGAAACGACCGGTTTTCCGTCGACATGATCGAGAAGTATTTTCATGACTATTATGACGGTCTGAAAATCAACTTCCACGATTTCCTCGCTTTGGGACGGGAAAACCCCTCCGATAACCACGAAACTTTTTGCATGACCGTTTTGGCGATCAAACTCGCCAATGTCTCCAACGGCGTATCGGCCCTTCACGGCCAAGTCAGCCGTGGCATGTGGAAGAATCTATGGCCTGGGCTCTGTCCAAGCGAAGTCCCAATAACCTCGATCACCAACGGCATCCACACCACCAGTTGGCTTTCCGGGGAAATGGTCAACTTGTTTGATCGCTATCTCGGTCGCGAATGGCAGACCCGTCCGGCTGAAACCGCCGTTTGGAAGCGGATCGACAACATCCCCGATTCGGAACTTTGGCGGACACACGAGCGCCGCCGTGAGCGCCTTGTGGCCTATGCCCGAACAAGGATCGCCCGCCAACTCAAGGCAAGGGCGGCATCTTCCTCGGAGATCGCCGCAGCGGAGGATTTCCTCCATCCCGAAGCGCTTACCATCGGGTTTGCCCGTCGCTTCGCCACCTACAAGCGTGGGGCGCTCATTTTTCGCCAAATCGAGCGTCTGTCCAATCTCCTTTTGAGCAAGGATCATCCCGTTCAGATGATCTTCGCCGGCAAGGCCCACCCGCATGATCATGGCGGCAAGGAACTGATCGCCGAGATTTCGAACTTCGCGCGCAGGCCGGAGCTTCGCAACCGAATCGTATTCCTTGAGGACTACGATATGAGCACAGCCCGTTACCTGGTTCAAGGTTGTGACATTTGGCTGAACAACCCCCGTCGGCCGCTTGAGGCCTCCGGCACCTCGGGTATGAAGGCTGCCGCCAACGGCGTCCTCAATTTTTCGGTACTTGATGGATGGTGGGTTGAGGGCTTTGACGGCACCAATGGTTGGTCCATCGGGGCGGGCGAAGAGTATGGCGACCTCGCCTATCAGGATGAGATCGAAAGTCGTTCGATCTATGAATTGCTCGAACAGGAGATCGTTCCCCTGTTCTATCGCCGCGGTTCCGATGGGGTTCCCAAGGGATGGGTTGGCCGGATGAAGCGGGCCATCTCCACCCTGGCTCCGGTCTACAACACCGGTCGCATGGTTTGCGAGTATACCGATCGTTGCTATATTCCGTCACTTGCGCGTCACGACAAGCTTGCCGCTTCGTCGATGCGGGAGGGGCGGGAACTGGCAAGTTGGAGGCAACATGTCGCCCAACAGTGGTCCTCAATCCGCATTGATGACCTTACCCAATTAGGCGCTTCCCACAACATGGGTGGAACCATGACTTTTGTTGCGAAGGTC
Source organism: Singulisphaera sp. GP187 (assembly GCA_945868575.1). Lineage (GTDB taxonomy): Bacteria > Planctomycetota > Planctomycetia > Gemmatales > Gemmataceae > SYLG01. The sequence goes on along the minus strand of CAMBMH010000029.1, from coordinate 9,349 downwards.
CAACTGGCCGGACTTTCCCCCTCGGACCTCCTGGTTCAGTCCTGTCACGGACATCTCGACAGTCATGGCGATGTCCATGAACCGAGCACCCTGACATTAGAACCACAGGGCACGATCCAGGATGGTTGGCAAACCTATGAGGGCAAAATCGTTTGTGATGCGGCAGGCCGTTATGGCTATAGGCTTCGCGTCCTGCCTAGCCATGCCAATCTGGCGACGCCTCTTGAGCCGAACCTGGTAACTTGGGGCTAATCCAATCCTTGCGGGTTAAAATTTTTGGGGGTGGGGTGATTGCTTAACCCTTTCCCCCAATTCCTGATCATAAAAAAAGGGCTCCGGAATTTCCGGGGCCCTTTTTGATTTTTATAGTATCGCAATTCGGTTAGATTGAAGTTACCCCATTTGGCTCGAGGTTTGCTGCGGGCACTTCCTCGCCTGTTGTGCCCACTTCCGCAACAACATCAGCAAGCGCTTCGACCAATTGCCGGATTTCCTGGTGGGTATGGATTGCGTTGATTTGAACCCTGAGGATTCCCTGATGATGGGGCACGGCGGGAAAAATCACGGATTGAACATAAAAGCCCCGTTCAAACAGGAGTTTCCCCGCGGTCAATGTCGCCGTTTCGTCACCAATCGGGATTGAGGCTATCGCGCCGATTCCGCCCTTGGGCGAGAGTCCTGCGCCATGTGCCAGACGATTGAACAGGCCCATATTTTCATGCAGCGTCGACAAGAGGATCAATCCCTCATCGGACTCCATGATATCCATCACCGTGCAAATCGCTTCGAGATAGGGAGGCGGTACCGGGCCCCCAAACACCATCGGGCCAGATCGCACCTTGAGCGCGAACTTGATCTCCGGGTTGCAAGCGATGAACCCACCGAAACAGGATAGCCCTTTGGATAGCGAACCCACGACCAAAGTGTTGTCGTAGTTTCCAAGCACATCAAGGACAGTTCCACGGCCCCGCTCACCCAAAACTCCCGTGCCATGGGCATCATCCACATAAAGCACGGCGCGATTTTCCCGGGCGATCCGCTGGAACTCTACCAGTGGGGGAAGCATTCCGCTCATGGAATAGACACCATCAATTGCAATGATGGCGTGACGATAGGGGCGAAACTTGGCCAGGGTCAATTCCAGGCTGTCCGGGTCGTTGTGGCTGAAAATGGCCGTTTGGATCCCCTGGGCCTTGGCGATCTTGGCTCCCTGCTGGATGCAGTTGTGGGCATATTGGTCCACCACCAAGGCATCATGTCGGGTCAATAGCGCGGGAAGTGCGCCCAGGTTGGTAAGAGTGACAGACGGATAAATCAGGGCGGATGGGGCCTTAAGCCACGAAGCAAGGCGCTCTTCGGCCATTTCGTTCGCTTCAACGCTGGAAAACGCCCGGGAACAACCGTTGTGCGAACCCCATTTGCGAACACCCCTGTCAAGGGCATCAAGCACCGCAGGGTGTTTATCGAGCCCAAGAAAGCTATCCGAACCAAAATTGGTCACCCAACGGCCATCAAGACGGATCAGCCGACCCTGTCCCGATTCCTGTTGGGTCAGATCTTTCATGTGCAAAGTTGGGAAGTCGTTGATAAGGCGGTGGTAATACCGCACCATCGTGGCTTGCATCAATTGCGAAGATAGGCTCGAGAGGGGGTCATCCATTTCCCGTGACCTGTGCGAATCGTCCCTAATTCCAGTTTTGGATATCATAGTAGGCATGGCAGGGATTGGGCAAAAAAAATCACAAGGGCAGGAGAGGTACTATGGGTAGCATCGCTTTTGCCGGAAAAACCGTCATCGTAACTGGCGCTTCCAGCGGTATTGGCCGGGCAATGGCTTTAGATTTGGCAAAAGCGGGGGCAAAAGTTGGTTTGATAGCCCGTAGAACCCAAATCCTTGAAGAACTTGCCGTCGAAATTCGGGCCAAGGGTGGCCATGCCCACATTGCGGGGGCCGATGTCGCTGATTGGAACGAAGTGCAGGCCGCTGTAGCCCAAATCGAATCCGCTCTCGGGCAGACAGATGTTATGATTGCCAATGCCGGGGTGGGGGTGCCCAGTCCCCTTGAAGCCCAGGCCCATGTCCGCGAGATCGGGGTCATGATCCGGATCAACACCCTCGGTGTTGTCCATTCCTTTGCCTCGGTCCTTCCCGGAATGCTTGAGCGCAAAAAGGGCCAACTTGTGGCGATTTCGAGCCTCGCCGCTTACATCTCTTTTGGTGGGGAGGGTGGATACTGCGCCAGCAAGGCAGCGGTAAACTCCTATAGCCAATCGCTTCGTGAACAGGTTCGAAACAAAGGAATTAAGGTGACGACCTTATGCCCCGGATTCATCACGACCCCGATGACCGCGGGAAATCATGGACCCATGCCCGGGGTGATGTCGCCTGAAAAAGCCTCGAAGAAAATGCTTGCCGCCATCGCCGGAGGCCGCGAGGTTTACAACTTCCCGTTTATCACGGTTGTCCTGATCAAATTCCTCAACCTTTTGCCAGGGTGGGTCCTGCGAAGGATCGTGACAGACCTGGGTGACAATAAGGTCGATTGACCCGACTTTTACTAGCCCATTGACTGTTTGTTAACCCCTGGATTGTCGCATTTTTGTGTCGCAGGTCGTAATTTGCGGATATAGGCCAATTTCGTTCTCACCTCTGGCTTTCCTCCTTTTGGGACTCCCCCCATGAATCGTCGCAACTTTTTCCGATGTACCCTCTCCCGACTTCTGGGGGCAATTTGTTTGTTTACCCTTCCGATATTGGGAGGTTGTTCTTCGGAAAAACCACCACAAAAAGTCGGAGCTGGTGACCAAACCCAATCCAAAGCCTCAAAAGGGGTTATTTGTGTTTCGGTCATGAACCTCACCAATCCGTTTTTTAAAACCATAGGCGATACCATTGCCACCGAGGCGGCGAAGCTTGGGCTGGAAGCTATTGTGGTGAGCGCGGAAATGGATCCCGCCAGGCAAAGCAACCAGGTCAAGGATTTCATCGTGAAAAAGGCGGCGGCAATCGTCCTCTGTCCCCGTGATGCGATGGCGATTGGCCCAGCAATTCTCGAAGCCAAGGCGGCTGGGATACCGGTATTCACGGCAGACACCGGTTGCACCGACCCCAAGGCAAAGGATGCAGTGACCAGTCATATTGCCACAGACAACCTTGAAGGTGGCCGCCAGGCGGGCAAGGCAATGATCGAAGCGCTTGGTGGCAAAGCGTCCAAAATCGCCATCCTGGATTATCCCGAGGCGGAGTCGTGCATCCTTCGGGTCAAGGGATTTGAGGAAGTAATCAATGACCACAATACCAAAAATACTTCAAAATCTATCCAAATTACCCGCAAGCTTCCCGGGAATGGCTTGCCCGAACCCAGCGCTCGTGGAACCGAGGATATTCTTCAGGCGGTTCCTGAAATTGCCGCAATTTTTTGCATCAATGACCCATCGGCTTTGGGATGCAGGGCAGCGTTGGAAAAAGCAGGAAAAACCCAGGTATTGATCATCGGCTTTGATGGACAAAAAGAAGGGAAGCAGGCTATCAAGGAAGGGAAAATTTACGCAGACCCCATCCAATTCCCTGAGAAGATCGCCCAAATAACCGTCGAATCCATCCGCAAATACCGCGATGGCGAGAAACTCCCCAGGGAAATTTTGATCCCAACGGGTCTTTATCGCAAAGCAGATGCGGAGAAGGATTCAGAACTCAAATGAAAGGTTGAAAAACAAAAGCTGGTGGACACCCGGTTTATTTTTGGTCCGGATCCTCTTTTGCAAGGAGAGGGAATCCCAAGGGGGGACCTTCTTCTTCTTTTTTGGACCAAACCAAGGTAGTACTCACATATTTTTCGGATAACTGGGAGCCTTTTTTCCTTTACAGGATCAAAGTCTCCATTTCTCATAATGTTGATTAACTCCGATCCTGTTAGCCTGCGTAGTATCCATATGGGTGCGACAAGTGGTGCCGCTCCCGTCCTTCGAATCAGAGTGGAGGGTGGGTGATGGTTAGGAAATTCAGATGGATGGTGCTGGTTGCGGCCGGAACCGTTTTCATGCCTTTCGCCGGACTCCAGGCTGACCACATGGGTGGCGGCATGGGCAAAGGTGGCGGCATGGGCCAGGGTGGTCCTGGTATGGGCTCTCAAGGTATGGGCTCCGGAGGTGGTGGTTGCCCCATGCATGGTGGCGGTATGGGCTCGGGAATGAGCCAAGGAAAAGGTATGGGGAAAGGTGGCGGTGGCGCCATGGGCAAAGGTGGCGGTGGCATGGGGGGGCAAAATATGACTGCCCAAACACAGCAACTGCTGCAGATGAACATGATGCGCAGCACAATGGCCAATCAGGCCACCATTCAACAAAGCCGAATGGTCGGCGATGTCCAGCAAAACATTCGAAACCAATTCGCGTACCAGGCTGCTGTAAAAAAGGCCATTCAACAGGCCAACAATCAACGGAAAACCGAGGAGAGGAACTCGGAATCTCTCGGTTTTGTGGGTGCTCCACCAGGCTTGGGGAACTGAGCCAAAGAGCTTACTGTTAAACATCAAGCGCCGGGGAATATTTCTCCGGCGCAATGCATTTAGGGAGGATTTCCCGACCTGATATCGGCTCCTTGATTTCGATTATTCGTGACTGTGTGGGTGCGCTTTGCGGTGATGTTCTTCTGCTTCATCGGGGTTGATATGCCAACCACAATCATCACAACTGGGGGTTTTCTCAAAACAGGGATCGCAATAAAGCGGGCCCCCAAGGAAGAACTGCTCCAAACGGTTGCGACTCAAATGACTCAGGTCGACTTCTTCCAAAGGCAATTCGAGCTTGTCTCCACAGCTTTCGCACTGCGTCAGCTTTGCATGGGCGATCAGGGGCGCGAAGTGGTTATGGATCCCTTGGGGGAGAACGCCCTTTCCATGACAAAGTGGGCAGGCCACCCCAAGCATCGACTCAATGGCCTTTCTGATAAAGGCACTTTTGTTGGGAAGTTTGTTAAGCAAATCTGCGAGGGCGGTATCGACCTTGAAAGCCACTACCGCTGTTTTTGGGGGTCGTTTCGACATTTTGCCATCTCCTCAAATTTCATTTTACAACGCGGATCGCATTCATGGTGTCGTTTGTAAGTCTTTGAACGGGATTGTGAGGTATGATTGATCCAAATGTTGCCCCAACCGGGCGAATAGGGGAGCAAATTAAAATGAAACTTACGCTCGATTACGGCAAAACAGGACTTGAAGTGACTTTGCCGGATGAGCGGATTGTCGGGCCCCTCGCCATACACACTGCCGTGCCCCTCGCAGACCCCGAATCGGTGCTTCATCAAGCGCTCGAAAACCCGATTGGCACCCCGTCCCTTCGCGAAATTGCCAAAGGGCGGAAAAACGCTTGCGTGCTGGTTTGCGATATCACCCGACCGGTTCCAAACTCCTTGATCCTTCCACCCTTGCTGAAAATCCTTGAGGAGTCGGGAATCGCCCGAAACAAGATCCTCATCCTGATTGCCACGGGAATGCACCGTCCCAACGAAGGCGCGGAACTGGAAGAATTGGTAGGCACCTTTGTATATCAAAATTATCGCATCGAAAACCATAATGGAACCATCCTCGAAGAACAGACTTATTTGGGCACCACCAAGCGCGGTGTGCCCATGTGGATCGACACGCGCTATATCGAGTCCGATCTCAGGATCACCACAGGCCTGATCGAGCCACACCTTATGGCGGGTTACTCGGGTGGTCGCAAAGTGATCTGCCCTGGAATCGTTGGTCTGGAAACCGTGAAAGTTTGGCACGGTCCCAAATTCCTCGAACATCCCAAAGCAGATTGCGGAATCCTGGAGGGGAACCCGGTCCATGAGGAAAACACCCTGATCGCGCTGACGGCGGGTTGCGATTTTATTGTCAATGTTTGCATCGATGGCAATCGCAAAGTGACTTGGCTTGGCGCGGGTGACATGATCGAAGCCTGGCGAACAGGAGTCCGGTTTGTGGAAAGTGTGGTTCGGGTTGGTGTGCCCGAACCCCTCGATATCGTCATTACAAGCGCGGCGGGATATCCCCTGGACACCACCTTTTACCAGTCGGTCAAGGGTCTTACCGGCGCATTGCCTGTCATGAAACAAGGCGGAACAATCATTCTTGCCGCGAGTCTGAGCGAAGGGATAGGCAGCCCGGAATTCCAGCAGGTTCTCCGGGAAAATCCGGATCTTGGCGAGTTCAAAAAGCGGATTCGGGAAACGGACTATTTTGTCATGGATCAATGGCAGCTCGAGGAGCTTGCCAAGGTTGTCGCTCGTTGCCGGGTGATCGTGGTGTCGGGTGGGTTGGGAGCCGAAGCACTCTCCAATTGTCATGTCGAATGGAGGGCCACCGTCGAGGAAGCGCTGGCCGAAGCGATTTCCCAACATGGCTCGGACGCCAAAATCGGAGTCATCCCCAAGGGGCCATATGTGCTCCCTTACATATCAAACGACGCGGCGTAATTTTTTAACAAGTTGTAGACCTTTTTTGCTTTAAATTCTGACAGGACCTACCAGGTGGAGTGGATTATGAAAAAGACTTTTGGCGTTTTGGTTTGCCTCATTGCGGGTTTCTCTTCCGGGTCGGGTCTAATGGCCCAAAATCCGACAACCCTTACGGATTTGGCAAAGCTCGATTCCGCAACCCTCGACGGACTTTTTCGTTCGGCACCCAGGCCCGAAACCCTTCCGACCGCAACCACCCGGGGGCTGGTCTTTTTTGATCCAGGCAAACCCCTGAGTCGGGTCGAGGGACGCGCTTTTGGGCTCCTTTGGCGGGGCAAGGCCCTTGATGGCGACAGTGGCCTGATGAAAAACCGGGTAGGCGGCGCCAAATTCATCACCGCAGGAATGCGCCTGGGAGAATCATTCACGGATGGCGAACAAGCCGTAATCCTCGATTATCAGGGGTTCCAGGGGCGAGCGACCTCTTTTGCCGACAAGGCTCGTGATGAAATCCGGGAAGTTTCCCCGGGCTTGTGGCTGGGAAGAATGTGGGTTCGGGGGGAAGATGGGCTTTATACCCCTTCGACCTGGTTTGCCCTCAAATCCCGATAGGAAACAAAATGAATTCTAACTGAATCGAAAGGTGGTTTCTGCTTTTAAGCCTTTCTTCAGAATTAGCCAACCGGTTGCGGCTATCATATCGAAGCCGACCTGCCAAAAGAGAGGAAGATGCCATGGGGACGAGGCATCTTCCAGGGACACTCTCAAGGCAGGTCGGCGTTTTATTTTCCCATGACTTCCTTTGAGCAAATCCAACGAGGCTAACCCTTATACCTGCGACCTTTATGGCGCCTTCTGTAAAACCTCCTATTCCATCTTTGCCAGCCCAGAAGATGTCCAACGCGAGCCACGCATCCTCTCCGAAGGGCGAAAACTTGCAGAACACCTTGATGATGGCAGATTTTCCCTCAGACTGTTTCCGTTTTTGGATGCATGCCCATTTCTGGGTGAGGACCAGGCCTGCACCATTTATGAAACACGCCCAAGGGTTTGCAGGGTCCTGGTCGCGGGTGACGCCCAGTGCCAGGAAGCGCGCAAACACAAAGGCCATCCACGCCTCAAGCCAGCCAACAGTTTGGCCGAATGAAATTCACCTGCGCCCCAAATAAGTATTAAAAGCAGATCGGCAAAAAGCGATCCGTTAAAAGCATTTGCGACAAAAACAACGAATTTAGACCGGATACTGTTTACTCAATCACGCCGCCTGGATGCGGTGGTTGGGCTCGGCAGGGAATCCAGGTCGGCACCCGAAGCGAGCACCTTCCAGGCGAGAAGGTCGCGCGGGGTCCAGCGGGTAAAAGGAATCGCTGCCATCATCATGGTTTGGCCTGGAGGATCGAGGGTTGCAAGCCAACGGGGCGCCTGTTCGCGCGAGGCGTTTACCCAAAGGTTTCCCCCTAGGCTTTTTCGCGTTTGCGAAGAATCCGGACCTGTCGCCTCCATCATGTCGCTCAAGTTGGCATAGGTGTTTCCCGAGGCTTCCCAATGGAGCTTTTCAGGAAGTTTGTCCATTGGGGCATCGCCTGGAACTCCTTCCATGCGAATCAGGGTTTTCCCGGGAGCCATCGCCACAAGTGAATCATTAACCTTTGCGGATACAGAAGGAGCAAGTTGTCCGCCCAGGGAGTTAAGCCTCATGAATGGCCCGGATAACCATGAGGTATTGTGGGTCCACCTAAGTGTCACCCCATCGGTACCTTCGGGCATCCTTTGTCCGCCCGCGGGAGAAATGACAGGGGAATCAACAGCCAAAACCGATCCATCCAGGCTGAAAAGGCTCTGTCTGGCATCAAGTTCAACAGGGCGTCCCACGGGATTGGTCAGCACATTGCCCGCGCCCCGAATCACCGTCTGATCCAGATCAATGCGCCAGTGCCGGTGATCCATCTCTTCCATGCGCATGAGTCCCTGGGTGTCCAGCATGGTCACCAAAGCCATGGGCAAGGACTTGCGCGCCGGGTCCAGAGTCACGGAGCAGCGTTTAAGCGAAAGGGTTCCTGGTCGGGCAAGGGTTGCCAGTGAAAGGCTTTTGAGCCCGTTTTGTCCAGCTTCGAGGGCAAATTCCAGTTCCTCCAAGCGGAGGCTGGCTCCATCAAGGCGAAATAGGCTTGCGTTTTCTTCAGGTGCCGCCTGGAGGGTAAGGATTGGGCTGTAACCGGGATGTGCCCGTATCACAAGGGATTGCTCAGGATCATCAAGACGCACCGACCGGGTTTTTAATGCTCCCTGGTGCCGAATCAGGATTTCATCACCTGGGCGACTGGAGACGATCGCCTGTTCGAGTGTGGAGTAAATCCCCTTGCTTGGGTCATCCTGATCAGGATCGACGATCCTTGTTTTACCGGTGGTTTTGTCCATCGGTTTTTGAACTACGGCGCCTTTGGTTTCAATAGGCGGCAATTTTTCGGCGAGGTAATCAATGCTGGCGCAACGCTCGGCCCCAACCAAACGGTTGGTCGGGTTGTCATCCGGACGCAGGTCGCGCACACGATCCTTTACGGCGAAGACATTCGCGATCTGTTCCGCCTGAAGGCGCAAAACCTCAGCCTTGTTGTTTTCGTTGATTTCCAGCGAGAGAATGTCAATCGCCCCGGGATTGCGCCATGGGGCCTCTTCCAGTGTCCGGGAGTCGTCCTCGCCCAAGGCCCTTAGTGCGAGTGTATTGCGGAACTGATCCAGGTGGGAAACTTGCGGCGCGCCTTCTTCCGAAAGGAACCGGTCGATTCGGTGATAACGATTTTCTACACCACGAAAGGTTAATTGGCCGGCTTGCCCAAGGATGCGAATCAGGGTTGCCTGGGCTTTTTGCGCTTCGGGTCGTCCTTCATCGAGACGGGCGACAAG
>CAMBMH010000028.1 GCA_945868575.1 Singulisphaera sp. GP187 | reverse complement strand
TCAAACATCGGATCCCACTGATCCCGGCCGACAAATCCTGCTTCCTTGCGGCTATCGGTGTAAAAACCGACGAACCACTGCGAACCCATTGCGCCGATAAATCCAATCCCGTTCATCAGACCCGAAAGCGATCCGACATGGGCGCCACACTGGGGCATGGCAATCAGCCACCAGTTGGGCAGGGTGATGTGCATCGAGAAAAACGAGAGTCCCCAAAAAATGGCAAAGCTCAATGGGTCATCCAACCTTGTTCCGACAAACAGGAACGCTGCCGCGAAAAGGTAACACCCCATAGCCAAATATCTTCGCCCCCGAATCGGGTCTTTGGTCCAGTGGGGGATCCTGTCGCCCAGCCATCCACCCAAAAGCATTCCCAATGCCGAACCACCGATCACCAGGCTGGTGAGATAGCCAGCTTTGATATTGTCGACACCACGGGCGTTTTGCAGATATTTGGGAAACCAGACATAGATCAGATAGGTGTAAAACGCCCCAAGAATCATGATGGCGCAAAGGGTAAGAATTCCCCGATTGGTCAGGGCATCTTTCCAGGGAATGGGTGCGTGGACCACTTCGGCCGTTGAGGTTTCCCCATCCCGCAAGTGGGCCAGCTCCGTTGCATTTACCGAGGGGTGCAAAGCGGGATCATCACGAAACCACCACCAGAATCCCAAAACCCAGACAATCCCCATCGCACCAAACACAAAAAAAGATCCCTGCCAACCAATCTTTTCAATGAGTTGGGCGGTGGCGGCAGGAGCCAAAACCGCTCCCATTTGAGCCGCCGCCAGCATAAACCCCTGAACCCGACCCCGTTCATTGGAGGGGAACCAGCGCGTGATCACCCGGGCCGCGTTGGGGAATGCCCCGGCTTCTCCAACGCCAAAGAGGAATCGAACCAGAAACAGGGAGTAAAACCCTGTGCAAACACCGGTAAGTGCGGTGAAGGCAGACCACCAGAGAACAATTCGGGTCAGAACCAGCCGCGAGCCAAATCGGTCCCCCCAGCGCCCCGAGGGGATCTCAAACAGTCCATAAGCGAGGCTAAACGCGATGCCAATCCAACTAAGCTGGGTATTGCTGAGATTCAAATCTTTTTGCATGGGGACGATGGCCTGGGCCATGCAAATGCGATCGAGATAAAGGACCCCGGTGAGTCCGCAAAGCCAAAGGGCCAAAACATATCGGGCTTTGGAGGCGGGAAGAACGGCTGGCTTTTCGACCATCATGCGATTCATCCTCACCCAATAATTGAGGAATCGTGGAGGGTCCGCAATGGCGACACATAAGCACAACCACTGTCCGTGATTGGGTTATTCAGCGGACAATGGGAGTGTGTATTATCGCAAGAAAAGGCGTTTGCCAGTCTTGCGATATGGAGAACAATTACTTCCAGTCGTCGGTGCGGAAGGGGGATGCGGGGAGGGCATCGGTGTTGGCGAGGTTGGGTTCGGCTTCCTCGTGCCAACCGAAACGGACCGCAACCGGGTCGCTTACCCCTTGGGCCTTGACAATAACTTCCTTGCCGCGGATCTGGGCGGTTGCGGGAACGAACTTTTTGTCGGTTCCGGCGATGGTGAAGTGATTGAGAGGCTTGCCATCCCGGCTAATGAGGCCGTTGCCGACATGATCAAAGGAGATTTTGATGCTATCGCCTTCCTTGGTCATGGATTTGTAAAGGGGGCCGGAGTAGAGGAAGCCGGTCTTGCCATAGGTGTTGGCGAGGGCCCAAAGGGCAAGGCGCTTGCCTACATCCTGCTTGTTGCGGGGGTGGATGTCCTTGAGAGCGCTGATGTCGGTGGTCACGGCCATGCCGGTGTTGGGGATCTTCAGGGTCGCGGTTTGCGCTTCCCAGATGTAAGGGAGGCCACTGGTGGAGGTTGGGTTGCCGGTGTAGTCATATGGGGCAAGTTGAACAAAGAGGAAAGGCATGTCGTTGTCGTTCCAAAGCTTGCGCCACCCTTCGATCAAGGCTTTTTTCTTTTCGAAATAAAGCATTCCTTCGCCGTTGTTGGATTCACCCTGATACCAGAGGGCCCCGCGGATGGCATAAGGGGCAACGGGGGCGATCATGCCGTTATAAAGGGCTAAAGGGGTCTGGTGGTTGATTTGGCCTTTGTCATTTTTGGAGGGGAATTTTTCGAGGTTATCCGCGATGTCCTTGAGGGCGGGAACACCTTTGAAACCTTCAGGTGTGGTCCAGGGTTCGATGCGGGTGCCGCCCCAGTTGGAGCCGATCAGGCCAACGGGCACATCCAGTTCTTTTTGAATGGTCAGGGCGAAATAGTAACCAACCGCGGTAAAGTTCCCCACGGTCTTGGGTGTACAAGTTTCCCAACCCGAGGTGTTCACATCATCCTGGGGCTTGTCCTGGGGGTTGTGGGGAATTTTGATGTGGCGAATACGAGGGTGATTTCCCATAGCGATTTCGGAAGAGGCGTAGTTGGAAATGTTGACGGTCCATTCCATGTTGGATTGGCCCGAGCAGAGCCAAACTTCGCCCATAAGGACATCATCAAATTTGACGGTGGAAGTGCCCTTGGCGGTAAGGGTAAGGGGGGTGCCCACTTTGCGGGCGGGGAGCTTTACGGACCATTTTCCCTTGTCGTCCGCTTTGGTGGAAACGCTGGAATCGCCCAAGGTGACGGTAACATCGGTACCAGGAGTATCCCAGCCCCAAACCGGGATTTCCCGATCACGCTGAAGGACCATGTGGCTGCTGAATACTTTGGGAAGCTTGGTTTCGGCGTTGGCCGAGGGGGTCAACCCGCAGCACCAAACGCCTGCAAGCAGCAGGCTGGATCGGATCCAATTCATGAGAGGTTTCTCCACAGACAGAAAAGTTAAAAAGGGAATGGACCAAAGAGGTCGGGTGGGGTACCCGTGTGAATAAAGGGGGGTGACGACAGCCGGAAAAGGCGCGAAACAGCCCCAATGGAACAACCCATTATGGCATCCTAGTGAGTTGCGTGCTGTTTGGTCATTACCCTTTTTGCTCATTCATGTTGGAGTTCCCTCTGCCGATTCCTTTTGATGGTTCTGGTGGTTCCTTAATGTGGCCTCCGTTTTGTTCTTGGTGGGAGTGTCAAATTCATCTAGAAATTTAGAAATCGATTTCCCCAAACCCGCTTACAAATCCGTCAGGTCCGATTTGATAAATGGGTGGGGCGCCCAAAAAGCTCTTAAGATTTTTCCCCCAATTGCAGACCCTCCAAGGAAAGAAGATCATGAGAACCGATGCCAAGTGGACGACTTTTGCGATGGCCTTTGGGATCTATTTTGGTTCCACCTTTGGCGCCATTGCCACCGAGCCAGGCAAGGCTGGCCTCTTTGATTGGCCCCAGTGGCAGGGGCCGGATCGCTCTGCAATATCGAGGGAGACCGGGTTGCTGAAATCCTGGCCCAAGGAAGGCCCCACCGAGCTTTGGCACATCAAGACACTGGGTGCGGGATACTCCACGCCAACGATCGCGGCGGGGCGGATTTTCACGATGGGCAATCGTGATGGGGCGGAATATGTCATTGCGCTTAACGAGGGGGATGGCAAGGAGCTATGGGCTTACAAGACAGGGCCACAGCGTGAAAACCATGGAGGATATCCCGGGCCCCGTTGCAGCCCAACAGTCGAAGGGGATGTCCTTTATGCACTTGGCCTGGGTGGAGACCTTGTCTGTCTGAAAGTAAATAATGGCGAACCTGTTTGGAAAATCGACATCCAGAAAGATTTTGCAGGGTCACCAGGAAACTGGGGATATGCGGAATCGCCTCTGATTGATGGTGCCCGCCTTTTGGTGAGTCCCGGTGGGAACAAGGCCACGGTGCTTTGTCTCAAGAAAAAGGATGGCACGGTGGAATGGGCCAAGGCCCTGGCGGGTGGAGAAGCCGCTGCTTATGCCTCGATGTCAAAAATCGAAGTCGAGGGAGTTCCCCAATACATCCAGTTTTTGAGTGGCGGAGTTGTTGGATTGGATGCGAAAGATGGGCAATTCCTGTGGAGATATTCCGCCCCTTCCGCCGGGATCAATTGCTCCACCCCGATTTTTAAGGATGGAATCGTCTATGCCGCAGCCGCCTATGGCAAGGGTGGGGGCGCTGCAAAAATCACCAAAACAGGTGACAAATTCCAGGCGACCGAGGTCTATTTCAACAAACGAAACGAAAACCACCATGGCGGTCTCGTTCTTATTGATGGTTTCCTCTACGGGGAAGGGAGTGGTAATTTGAGTTGCCTCGATTTCGCCACAGGAAAAGAAGCATGGCGCGAACGCAAAGCCGGAAAGGGATCAATTACCGCCGCCGAGGGAATGCTCTATTACCGAAACGAAAGTGGCCCAATCCATTTGGTGGAGGTCAACAAGTCGGTTTATGTTGAAAAAGGGCGCTTCGAGCCGACCGCCAAGACCGGGCTTCCCGCCTGGCCTCATCCGGTGATCGCTAATGGAAAACTCTATATCCGCGATCAGGAAAACCTCTTTTGCTACGATGTAAAGGCGAAATAGGGTATTTCTGAAATCATTTATATGACTGATTGGGTGGATTGATAATGCGATTATTTCTGAATGCATTTTGGGTACTCCTGGCAATTTTTGGATGTTTGACGGGAGTTTTTTCACAAACGGAGGTAGGGCCCGCGCAAAGAAAAGAAACGCGGGAAATTCGGGTGATGAGTTACAACATCCGTTATGGCACCGCAGACGATGGCCCCAATCACTGGAAACTCCGAAAAGATTGGATGGTCGAAACGATCGAGGCTTTTCGTCCAGATCTCCTCGGGACGCAAGAGACCCTCGCATTTCAAAAGGATTTCCTTGCAACGAAACTTTCCGGCTATGATGCGTTTGGAGTTGGACGCGATGAAGGAAATGATAAAGGGGAAATGACCGCTCTGTTTTATCGCATGAATCGCTTTGAGAAAATCGAAGGGGGCCATTTCTGGCTAAGCAAAACCCCGGAAAAGCCTGGCAGCAAAAGTTGGGACACATCCCTGACCCGCATGGTGAGCTGGGTAAGGCTCAAGGACAAATTGCGTCCTGATGAAACTCCTCCACTTCTTTTTCTCAACACCCATTTCGATCACAGGGGGAAGATCGCCCGTGAAGAATCCGCGAAGCTGATCCGGTCCAAAGCAGTTGAACTTGCCAAGGGAGGGCCGATCATCCTCACAGGCGATTTTAACGCCGGGGACGACGAGCCCCCCTATGCCGCACTGTTTGGGGACCTTGAAGGAAAGCCATCGTCTTTGGTTGATACTTTTCGGTCTAAACATCCTCAACGGGAATCCGAAGAGGGGACCTTCTCATTGTTTTCCGCCAAGGAAACGCGGGGCTCCCGGATCGATTGGATCGGGTGTACCCGTGATTGGATTATCGGGGATGCCCGGATCGACCGAACCCAAAAAGAGGGGCGAACGCCCTCCGATCATTTCGCGGTGACAGCCGTATTGGGTTGGAAATAGCGATCGATTGGGGGACTTGTTCCCCGGCGGTTCGAATTTTGAAAACCGCCCATGCGAAAAAAATCGTTCACAGCACAAAGGGCCTTTCCCAAAGCGGCAAAAGCCCAATAACGGATCAATAAAACCGTTTGATTATCCTATCACAAGGTTGACCATCTTGTCGGGGACGATGATTGCCTTCTTTATAGTCTTTCCTTCGAGTTGGGCCTGCACTTTGGGATCGGCCAAGGCGGCGGCCTGAAGCGCCTCTTGTGAGAGTCCTGCGGGCACGGTGATACGGGCGCGTACTTTTCCGGCGATCTGGACCGGAATCTCAATCGAATCCGCTACCAACAGGGCGGGATCAGCCTTGGGCCAAGGTTCGTAAGCCAATGTTTTGGTCTGCCCAAGCAGGCTCCAAAGTTCCTCGGCAAGGTGGGGAGCAAAGGGAGCCAAAATCAGGACAAAAGGTTCCAGAGCCTCCTTGGGCTTGGTCGCCATGGGCGTGAGGTGATTCGCATATTCCATCATCGCCGAAATGGCGGTGTTGAAGCGCATACCGTCCAGATCGTCCGTGACTTTTTGGATGGTCTTGTGAAGCAGGCGCAAGGTCTCCTTGTCGGCGGGATCGTTGGTCACCGCGGGAGACAGAGCGACAGCCTCCGCGCGATCCTCGATAAACAGGCGCCACACACGGCCCAGGAACCGAAACACGCCTTCAACGCCACGCATCGACCAGGGTTTGGTCGCCTCAAGCGGCCCCATGAACATCTCATACAGCCTGAGACTGTCCGCGCCGAATTGTTCCACGACATCATCGGGGTTGATGACATTGCCTCGACTCTTGGACATTTTGTAAGCGCGGGAGTCGACCCGGATTTCGGGTTTTTCCCGGAGGACAAAGAATTCCCCCTTCTTTTCGATCAGTTCCTCAGTCAGAGTTACCTTTTCGATCTCTTTTTGTCCTTTTTTAAGGCGGGGTGTGCCGCCATCAAATTCGACATCCTTTGCGGAAACCCAAGCGTTGCTATCCTTGAACCCGGTGTATTCCATTTCCCCCAGGATCATTCCCTGGTTGACCAGTTTTTGGAATGGTTCCGCCTGGCTGACATGACCCCGGTCGAAAAGTACCTTGTGCCAAAACCTTGAATATAGAAGGTGAAGCACGGCGTGTTCGGCGCCGCCGACATAAAGGTCGACAGGCATCCAGCGGTTTTCCTCCGCCGGATCCAGGAACGCGTTCGGATTTTTCGGATCGATATAGCGGAGGTAGTACCAGCACGAGCCGGCCCATTGGGGCATCGTGTTGAGTTCGCGCCGATAGGTCTTGCCATTCTTTTTGACGGTGGCCCATTCGGTCGCCTTACCCAACGGGGGTTCGGGGCGGCCCGAAGGCTTGTAATCTTCCAGTTTGGGAAGCATGAGGGGAAGATCGGTGACTTCCAGGGGTTCGATGCGTCCGGTCGGGTTGCCCGCCTCGTCCAGTTCATGAAGCAGGGGGAAGGGTTCGCCCCAGTAGCGCTGGCGGCTGAAGAGCCAATCGCGCAGCTTGTAGTTGATCCGTTTTTTGCCCAAGCCCCTGGCGGCAAGCCACTCGGTGATCTTTGCCTTGCAGACAAGGGAATCGAGTCCGTTGAAATCCCCCGAGTGAATCACTTCGCCGGTTTCGGAATAGGCTTCCGTAAGGGCGTCCAAAGTGGAGCCCGTCTTGGCCAGCCATGCGTCGGTCGGTTTCACGACCGTGATGATGGGGAGGTCAAAGGTCTTGGCGAATTCAAAGTCGCGTTCATCGTGTGCAGGAACGGCCATGATTGCGCCTGTTCCGTATCCGGAAAGGACATAATCGGCGATCCAGATCGGGATTTTGCCGCCACTGACGGGATTGATCGCAAAAGACCCGGTGAACACGCCGGTCTTGGTTTTTGCCAGGTCGGTCCGTTCCAGATCGCTTTTGCGCGAGGTCAATTCGCGATAGGTGGCAACCGCATCCTTTTGGGGCGCCGTGGTCAACGCGTCCACAAGTTGATGCTCAGGCGAAAGGACCATGTAGGTCGCGCCAAAAAGCGTATCAGGGCGGGTGGTGAAAACGCGAAGGGCTTCGCGGCCACCGGAAGGGAGCTCGGCGGTGAAGTCGACTTCGGCTCCTTCGCTTTTTCCGATCCATTCGCGCTGCATCTTTTTGACCGAGTCGGGCCATTCGACCATGTCGAGGTCGTCGATCAGTCGTTCGGCGTATTCGGTGATCCGCAGTTGCCACTGTTTGAGAGGAATACGGACGACAGGATGATTGCCCCGTTCGGATTTCCCGTCAATGACTTCCTCATTGGCAAGGACGGTTCCAAGGGTGGCGCACCAGTTGACGGGGATTTCGGCCTGGAAGGCGAGTCGTTTGGAATCGGTGTATTCGCGGATAGCGTTGTCCCCGGCGGCGGCAGTTTCGGCGGGGATGGGGAGTTCGGCGATGGGGCGACCTTTTTTGGCCTGGGCATCGTACCAGGTGCCATAGAGGAGCAAAAAGATCCACTGGGTCCATTTGTAATAGTGCGGATCGGTCGTGTCGACTTCCCGGTCCCAGTCGTAGCTGAATCCAAGCGATTGGATCTGGCGGCGGAAATTATTGATGTTGGTTTCGGTCGTCACACGGGGATGGGTCCCCGTCTGGATGGCGAATTGTTCGGCGGGAAGACCAAACGCGTCCCAACCCATGGGATGGAGGACATTGAACCCCGCCATGCGCTTGTAGCGGGCCAGGATATCCGTTGCCGTGTACCCCTCGGGATGTCCCACATGGAGGCCCGATCCGCTCGGATAGGGGAACATATCCAGAATGTAGTATTTCGGTTTGGAGGTGTCGGTGACGGTTTTGAAGATCTTGTTCGAAACCCAGTGCGCCTGCCATTTGGGCTCAATGGACGCGGGAAGGTAGCTCGGCATGGATGGACTCGCCCCGGAAAAACGGATGCTCAATCAAGTGATGGATCAATTGAAAATTCTCTGTATTTCGGCACATTTTTCAAGGTTCATGGCACACATGTCTGGCCAATACCGTTCGACCAAACAGTAAATACAACCGGTGGGGTTTGGCCTTTCGACAAAGTCAATGTTTTAGTCGTTCGGACGAAACATTCCATTCGTGGGGGGGCAAGCCCGTTTTGATACAACAATACCTACCATCAAAGAAAAAAAAGGAATTATCGTGCATTTTCGATTGCGGACCATTTCGGCCGAATTTTTTGAAAAACCCCTTTGAATGCTGAATCCGAGACGGTTTTTCCAAGGACATCATCCGCGCCTGAGGATCTGACCCGACTAAGTAGTTCGGGGTCCGTCTCGCCTGTGATCATCACCAGCCCAGTATGGTTGTGACGGGCATCGGAACGGATTTTCACTACCAATTCATCGCCTGACATGTTTGGCATTTGGCAATCGGTGCTGATGAAGTCAAAGGTTTGCTTTTGCAGTATAGTCCAGGCATCAGCGCCATCCGCCGCCTCGGTGATATCCTGAACGCCCAGGGCTTTAAAAATTCCGCCCCTTCTTTTGCGGGCAAAGCCACTGTCATCGACCACGAGCACCCGGGCGTGCGCCCATTCTGACACAGATTCGACAACGGGATTTTTTGAATCCATAATTGTTGAGCCCCCTTCGGGGACTGAACGATTGTGGCAAGCGGTTTCAATGGCTTCGGCGAGGCTTTCCTTGGTAAATGGCTTTGCAAGGATGGTGATTCCGGATCCCGCCTGGCTCTGGAGAGATTCCCGATCTGCTTCAGAGGTAATCAGTACGAATGCGGGGGCGGCAGAATCTCCCTCGTTGATTATCCGTTCGAAAAGCTGTAATCCGCTACCATCCGGAAGGACAAATGAGGTCACCACAATTTTCGGTTTGGAATCGAAATAGGCCTCCAGAGCGTTAGCCAGGCATCGGGCTTTAAATATTTCCTTGTGTCCGATTTCCGCAAGCTGTTTCACAATCATCCCCTGCTGGAATCCGGACGGCTCAACGATCAGAACCGATGGAGGCGAGAGGTCGAGCGCGCCACCAACCACGGTGGGGGCCTCTTCGGGTGTGTAGTTGGGCCGAACCGAAGGGGTTATGGGTGGCTTTGGGGCAACGATTGGTTCCGGTGTTGGCTGGGGTGCCGAGCTGGAAATTCCCAGTAACTGGTCCAGTTCCAATAAGGCCGTGTCAAGATCCGGATGGCGATTTTCAGGCTGTTTCGCCACCATCCGGTTCCACCAATGCTCCAGCTTCTCGCCGTGGCCCGATAGGAATTGGCCAAGTTTGGGGATCGGTTTGTTGGCATGCGCTTTGACTTTCGCTACAAGGGTCCGTTCCGTGTATAGGTGCTGGCCGGACAAAAGGAACCAAAGTGTGCAACCAAGGCTATAGATGTCTGCCCGGTGGTCGGCGCCACTGGTGTCTTCCGCTTGTTCGGGGGCCATGTAGTCAAAGGTTCCCGAAATGCCCATGGTTAGCGGCGAGGCGGAAGCATCCTCCTGCTTGGATGGGGAATCCTCTGAACCTTGAAGGCGGACAAGCCCAAGGTCGGTGACCTTGATACCACCCATGTTGGATTTGAGCAGGTTTGCAGGCTTGATGTCCCGGTGAGTAAGACCCTGTTTGTGAATGTAAGCCAGGCCTTTGGCCGCATCGCGGAAATAGCCAATTGCTTCATTCCAGCTTAGTGGCCCCATGCGGGAAACGAGATGATGAAGATCGGTCCCGTCAACAAACTCCATAATGAGGTATTGCCCGGCAGCACACTCACCGGCATCGTAGGCCTGCACCACATTGGGATGGCATAGCCTGGCGACCACTTCAATTTCGCGCTGAAACCTGAGTTGGCCCTCTTCGGAATTTAATAATTCGGCGGAGAGGATTTTAATCGCGGCAATTCGCCGCATTTTGCGATGTTTTGCCTTAAATACCGACCCCATCCCCCCAGCACCTAATTTGTCAAGAAGCACATAGCTTCCGATAAGCAAATCGGAGATTTTTCCCTCATTGATTTTTGAAACCTGAAATGGGGTAAGCAGCCCCTTATTGATAAGGTCCTCCAAGGAGTTGGAATCTGCTTTGGCGGCCGAGGTGATCAGGCCGTTTTGAATGAGCTCATCCCACTGGGAAGACCTAAGGACCATGGAAGTCGATTCCGCTGAGAATGAAAAAATTCAATATCGGTTATTTTACACGATAGGGGTTGGGATTGGGGGGAGGGGGGGCATATTAAGCAAAAAAGAACGGGGTGAAACGAGCGTAACCCAACGAAAAACCCCGCAGCTGAAGTGCAACTGCGGGGATCAAAAATCGTTGTGAGTAAGAGGTGGGCCTAGATACCGCCGCGGTTTTTGTTGCCCCGGTCGGAACGATCCGCTCCACCACGGTTACCACGATCCGGCCGTTCGCCTGTCCCTCGCCCAGGCTTTTCCGGTTTGTCTCCCGTTCCGGCTCCGGCTACACTTCCGGCACCCTTGTCTCCCCGACCCTTGAAAAAGTTTGCCCATGGATTGGCCCCATCTTTTTTCTCCATTCCAGCAGGGGGGGGAGTGGTGATGGAAACGGGGCTTATGCCCACAGGAACCCCTGCTTTTTTCGCAAGAATGCGGTTGTTTCGAAGACATTCATCAATGGTGATAAAACCGTCGCCATTAAAATCCAGTTGGCGGAATTCTTCAAAAGTCCGGGAATCGGCCTTCCATTCGTAAAGCCCGACTTGCCCATCCTTGTCCTTGTCGAGTTTTTCGAACCAGGAAGGGAGGTCCTTTGGAAGTTTGCCCGCACGGAACATTGTTGGACGCTTTTCCAGCTCATCCTCAATGGTTCCAGGCCCACCTCCGCCGGGAAGTGCCCCTTGGGCTTCCATCGTGGCGACCTGGGTTTTGAAGAATTCTTTGTACTCTTCGAATTCGACGCTTCCGTTCTTGTTTGCATCAAACTTTGCGAGTTCCCCTTTGATAAAGTCGGGTTGCTCCTCGGGTTGGAGGATGCCGTCAGCATTTTTGTCAAATTGCTTGAACCGTTCGCGGGCCAACTCTTCAGGATTAATCTGTGGAGCGGCCGGAACCATTCCCTCGCCTCCACGACCTGGGCCAAAACCCATCATTACCGGAGGCCCGCCGGGGCCACCAGGAGCTCCAGGACCACCAAAACCACCAGGTGCGCCGCCTCGTGATGCCATCCGGGCCGCCATCTGTTCGTTCATATACTCGGTGAATTGCGCACGGTTGATTTGAGACCCGGAGATCCCCTTTTTTGCCATAAAATCTTTGAGTTTTTGGCCGGCTTGTGGATCGAAAGGGCTCGAATAGGTGCTTACATCAATGGTTGGTTTGCCGTTTGAAATGCGATCAAACATCATTCCCATGTCAAAGCCGCCACGGCCAAAGTTGCCTCCGCCGCCAGGCCCACCACGATCGCCTCGGCCGCTAAAGCCTCCCTGTCCACCACCAAAACCGCCAGGGGGCCCCCCAAAGCCTCCAGGAGGTCCTCCTTGAGGCGAGGCCTGGAATTCCATTCGAAATTGAGCGGAAGCTGTGTTCACGACGGAGCAGGCAACAAGTGAACCCGCAAAAACAGCAAAAGCTAAACGACGCATGAATATACACCCTCCCTCCATAATTAATGCCATCAAATCCATGAATAGGCGATGAGATTTTAAAGAATTAGGTGGTTGGATCAGGGTTCGTCGGCTCAGTTGGTGGATTTCTGAAGGAAATCTTTCAAAATCTTCCAGAAAAATCGAAAAGAGATGGCCGACCTCAGGGAGATTTCGGTAGTATACTGATGGAAGGAGAAGGCTTTTGGTGATTTCTGCAGGATTGACCCCAAGATCTGTTTCTCCCCCTTCCGGAGACTTCCGCGTGCTAGTTGAAGAGCGCCGTCAACGGGTGTTGGATTTGATCAGTTCCAAGGGATTTGTCTCTCTTGGCGACCTTTCCCGTGAATTGGGTGCTTCGGAATCCACACTTCGGCGTGATTTGGACCACTGGCACAATAGGGGCCTGGTGCGTCGGACCCATGGGGGGGCGGTATTTGTTGCTGATGCAATTCCACTTCCCACCTTGGAAGAGCGATTTAGCCGCCAGCTGGAAGAAAAGAAATTAATCGCCAGAGCCGTCGCCGATCTCATTCATGACGGGGATACTGTCCTCCTCGATGGAGGAACCACAACCCTCGAACTGGCAAGGCTTTTGGTCGGCCGTTCGGTTCAGGTTGTCACCAATAGTATTCCCATCGCCCAGCTCTATTCCGGGTGTCGGGACACCGACCTGGTCCTACTGGGTGGATATGTGTACCCAAAAACCGGCGTTGCCTTGGGGCCTCTGACCATTCGCATGCTCGAAGATCTGCATGTAAGGCTGATGGTAATGGGTGTGGCGGGAATTACGGACAAAGGTTTGTTCAATGGCAATCTTCTTTTGGTGGAAACCGAAAGGGCGATGATGCGGCGTGCCGATGAGGTATTGGTGGTGGCGGACCACACCAAGATCGGTCGGCAAGGGTTGGCGTGGCTTTGTGACTTGCGTGAGGTGGATACCCTTGTGGTGGACCCCGCAATCCAGAGTGACGCCCGCAAAACGATCACAGAGGCGGGTGTCCGGCTGATTGTGGCCGGGGAACCCGGAGGATTTGGAGCATGAGCACCATGACGGCTAACCGACGAAACCTGGACCGCGCTTTGGTGGAAAAGATGGTCCGCGAGAGCCTTTTGCGTGGGATGAACCCCGCAGGGCATCCTCCTGTTGCCACCAAATCGGCCGCCCCAAAGTTGATGGTCAATGTCTCCGCAAGACATGCCCATGTGACCCAGGAGGATCTGGAGCGTCTATTTGGAAAGGGTCACAAGCTTACCCCTTATAAGATGCTATATCAGGATGGCTTTTTCGCCGCTGAAGAAACGCTCACCATTGTCGGTCCCCGCCAGCGGATCATTTCCAATCTGAGAATTCTCGGCCCTTGCCGGGATCATAGCCAGGTCGAGTTGGCATTTACCGATGCCATCCTCCTTGGAATTGACCCTCCGGTTCGCAAAAGTGGCGACCACCGCGATTCCCCCGGGTGCTACCTTATTGGGCCCAAGGGGATGATCCACATGGAAAAAGGTGTGATCCGCCACGAACGCCATGTTCACATGGCCGCCGACGAGGCTGCGCACTTTGGGGTCCAGGATGGGGACAGGATGCACCTGCGCGTCAAGAGTGATTGCGCAGCGGTGCTAGAGAACCTTTTGGTCCGTGTATCAAAGGGGGCCAAATTGGAGGCTCACATTGATACCGACGAGGGAAATGCCTGCAATCTCGCCAAGGCAACCCACATGGAGCTTTTCCGCTAGTCCGCAATTGCGGTCTGCGGGGCTTTGTGTCGGGGTGGGAGGCGATGGTTTTTTGATTTGTGACCTTTGATTGAGACGGCCCATTGGGGCCAAACACCTGTGAAAGGGGGTTCGCTATGGCGGGATCTTTGGAAGCCCTGGGAATGATTGAAACCCGGGGACTAACCGCGCTGGTCGAAGCCAGTGACGCGATGCTCAAGGCTGCCAATGTGCAGCTTCTTGGATGGCAAAAAATCGGCAGCGGACTTGTCACCGCCATGGTGGTGGGCGATGTTGCCGCGGTCAAGGCTGCTGTGGATGCCGGCTCCGCCGCCGCAGCTCGGGTCGGTGAGGTTGTAGGAATCCAGGTGATTCCTCGCCCCCACGGCGACCTTCAAGCAATTCTCCCCAAGGCCCCTGTGGTCTAAACCCTAACCCAAAACACCCTCAAACCAGGAGAAATGATCATGGCAACCAGGCCCGAAGCCTTGGGTATCGTGGAAGTTAAAGGTCTGATTTCGGCTATTGCCGCAACGGACGCCATGTGCAAGGCAGCGAATGTCAGCTACGCCGGACAGGTTCAGATTGGCAATGCTTTCGTCGCGACTTTTGTTCGTGGCGATGTAGGCAGCGTTCGCGCTGCGGTAGACGCAGGCGGCAAAGCCGCCTCGGAACACGGGGAGCTTGTCAGCGCCCATGTGATTCCCCGTCCCGATCCCGCCGTTTTGGCGGTATTCCTGGGCAACTAACCAAGGTGGCGGATCGGGCGACCCGAGGTTCGGGTCGTCCGCAGCAGCCGAACGATTTTCCCTCCACCCAACGAACAAGCCATGAAAATCCTTGTTGCCAATCTCGGAAGCACCAGCTTCAAATACAAGCTCTATGAGCTTCCGGATGCTGTTGGTGCTACCACCTCCCTAGGCGAAAAAATGATCGCTAAGGGTGGCGTCGAACGCATTGGTTCCGAAAGTTCCAAAGCTTTCGTAGAAGCGAATGGCAAACGGGAAGACCTTGTTATCGAGGCGCGCGATCACGCCGCCGCCGTCCGACTTTGCCTGTCCCAACTTTCCGATCCTGCCAGGGGTTGCCTGAAGGACGCGTCGGAACTTGGCGCTATCGGCTTCAAGGCTGTACATGCCCGTGGGGTCAGTGGTGTGCGGGTTGTGGACGACCGCGTCCTTCGCGCGATGGAAGACTTCAATGATGTGGCTCCCGCGCACAACCCTCCCTATGTCGCGGCAATGAGGCTTCTCAGCCGCGAACTTCCCCAGATTCCCCTGGTGGCCGCGTTCGAGACTGGCTTTCACCAGACCATTCCCGAAAGCCGAAAAATCTATGCGATTCCACTGGCCTGGACGGAATCCTATGGCGTCAAGCGCTGGGGTTTTCACGGGGCATCCCACCGATACATTGGTCAACGCACCGCCGAGGTCCTCGGAAAAAACGACCTCAAAGTGATTTCCTGCCACCTTGGTGGGTCGAGTTCACTTTGCGCGATTGATGCGGGCAAATCCGTCGCCAACAGCCTTGGAATGAGTCCCCAAACCGGACTTCCGCACAACAATCGCGTGGGCGACTTTGATCCCTTCGCGCTTCCTGTGATCATGCGCGGCACCGGCAAGAGCCTTGAGGAAGTCCTTTCCGATCTGGCCAACCGCTCCGGGCTTGAAGGGATTTCGGGTCACAACGACCTTCGCGATATCGAGGCCGCCGCCGCCCGTGGCGAGCCCAGGTCCAAGCTTGCCTTGGATGTCTTCATCGAGGCAGTTCGCCACTATTTGGGATCCTATATGGTTGCACTTGGTGGGGCGGACGCAATCGTCTTCACGGGGGGCATCGGTGAAAACTCGACCCTCATGCGCGAAGCCGTGTGCGCCAATCTTGGTTTTTTGGGTATCGAGATCGATCCCAAGGCCAACCAGACCGCCAAAGGCGAGGCATCCTTTCACGAAAAAGGTAGCAAAGTCCAGCTTTGGACCATGCCGACCAACGAAGAGCTCATGGTGGCCCGGCAGTCGAGGGACCTGTTGCTGGCCCAATAACGAATCCGGGTGTTGGAAACCATCCGGAGTTTAGGATAAAGGAGACCGATTATGAAGGTGGACATCACCTACTGCACATCCTGAGGCTACCGGCAATTTGCCACCAGTTTGGTGGCAGCAATCCGGAAGACCCATGGCGACACGGTTGAAACCAATGTGCACATGGGATCAGGCGGTGTGTTTGATGTGGCGATCGATGGGGAAAAGGTATACCGGAAATTTGATACCGGCCGATTCCCCGGCAACGATGAAATCCTTGCCATGATTGCTGCCAAAAAGTAACACCCTCGCGGTGTTTTAAACGGTTGAACAAGCGGGGTATTCCCCGGGGGAGTGGAGAGATGTTCCTGGCCCGAGTGACCGGCGTGGTTGTTTCGACGCAAAAGGCGGCGGCCATGACGGGGCACAAGCTCCTGCTTGTGGAACCGCTTCGGGTCGATCCCCAATCGCGGGACAGGCTGATCGGCACCGGCCGCAGCCTGATCGCGGTGGATCCCCTTGGCGCAGGCCAGGGTCAGGTTATCCTCATGGTTCAGGGCTCCAGCGCCAGGCTCATGCCCGAAACCGACAAGCTTCCCATCGATGCCGCGGTAATTGGACTGGTGGATGAAGTGCGTGTGGGCGACACGATCATCATCCCCGATGAGACCCAGGTCTCCTGAACCGAAATATAACCAGAACCTCAAGTGAGATAACAAACCATGACGGCCAAATTTAGCGACGATGTGATCCGTGGAGTGATCCAACAGGTCTTGACAGAACTTCGGGGCCCCGGCGCCGCGCTACCCAACCTTGCACAAGCCTCGTCCGCCTCTGGCGACGGCGTTTTCTCCACCATCGATCAGGCTGCAAATGCCGCCGCAGCCGCCCAAAAGGAATTTGCCCGTCGTGGCGTCGAGGACCGCGCCCTCGCCATTGCCCGAATTCGTCGCATCTGCACCGACCAGGCCGAAGCTCTAGGCCGGGAGGAATTTGACGAGACCAAAATTGGCCGGCTGGTTCACAAGGTGGAAAAACTGCGGATTGTTGCCGACCGGATTCCTGGCACCGAGTTTCTCAAGACCGATGCATTCTCCGGTGGCAACGGCATCACCCTTCAGGAATATGCTCCTTTTGGTGTGATTGGCGCCATCACTCCCGTAACCCACTCTCTTCCCACGCTTGCCTGCAATGCCATCAACATGTTGGCTTCGGGTAACGCGGTGGTTTTTAATGCCCACCCATCGGGCGCCAAAATCGCCAACAAGGGCGTTCGCCTTTTCAACCGCGCCATTCGCGAAGTGATCGGGATTGACAATCTTCTAACAATTGTCGAGACACCAACCCTCGAAACCGCCCAGCAGCTTTTCGATCACCGCGAAGTGAAGCTGATCTGTGTGACCGGTGGTCCTGCTGTTGCCCGCGCGGCACTCCGCAGCCCCAAGCGCGCCATCGTCGCCGGACCGGGTAATCCTCCTGTTGTGGTGGATGAAACCGCCGACCTGAAAAACGCGGCCATCTCTATAATCGCAGGGGCAGCCTACGACAATAACCTCCTTTGTATAGGGGAAAAAGAGGTTTTTGCGGTCGGTTCCATCTTTGAAGAACTTATGACAGAGATGACCAACGCGGGGGCCGTTCGTCTTGACCGGGCCCAAACGGATGCCCTTACCCGGGTGGCTTTCCAGCCAGGCGAAGGTGGCAAAGTTGTTCTCAACAAGGACTTGATTGGCAAGGACCCGATCTTTCTTGCCCGGGCCGCCGGATTCTCGGTCCCTGAAAAGACCGAACTTCTTTTCGCCGAAACCGGTGTTGACAACCCTTTTGTAGACCACGAGCAGATGATGCCCTTCGTTCCCTTCGTTCGCGCGAGGGATGTGGATGAAGCGATCGCTTTGGCCAAGAAGTACGAACATGGCTACCGCCACACGGCAGTGATTCATAGCCGCAACATCGACACGATCACCCGGATGGGTCGCGAGATGGACACCACGCTCTATATCCAGAACGGCCCCAGCACGGCCGGACTTGGTTCGGGCGGGGAAGGGTATCTGAGTTTCTCCATTGCCACACCCACCGGCGAAGGCGTCACCACTCCGCTGACCTTCACGCGCCAAAGGCGCTC
This sequence comes from Singulisphaera sp. GP187, assembly GCA_945868575.1. Lineage (GTDB taxonomy): Bacteria > Planctomycetota > Planctomycetia > Gemmatales > Gemmataceae > SYLG01. Next base: position 14,560 of record CAMBMH010000028.1, on the reverse strand, counting down.
GACCACGGTAAAGGCAATGCGGGTTCTCTAGTTCCTGGTGATTCACCGGGAGTTTTTGACCTGGACGAGATAATTTTGGAGGTTGGCTGGTGCAAATCGGGCGGGTGGAAGGGATGGCGATCTCCACGGTCAAGCACAAAAGCTTCACCGGCGTTCGCCTTCTCGTTGTTCAACCGCTGGATATTCGCGGTGCCGATGAGGGTGAACCTCTCCTGGTGATTGACCAGCTTGGCGCATCCAGGGGGGACCGGGTTATCCTCTCAAGTGACGGCGTGGGGGCCAGGAAAATGGTGGGCGACAAAAGCTCACCCGTCCGGTGGATGGTTATGGGAATTTGTGATGTGGGAGGGGCGTGATGCCCGATTCCGACACAGTCCATGCCGAAAACTGGCAATTTCCACTGGTTTTGGCACTTCATGGCGACCTGGGACCCCGTGAGATCCTTGAGGCTGCCCGTCTTTCTTGGAGAAGGCGGGGCATCCCGGTCGAGGAAATCTGTGCGGAACCTGCGGCGGTAATTTCCGTCGCTGCCGAGCTTGTTTCGGCGGGGTTGGCATGGTGCATGCTTCGGCTTACCGATCATCCTGAATGGGAATCGGCCGGGTTTAACCGACTCGAAGGAGTTCGCGCGGCCCATGTGCACCGCGTCGATGGAATGAACCGGGCCTTGCAAACCCTCTGCCCCCAGGTTTTGGTGGCCGAGTGCCATAGCGCGACGCTTTACGAAATCATTCGCTATGGGGCCGACCTCTGGGAGGCACATAGGGAGTTGGTAAACAAAGGGCCTGAAGTTGTGGGCCAAAGACATTTGAAGGAGGCGGCAAAGTGAGATTGGGTGCGGTGATCGGCAGCGTGTCTCTCAAGCGGGTGCATCCGTCACTCACGGGAGTCCGTTGGATCATCGTCCAGCCCATGAGCCTTGCCGCTTTGAAGACTTCTGTCGCCGAGGGGGAGCCCGTAGGCGATGGTGAGGACCTGGTGGTGTATGACGAGCTGGGCGCGGGCATCGGACAGATGATCGCTTTCAGCGAGGGGGGCGAGGCGGCTGCGCCCTTTCATCCCGGCAAAAAGCCGGTGGATGCCTATTGCGGGCTTCTTTTGGACAAGGTTGTCTTGGAGGACAGAAAATGAGCGCGAACGAACAAGACCTTAAGGAATTCATCTGCGAAATCGGTCGCAGGCTCTACGACAGGCAATTCGCCGCGGCCAACGATGGAAACATCACCGTCCGCCTAAACGAGCGTGAACTCCTCTGCACCCCGACCATGGTATCCAAGGGGTTCATGACTCCTGATGATATCTGCAAGATCGACAACCAGGGCGTTCAGATCGCAGGCAAGCGCAAACGCTCCTCCGAGGTCCTGTTGCACCTGTCGGTTTACAGCGAGCGGCCCGACATCAATGCGGTCGTCCACTGCCATCCACCGCATGCGACCGCTTTTGCTGTGGCGCATGAGCCAATCCCCAAATGCGTACTTCCCGAGGTGGAAGTGTTTCTGGGGGAAGTGCCGATCGCGGTCTATGAGACCCCCGGTGGCCAAAAGTTCGCCGACACAATCCGCCCCTATGTCAAGGATTGCAACACCATCCTTCTTGCCAACCACGGCACCATCACTTTTGGGCCAGACCTGGAAAACGCTTATTTCAACACCGAAATCATCGATGCTTATTGCCGCATCCTGATTCTTTCCCGCCAACTTGGCCGTGTGAATTACTTCAGCGACCAGCAGACCAAGGAACTCCTCGACCTGAAAAAACGCCTTGGCTATGACGATGTTCGCTTCCACAATTCAGGCGCGCCCATGTGTGGCGAAAGCTCCTTCGACAACGAATACTCCCAATTCGTTCCCCGCCCGTTCGCGTTTCGTCGCGAAAACGAACCCGCCGGTGTGGGTGAATGCCAATGCAAAACTTCCAGCCAGGTGTCTACCTGTGGCGGTGTTACCCGGGTTCCCCAAGGTGTTCAACAGCCGCGGTCGGAAGCGGACTTTGAAAAACTGGTTCAAACCATTACCAACCAGGTGCTAGGCGCGATGGGCGGTTAACAGGAAGTCCGGTTGATATAAGGTGCGGCTGAGGTGGCACAAAGCCGCTAGAAGTTCAGCCCACTTTTTAAGGCCAAAAAACCGGTGGTGCTTCCGATTCTTCTGGAATTGCCACATGGGCCCTGATTTGAACGGGAACCGTTGTACCCAGGAATAAAATGAGGGTGCCCAAGGTTTCCTGGTCTCGTGGTTAAGCCCCGAGGCCCAATTCCCCGGGAGGGAACTCAGATGTTTCGGATCAATTGGAGCAAGGACAAGACTGGATTTTTAACCACTTGGATCTTGCTGGGGATTTTTCTCAGCGCGGCAATTTCCCTGATCGTATTGGTTGTACTTGCGACTTATCAGGGGGACTGGGAGCCTTACAGCATTGCTTTCAAGGGAGTCATCATTGCCTGGTGGGTCCTTTCCATGGTGACGGTGATCGTCCGTATTGCAATTTACCGCACCTGGATGGTTCGTAAACGGGAACAGTTGAAACGCGAAGAACAAAACAAGGTGGAGAGCTAATCATGAAGGTGAGCGTAATCGGAGGCGGCGGCCTGGTAGGCAGCATGGCGGCTTTTGCCCTTCAAATGGGAAAAGTTGCGAGCCATATCTCCATCATCGATGCCAATAAGCAGGTCGCGGAGGGCGTTGCCCTCGACCTCCTCCAGGGGGCGTCCCTCATCGCCGATCAGCGGATTGTCGCCGAGGACATGTCCGGCGTGGCCGATAGCGATGTGGTGGTGATCACCGCGGGGCTCCGTCGCAAACCCGATGAATCGCGCCTTGACCTCATCAATCGCAATGTGGATCTTTTCCTGGCTCTTTTGGCAGATGCCAAAAAGGCCGGGCTTCGTCCTGACTCCCACCTTGTCGTGGTCAGCAATCCGGTTGATGTGCTGACCCATCTCGCGGTCAAGCGCTCGGGCCTCGACTGGCGCCGGGTGATCGGTCTGGGCACCCAGCTCGACACCGCCCGTTTCTGTTCCCATATCGCCCGCCGTCTCCAGGTCCCCACCACCCAGGTGAAGGCGCTCCTTTTGGGCGAGCATGGCGACTCGATGGTTCCTATCTGGTCATCCGCCACAGTCGGGGGGCTTTCCCTTGATCAATGGCCAGGCTGGAACGCGCAAGCCGCGGCGGAAACCTTTGAGGAAACCAAAACCGCCGGCGCCAAAATGATCTCCCTCAAGGGTGGATCCGGCTTTGCCGTGGGCGTTTCGATCCGCGAAGTCGTCGAATCGATCCTTCTCGACAGCCGCAAGATTCTCCCAGTAAGCACCCTTCAACAGGGGCTCTACGATTTGCGCGATGTGTGTATCTCGGTGCCCACCGAAGTCGGCACGGGTGGTGCCCGCAAACAATACGAATTGTCTTTGACTTCCAAGGAAAAAATCGGACTGCAAAATTCGGCTCGGGTTCTTCGCGGAATTATCGACCAGGTCGAAGCCCGTCTCGCAAAGGGACCCGCCGCCGCAGCTCCTGCCGCCCCAGCTCCTGCTGCTGCGTCTTCGGCCCCAGTTGCTGCGCCTGCTCCGGTGGCTGCTTCGATGGCTGCTATTGGGCCTGCAAGTGACGCCAAGCCAATCGGCCATCCTCCGGTTCAGGTTCGTACTGCCGTCAATCGCGCATCCTGGAATCGCGGAGCCTAAAATTTTCGGATAAGAAATGTGGAAATAGATCCTTAACGGGGAGGCTTGGGTCATGAGTGAAGCTGAAACCCTGGCAACAGTGCTGGGGCTGGTCGCCGGATACGAGATTCGCCTTGGACACGGTTTGGCGGTGTGTCGTCTCGACGAGGATTCCTACATCGTCGAGTACGAAACCCCCGGCAAGGATGGCGAGGCGGAGTTTCGCGAGAAAAGCTTCAAATTGGCCAGCAAAGCGGCTGAATTCTTTGTCGAGCAGCGCCACAAACAAAAACTTGGCGCCGATTTCGAAAATCCCGACGACGAATGATTTTCTGATCTTTGTGGAAACCATGGGTCTCCAAAGGTCAATTTTCAAAAGCTAACACACCCAGGCGGGGAACATTATGGCAATCAAAACCCTCGAAGAGCGCCTTGCGCGTATTCATGCCAACCCCCATGGAGGCAACGACTACATCCTTGCCGATGCCAAGGATGCGGACATGGCGCTTTCCATCGGGGCTCCCGGCCGCTCTCCCGAGCGATGGCCTGATGGGGAGATGAAACACAAGACCCTCGCCGAGTTCCGCGAGCAGATCACCGAAATCGTCCACCAGGGTCTGGTGGACATCATGCTGATGTCGGCCTCCACCGCCGAAGTCCTATGCATGGAAAAGCGCCTTTTCGAAAATAGCAAGGTCACCCCGGCCGCTCGCGCCAACGATACAACCGATATCCACATTGTCCGTGGTTCACGCTACCCCGGTCAACCTTCGCTCCCTTTCCGCACGGCCACCCTCGACCACATCATGTGTGGCAAAGCCGAGTGTGAACCGGGCGTCAAGCATTTGGGTCCGGACCTGGGCCTCTACAGCATCACATTTGCCAACGATTCCGAACGGGACCGCATCGCTCTCGAAGAGTACAAGCAGTTTCGCATCGAGGCCGAAATCAAGGGTTTCCGCCACTTCCTGGAAGTGTTTGATCCCAATGTCGCTGGCATGGTGGATCCCGCCCAATTGGGTGGCTTTGTCAACGACTGTATCGTGCGGGCTCTGGGCGGTGTGACCTCGCGGGGCCGCCCTGTGTTTCTCAAGATCGTCTATCATGGCGCCCGCGCCATGGAAGAGCTGGTCCGTTATGATCCCCACCTTGTGGTGGGAATCCTCGGGGGATCGGCCGGAACCACCTACGATGCTTTCAAGTTGTTGTCCGAGTCGAAAAAGTATGGGGCCCGGGTTGCGCTCTTTGGCCGCAAGATCAACAATGCGGAAAACCAACTCGCTTTTATCCGTTTCCTGAGGCTGATTGCCGATGGGGAAATCACAGCGGAAGAGGCCGTGAAGGCTTACCACGGCGTCCTCGACAAGTTGAACATCAAGCCGCAACGCTCCTTGCGCGAAGACATGGAGATCACGACGGGAATCATGAACTATGGCGGTGGTCCGGCCATGGTCACCGTGCCCGGAAATGTCCCCGGCAAATCCCCCGCCAAGCCCACTCTGGTTGCGGCGAGCTCCAAGCCTGTCGCTTCGGCCGTGGCCAAATCCGCGCCCAAGCCCGAAACGCTTTCGGGTGTTGCCAAGCACATTGTTCCCGAGGCGACTCCGGACTTCTCCAAAATGACCAGCGCGGAAAAAGTTGCCTGGCAAAAAGCCCGCTGGGACCGCATCCTGGGGAAATAGGTCTCTTCGGGATTATCGTGGAAGCGGCATCTCGCCGTATATTTCACCTTCGAGCGGTATTCCCCGCCGTTGTCTGGAAATCATTTTCCTTTCGGAAAGATTCCTCACGCAGAAATACTGGGATGACAAAGCAAACTAGCCAACCAGCAACCGCTGCTGTTCGCTAGTTTTTCGCTCCCCTTGGCAAAGGGGAGTTGGAGGGGTTAACGAAAAAAACTTGGCTCACGCTGAGCAGCAAATACCCCCGAGCAAACCCAATATAGCCCCCCCCAACCGGGCCACTTGTCTTTCGCTCCCCTTGGCAAAGGGGAGTTGGAGGGGTTAACGAAAAAAAGCATGGCCCATTCAGTCTCGCCTAGGAAAACCCAAGACCTAAAACAACTCGGCTTGGCTTTGCGTGGATCTTTGTGGCTTGGCGACTTGGTGTTTAAAGGATTAGGCTTTCGACCACGCCGATTGTCCGGGGGAGGGTTGGGCCCATTGGCCGGGTTTAGCTGTTTTCAAGCACCCCTTTGCGCCTAGAATAAGCCAAAAACAACCCAAACTGGTTGCTCCCAAACGGATCCGCATGATGTCCAAGCGCTTTTTCCTGACCACGGCCATTGATTACCCCAACAGCCGCCCCCATATTGGCACCGCTTTTGAAAAGATCGGGGCGGATGCCCAGGCGCGCTATCGGCGTATGCAAGGCCATGAAGTCTTTTTCCTCATGGGAAATGATGAAAACACGGTCAAGGTCGCCCGCCGGGCCGAAGAGTTGGGTCAGGAAACCAAGGCTTACTGCGACAATATGGCCGAGCAGTTCAAGGAAGTTTGGCGCGCCCTCGACCTGAGCTTCTCCGATTTCATCCAGACCAGCGAAGAGCGCCACCATAAGGGTTGTCAGGCTTTCATCCAGAAGGTCAAGGACAACGGCCACATCTACAAGGGGAGCTACGAAGGGTGGTATTGCAACGGGTGCGAATCGTTCAAGTCCGAGCGCGAACTGGATGAAAAGCAACATTGCCCGGTTCACAACGCCCCGGCCCTCAGGCGCCAGGAGCCGTGCTGGTTTTTCGCCCTGAGCGCGTTTCGCGACAAGTTGCTTGAGTTTTACAAGGAAAACCCCGACTTCATCCAGCCCGAAAGCCGCCGCAACGAGGTGATTAGCCTTGTCGAAACGGAGCTCAAGGATGTCAACATCACCCGAAGCGGCGAATCGTGGGGGATCCGCGTTCCTTTTGATCCCGAGTTCACCATTTATGTCTGGTTTGATGCCTTGCTTAACTACATCACCGCGATAGGCTACGGGACCGATCCGGACCGATTTGCCCAATGGTGGCCTGCGGATCTGCATGTAATTGGCAAGGATATAACCCGTTTCCACTGCGCCTTGTGGCCTGCCATGTGTATGGCTGCCGGGATTGCTCCCCCCAAGCGGGTCTTTGGGCACGGTTTCGTCCATCACAAAGGCGAAAAGATGTCCAAAACCATAGGCAATGTCGTCGAGCCGATGGACCTCCTCAAAGAGGTCGGCGCCGATGCGTTTCGCTATTTCTTTCTCCGGGAATGTCCGTTTCCCGGGGATGGTGATTTTTCGTATAGGCGATTTATCGAGGTCTATAACTCCGATCTGGCCAATAACCTGGGGAACCTTTACAGCCGGGTTGTCGGCCTGATCGGGCGAAATTTTGCTGGGGCGCTCCCCGTTTCGGACAAACCGGTCACCTGGCCTGGGGTGATGAGCCCGTCGGAGATCGTTTCGATCTGGTCGGGGCACATGGAGGCGCTTCGCTACAACCAGGCGCTCCAGCTCATTTGGGCGGAAGTTCTGGTTCCTGCGAACCAACATGCGGAACGGATGGCGCCCTGGAGTTTGGTGAAAACCGACCCGGCGGCATCTGCGGTGGTGCTTCGTGATCTGATTGAACCGATCCGGATCGCCTCCATTTTGCTCAAGCCATTCATGCCCAAAGTGGCGGAAACTCTATATCAAAGCTTCAGTTTTGAGCAGGTCTGGGATACTATATCCTCTGGACATGCTTCCCAGATTGCCCAGCTATCCGGAGAGTTGAAGGTTTTGGCTCCCACGGAGAATGGGAAGGTAAAGCCGCTCTTTCCACGGCTTCAGGCAAAAGCGGAAGATGAAGTATAAATTTTTTCGAACCTTTTGAATGCCGTCAGCGTACGGAAGAAGTGGAGGGATTCGTGTCGGATTCGTGGATACGAACCACCCGCTTTACCGACGAGGACCTAGCCTTGCGAATGGCCAAAGGCGACTCCGGGGCGTTTGATACTTTGGTTCATCGCTATGAAGATGAGCTTTTCGGGTATCTTCGCCGTTACACGGGCAATGCCGCTTTGGCTGAGGATGTGTTCCAAAACACATTCTTGCAGGTTTGGACCAAGGGAAAGCTGTTTGAGGAGGGACGGTCGTTTCGTCCCTGGCTCTACACAATCGCAACCAACCAGGCGATTGACGCCCTCCGCAAGCAAAACCGCCACACCACCCTGAGCCTTGAGGAATCAAGGAACAACGGCAATGGTGAGGGGGAGACCGGTCGGCTTTTGGAAATGCTGGAAAGCTCCGAAGCGGACCCCTCCGAAGCCTCCGATTGGAGCGAGGCGCAGGAAACGGTTCGCCATGCGGTGGATCGACTTCCGCTCAATCTCCGCGAGGTTTTGATTTTGGCTTACTATCAGGGTCTCAAATACCGCGAGATCGCTGAAATTCTTGATGTGCCTGTGGGCACGGTCAAAAGCCGACTTCACTCAGCGCTTTTGAAACTTCAGGAACATCTGCCTGGATTTGCCCCTGAAAAGGTGGCCGCCGGGCGCCTGTAACCCGGTTAACCCTACTCGGAATGATTCCCATGAATGGCACAGAAGGCTCCCGGAAACCTGACATAGTTGGTTTCGCCCTAGGGATTCTGGAGGAATCAGAATCGCTGGAGGTCAAAGTCCAAATCGAACAGGACGCGACCTGCCAAGTCCTCCTGAAACGGACCAAACGACTCCTTTCCCCGCTTGAAGCGGACCGAAAGCCTCTCTCCGCTCCTGGTGGGCTTGCCCAAAAAGCCATATCCCGAATCCGGGCCGCCCAAGTTGAAGCCGCAGTCGAGGCAGACCTTGCCGGACTTGCCATAAAAGCCCTTGAAGAGTCAGAAAAATCGCGCGCAGAAGAAGAAATCGAAAATAACCCCCTGGCAAAGAAAATGTGGACGCGGTTTACGCATGTCGTTCGAGTTCTCCATTTGGAAAGAAAACCGATTCGCGCTCCCGGTGGCCTTGCTCGCAAGACGATTCTTCATGTTCGGTCGAGCATCACCCGGACTATGCCGGCGGCTCCTCCACTCAACCGGGAATACGATCCCGGAGCGCGACGAACTTGGGGGCTCAGGACAGACCTGATGGCCGCTGCGGGGCTTTTGATCATGTTTGGCGGGGTGATTTGGCCGGCACTTCACAGGCAACGCCAAACCCAAAAGGATCTCGAGTGCCAATACAATCTGGCCCAGATTTGGCGGGGATTGACTACATACGCAAGTTTCAACAAGAACCAATATCCCAAACCCGACCTTTCCGGTCCCCGCTCATTTGCCGGGGTTTACGCGCCTGTCCTCAAGGACAGCGGCCATATCCTCCCCGAAACCATTCATCTGGATTGCCCATCGGAAATTGCGGCGTATCCCAAACGGGATATTCTCTCTCTGAAAAATCTTGATGAGCTTTATGCCCGTGACCGGGAACAGTGGAGAGCGGCGACGGATGAAGTGGGCGGAACCTATAGCTATTCCATGGGCCATGTCGCCAAGGGACAACTTGTCGGATTTGAGCAGCGAACCGGTTTGGATAATCGTCCGTTAATGGCCGACTCGGGACACGACCGCGCTTGTCACAACAGCCCCAATCATTCCGGGCGAGGTCAAAATGTTCTTTTTGGTGGTGGGCATGTCCGTTTCCGAATGGACCGCAAAGCCGGTCCAGGCGGCGATGACATCTTCCTCAGTCAGGATTATTGCAAAAAAGCCGGTCTCAACAAAAACGATTGTGTTCTGGGGAATTCGGGCGACCGGCCTGCGGGCGATTTGGTTAGCGATTGAGTCGATTGGCCTGATATCCTTTGGGAGTTTTTTTCGTTGAACATTGCGGATAAACTGCCCACAAATGTTGTCCGGAGAATTGGGCAAAATACCAACCAATTTATCCACAAAAATCCCAAAGCGTTGCGTATCGGATGTGTGTGGTTATGACCCATCGGCACTTGATTACTACTTGAGCCTGAAGGGCTTATGCGCTTTGTATAGTTCCAATCTGGATTGTTGCTCGGGAAGCGCGCAATCGTCGAGGATTTGTAAAGCTTTTGTCTGCCAGCCGATGGCGCCTTCGAACTGATTAAGTGAAGCCCAGGCCGCGGCGAGAGTTTCCAGCCAATCCGGGTCGGAACCGCCCGTCGCATCACACCCCTGCCGGGCGATTTCGAGCGCTTCTTTTGGATCCCGCAACTCCCCATCACCTATGCAGGCCAAAAGCCACGCCTGATGTCGGAGAATTTCATCCCCGGGCAAAGCGTCTTTGGCCATGTGGTTCGCGTCTTCCAAAGCGGTTGCCGGATCGCCTATACTCAGGCGCTGCTGGATTCTCAACAGTCGGTGATCCAGGCAATTTGGCTGTCGGTCGACCAGTTGATCGACATCCTCTGTCGCCTCTTCGGCGCGGTTTTTTGCCAAGAGCAATCGGGCTTTGGCAGATCGGGAGGGGATGTGCGAGGGGTGTGAGCGAACTGCTTCTGTCAGGTCCTCAAGCGCGCCCATTGGATCCTTGAGTCGAACTTTGACCTCGTGCCTAAGGCAAAGTGCATCCGCATTATGGGGGTGGGCTTTCAGAAAGGTGTCAAGTTCATGGAGCGCGGTATCAAAGTGTTTTTGAACTTTCAAAATATCTGCTCGGGCAATCGGAATTTCGATTTGTTCCCCGTCGGAGATTTGTTCACATTTTTCCGCGGCTTTGAGCGCGGCTGAAGCCTGATCGAGTTCGTGGAGGCGGATATGGGCCTGGGCGCGGCGAATATGAAATTTGGCGTTGCCGGGTATCGCTTTTGAGAGGCGGTTCCAGATCTCCAACGCCTTTTTCGGCTCGTCCATGTCCAAAAGACACTGCCCCTTGAGTTGCCAGACATGTCCCAGACGCGGGTTATGATCGATCGCGGTTTCGCAAGCTTTCACCGCTTTTGCAAAACAGCCAAGTTTGAATAGACTTTGAGCTTTTTTGTAAAGCGAGGTCTCATCCGCTGGATGTTGAAACAAGTGTTTTTCCAGAAGGTCCAACTCTTCCTGGAGGGCGCCAGCAGACCCGGGGGCAGGGCGCCCCTTACCTTGGGACACATCGTAACCTTCCAGCGGATTTTGATTGCCAAGCTTGGCGATTCGCTCGAGGGTCGAGGCGACTTCCGCCATCGATTTTAGCCTGTGTCCGGGCTGAATTGTAAGCATCCTCATAACCAGTTGGGATAGTCCCTGGGGAACCCCCATGCGAAGTTCGGGTGGAGTGCGCGGGGGTTTTTGAGGTTGGTTGGCAAAAACTTCCTCAGGGGTGTCGCCTGTAAAGGGAGCCTCCCCTGTAAGGGACCAATAAAGGAGAGCTCCCAGCGAAAATATGTCGGAAAAATTCGTCACACCCCTTCCCTGAAGGGTTTCAGGTGCCATGAACCGGAATGGATCCATTTGGGAAACGACGGCCTTGAGGCGGTCTATTCCACCCTGGACCACATGGGGAAGGACCCCGATTTCCAGTAGCAGAAAAGGTTCCGTTGGGTTTTCCTGAAAAAGGACCAATTCCGGAGACAAAACACCATGGGCCAACTGATTTTGGTGGGCGACCTCGAGGATTTGCGCCAATTGAATCCCAAGATTGATGGTATCTGCTATTGGAGGGCGCCCGAAACGGGTCATCCTTTGGCCAAGGGTTTCACCGTTGCGGGAATGTTCAATGACCCAAGGCACCCCTTTGCAAATTCCAGATGCGTATTCATTCGGCCAACCGGGGTGATGAATCCTTCGCTTGGAAAACCACTCGTTGAATTCCCCGATTTCATCCGGGGCCAAGGCCCAACCCCGATAGTGCTTAAGTAGCCCTTGTCCAAATTCGTCGTGGGTTGCTTTCCAGGATTGGGTTAAACCATCAAAAAGCGAATCCCCCGAAACGGACCAACCGGAGGGGAGGATTACAGGCGAGGCGTCCGTGGACACCTTGGGAGGGATGGTAGCCATGGTATCTGTCCCGATTCGAAAAGGAGGGCGAAAATATCAAATGGAGGCGGGAAATTGAAAACTTTGTGAAGCTTAACACCAAAAGATTAAAAAAACAAGAAATAACAGGAATGCCTAACGGTTGAAGGAAAAAAAGTGAGGTGCCTGGGTCTTTCGACTAGCGAAAGTTTAGGATGGCGTGGAGATCGATCGTTTTGGCCAATTGGGGAATCCCGCCAAACCATACCTTTGCACTCCTCCCGGGGGGACCTAAAATAAAAAGAGGTTTTTCTCCCCTCCATTAGCCTCTCCTACGCCAGGCAAAACCTGGATAGGCGTCACCCAGGAGCCTCTTCCATGGTTTCCGCATTGTTCGCCGCATCTCTTATTGGATTAAGCATGAATCAGGTATCTAGTGAATCCTTTGGCAAAGTTGGCGATGCCCAGGTAACGCGTTACACCCTCAAAAACAAAAATGGTGTAACGGTCCGGATAATGGACTATGGTGCGATTATCACCGATTGGATTGTTCCGGCTGCCAATGGCAAATTGATTGATATCGCTTTGGGGTTTGATAGTATTGACGGCTATCTCAAGGGGCATCCCTATTTCGGTTCCAATGCAGGCCGTGTAGGCAACCGGATCGCCAAAGCGACTTTTACCCTTGATGGAAAGACCTATAAACTTGCGGCCAATAACGGGCCCAATGCCCTTCACGGTGGATTGAAGGGATTTGACAAAGTCTTTTGGAAGGGAACTCCGGTTGAAGGGAAAAACGCGGTCAATTTCAAATACCGGAGTCCCGATGGCGAGGAAGGGTATCCCGGAAACCTCGATGTGTCGCTGACCTATACCCTTGAGGAGGATAATGGCCTCAAGCTCGAATTCAACGCCACAACTGACAAAGCGACCCCAATCAATTTGGCTCACCACAGCTATTTCAACCTGAACGGCCACAACAGCGGCAATGTGCTTGGGCACACCGTGAAATTGGGCGCCTCGCGTTACACTCCCGTGGATGACACCCTGATTCCAACGGGCAAAATCGACCCCGTAAAAGGCACCCCGCTGGATTTCACTTCACCAAAGAAGATTGGTGATCGGATAAAGGATTTGAAAGGGGATCCAGTCGGCTATGACCACAACTTTGTAATTGATCGCGAAGAAGGGGACAAGTCCCTGAAGTCTGCCGCTGTGGTGGCCGCCGATAGTGGCCTCGAACTTGAGGTCCTTTCCACCGAACCCGGGGTCCAGTTTTATACCGGCAACTTTTTGGATGCGACCAACACCGGCAAGGGTGGAATTGTTTACAAGCAATACGGCGGCTTCTGTCTTGAGCCCCAACACTTTCCCGACTCCATCAATCAACCCGCATTTCCCTCGGTGGTTTTGCGACCCGGGGAAACTTACCGCCAAACCACGGTTTATCGTGTAACGGCAAAGTAATCTGGTGAGGTTGTTTAGGCCCCAGGGGAAGGAGTTTTTTCCTTGGGGGTGGGCCTTTGAGTCGGGTTTTGTTTTTTTTTGATGGGGGCGTTTGGCTTCCAATGATGGAGGCGTTTGCCCTCCAAATCCGAAGGCATTTGCCTTCCGTGGAACCGAATCTTTTTGCGTGCCTAAATCCTTACCCAGACCGCAATTTTTGACCCGGCTGGTTATGCCTTTCATGAGTTTCAAGTCGAAAGCTTGGCTGACCTTGCTAATATGAAGATGTGGTTAAAGCTGGTGGGGGGACAAAACCCTGCCGGAATAAATTGGTCCGCGTGAAATTGGTCCGGATTTTCTGGTCGTAAAGAACGCTCTGAAACCGGAAATGAAACAAAGGAATCGGGAATTCATGGCTAAGGAAGAAATTACACCGTCTGAAAAAATTCTTGCACTCATTGACGAGTCCAATCTTTTGGCGGCGGCACGATCATGCAACCGGAGTCTCGATTGGCTCTCCATCAAGGATTTCCTTCTCGATGAAAGTAACGGTGGCCACGGTGAGGTTGTAGTTTACATTGGCCTGCCTCCTGTGTTTGTACCAGAATTTCAGGAACAACGAGCTCGCAAGCTCCGATTTGTCCATTGGCTCAAGACCCATGGATTCCTCGTTGTAACCAAAGATGGCGCGCCTTCAGGCGATGGGCATTACAAAGCAGATGTCGATTTGTTGATGGTTGTAGAATGTATGGAACTCGTTCAGCAATACCGACCCGAAACCGTTGTTTTGGTCACCAACGATCCCGATTTCGCTCATCTGGCTGTTAGCCTTAGGCGTCGGGGAATGCGTGTTGAAGTTGCTGCGCTTGATTCGGGTTTGGGCGGGGACCTTCGCGGAGCTGCGAGCAATATCCTTGATCTCAAACCGCTTCTCATGCGATTTGAAAGCCTCCGTCAGGCTGGGGACCTCCCTCCCGCGCCGAGATATTCCGAACCTAATTCCATTCGCGAAGAAGATGAGGAAGAGGAGTCTGCACGGCCAATGGCCTAGTGATAAGATAAGCTCTTGAATTCCGAAGAAGGAGATTTGTTCGATGGCTGCAGCCAATGTTGTGAATCTGACCGAGGCCACCTGGGCAGCTGAGGTTGATGCTAGTGCCATTCCTGTGTTGGTGGATTTTTGGGCGCCTTGGTGTGGGCCCTGCCGCCGGTTGGCTCCTACCATCGACGCGCTTGCCACCAAATACGAAGGCAAAGTAAAGGTTGGCAAACTCAATACCGACGATGCTCAAGGTTTGGCTTCCAAGTTTAACATCTCCGGAATCCCTTGTGTTATCATCTTCAAGGGTGGCAAGGAAGTTAACCGGCTTGTTGGTCTCCAACCCGAATCCGAATTCAGCAAGGCGCTTGATCGCGTTTAGTGGCGTTGGTTGAAAAATGGAATGACTGCATTAGCGCCCCAATAGGAATTATTGGAGCGCTAATTTTTTTCCTTGATAATTGAGTCTTTATTTACTGAACAACCATCGTGTATGCTTGAGATGCTAGTCCTTGCGTGTTCTCTG
>CAMBMH010000027.1 GCA_945868575.1 Singulisphaera sp. GP187 | reverse complement strand
GAACAGATCCCTGGTATTATTTTGGGAAGTCCCTTTTCGCCTCATCCCGTGCCAAGTCATTTCTCAAGGCTAAATCACGCCACTTCTGGAAGCTTTTTATTTCAACGGGCCAAAACCAATCGCCTTTAAGCTTTTTCCATCCCGTACATAAAGAACACCCCGATCGACCGCCGGAGCTGCGCGAACCGGGCCCGCAAAAGGCGTGGATTTACTCCGGGGCTGAAATCCCCCTGGGGTGGCGGGAGCAATCGCCAAAGTTCCATCCTCGCCAACAACAACCAACTCCTCACCACAAAGGATGACCCAACCGCATCCCAATCCGGCCTCGCTCCAAAGGACCTTTCCGTTTGTCGCATCCACACAGCGAAGTTCGGCGCCTTCCTCTTGTCTTCCGTGGAAACCAAAGAGGTGACCTTTGTGAAATACAGGGGTGCCAAAGTGACTGGAAAGCGAGGAATCGTTTTTCCAAACCGTTTTTGATCCCTTTTGGGATCCGGAAAGCGCAATAGCACCGGTTCCGTAGCAGGCACTAAGGAACAATCCCGGATCCTTGTCCAAACCAATCTTTACAGGGGACGCGGCATTCACCGAGGCCTCGAATCGGGATCGAAAGGGAACCCGGTTCAACACTTCGCCCTTGGCGGCATCCACCAATACAAACCCTTCGCGGGTGAGAAAAGCTGCATGGATTTTTCCCTCACTATCCCAGGGGATCGGGGTGGAGTAACCCGCTTTGTGATTAGGCAATTTGTGTAATTCCGCGCCGGTAAGGGGATCGAGGGCAACAATCCCCGCGCCTTCGACGCCGGGGTTGATCCAAAGTTTGTCACCGATGATTGCCGGAGAAAAACCATAACCGAAAAAAGCGTCACGCGGAGGGCGTCCACCCGGGTTTTCCCACTTCCAGGCCAATTTGCCCGAATCAGCGGCAAGCGCCCGAATCGTCCCTTCGGGCCCCATCACGATCACGAGGCCCTTATGGCAAACGGGAGTCCCTCGCGGACCATCGCCACGGCCAAAACCATCCTCATAAACAGCAGTCCAGGATTGTTTCCAAATGGGCTTTCCGGTCGCGGCGCTCAGCGCCCGGACAATTTCCTCTTTATTGGATCGTTCATAAATATATATAACACCGTTGGCGACTACCGGTCCGGAAAACCCCTCTCCAGCGGGTGCGCTCCAGATTTCCGAAGGTGTCCCGGTCCCAATTGCGGGGGCATGGAGGTCCGCGGTTGGCCCAAGAAAACTCGGCCAATCCGCACTTAGAGGCGCACCGATCAATGTCCAGGCGCATACCACGCGCACAATTTTCAAACAGCACCCCTTTAATTTTGGATACAGCATAATTGGAAAAAGGATTTTTGGAAACATCGCCATCCCTTTCAGTTTCTTTTGTATCGCAAGACCACACGGGATACCGGACCATCAAGGGTCAATCGAACAAGTGGAATCGGGTCCCGGGAATCCATTTCGCGCTCGACTCCAACGCGGGCGGGAATCGCCTCCCAATGGGAATGGAAATGGAAACTCAAAACCACTTGCCCCTCGTCCGGTTTCAGGTTCCCAAGCACGATGCCTTCGGGGGTCGCGGAAATCAGATCCGCCTGACCACGAAGGACAAAACTCGGCTTGCGATCAATCCGGAATAAGGCCCTGTCCCCTATATTTCCCTCGCGAACGGCGCCAGGGTGTTCAGAAAGTCTTTTTTCCGAAACCTCCGAAAGGCAGACCACCCAACCGATATTGAATGCGGTGAAATATCCTGACAGCTCCCGATCTGCAATATCCTCAATTGGATTTCCGGCAAGGCGTCCATCCACCAGGCCTGAACCCAGATGTTCAATCAACCCCGAAGAATCCAGACCACCCATGAATGACCTGCCTGTAAGGAGTGGCAACAAAGGCGAATGCCCCTCGGATTTTTTCCGGGCCGCTACATCCCCTTCCTCCCAAAGAATCCGGCCGCCACCCGGCGGAAGGCGGGCCAATCCTTCCAGGATCGCTTGTTGCCTCTTTCTCATCGCAAGATTTTCCGCATCCGGATTTTGCATCAGCCATAACGGCGACCAAAGTTCCGGCCCCGCCATTACAAGCGCCAATGAAACAAAAATGCAGCCGGGAATCGCCTTCAACAGACATATTCCGGATCGGGATCGGTCCAGATCAGTCCACCTGCCAGTCATTGCGCTCAAAAGCCCAACACCCGCAGGATACAAGGCAAACCAGACCGCCCCAAAAAACATCCCTTCGGTTTCCAGTCGTCTGGCAGGTTCCCAAAGAAATCCGATACCCACCCAGGCCAAGAGCCCAAAGACCGCCCCTCCAAACGACCGGCCAAGGGCCCGCGCGCCCCGGATGTGAAGCTGCGCCCATCCCGCCATAAACAACAAAGCGATTAGAGCCAGGGGAAATACGGTGGTAGGCTCCCAGGGCCTTACCATCTGCCTCCAATCCTCCACCCATGCCGCACCGGACTGGCTGATCTCCAGAGAAGCGGCCCGTCGGATCCACCAATATCGAACCCAATCATCCAGCCAATCCATGTGCACCAGTAGCGGAAGGAGGGCGCCTGTGATCAGGCCGACTTGCCAAATCCATGGATGCCGTGGTCCAACCCGCATGGTATATCCCAGAAAAAAAGGGATCGCCAAAATCACATAAATAGGCTGGATCAGAACAAGTAGCGTTCCGGCTCCACTCCAGCAGGCCCATGTCAAGAGACTAGGCCCCTGATGATACCGGACCAAAAGGGCATGGCAAAGCGCCAAAAGCAGACCACCATAAAGCCAAACCCCGTTACCCTGGCGGTCCACATCCCTCGCGACCGGGCTCCACCAAAAAATCAGACCAAGAAACAATAGACAAAGGGCCGTGGGCGCGTTCCGCTTCAGGGACCAGGACATCCCCAAAAGAATCAATGGAACCAAAAGGGCGCAAACCAGGTTTTGGGCCATGTAAATCCGTGATGCCGAGGTAAATTCTTCAGGATTGATCCAAAGGGGTGCAGTCCAGGAAATTTTCGGCGCGGGACTTGAGGGCTGGGGCGGCTTGGGCAACCCGAACTGGGGTAAAGGGCTTACAGCCAAGTTGGAAACCGCCGAATCGCCATCCTTTCCTTTGGTTACCGGAACGATTTCAACCGTTTTTCCTGTTTTTTCAGGTTCAGTAACAGATTCGAAATCCTTCTTGCCTTGAGCAGGCGGAAAAATGCGCCAACAAATGGCCAGGACGCGCTCCGGGAATCTGCTGTCAGAATCAAAAACGGGTGTTTTGGGGTACCCAGCATGAAAGAAGGGATCGATACAGGTAGGACTTCCTCGCCCAAGCAGACCTTTGGCCCCTAAAACCGAATGGTAAAGGTGAAGGGGATGCTTACCCAATAATGGGGGATGCTCAGGCCATCCCTTTTCGAAGATATTCAAGCCACCATAGGGCCCCAAACAAAGAAACACATGCCCCAAAATCAGTCCTAAAACCCCCAAACCCACCAAACCCCTTACCCACAAGGGTTGTTTGGGAGTTCCGCACTGTGTTTGTTTTGGTTTTTCGGGGTTTGCATCCATACCGGAAATGGTAAACCACTAAGGGATTTCAGGGCAAGGCGACAGCTGCCCCACCTTGGGAAAACAAGATTCCGCCTATTCCAAGCCTGGTTGGCTTTTTGCCTTACCATCGAGCTCCTATAAATAAGTTTTGATACTTAAGTGGAGGAGTACCTTTTGCGCTGCCAGCGTTGCCCAAAACCCGCCACCCTGCACATCACCGAAATCCTCGATGAGGACAAGGTTGAAGAATTGCACATGTGTGAGGATTGCGCCCAGCGGTTCCTCGCGGATGGGCAAAAAGTAAAAAAACCAAAATCCAAGGGTCATCCCGAGCCCGATTCCGACTTCCCGACTGAAGCCGGAGCAAGGGAAAAGAGCCCATCCTGTCCCCATTGCGGCATTACTTTTGCCGAATACCGGAGCACCGGTCGGCTGGGGTGTCCGCTAGACTATGACACTTTTCGCGAGGACCTGGTCGCACTCCTGGAAAATGTCCATGGTGAAACGAGACATAGCGGGAAAGTTCCGGTGAACCTCGATAGGCACCGCCGGCACCATGATGAGCTGAGTCGTTTGAGAAAAGACCTTCAGGGAGCCATTTCCCGCGAGGATTATGAAGAGGCGGCGAAACTTCGCGACCAGATCAAGACGCTGGAATCCAAATAGAACCAAGGCCCGGGCAATCCCTTGGGCGAATCGGTTCCCAATACCTGCAATGAGAGGGGGGCTGGCCATGAAATGTGATCTTTGCGACATTGCCCCAGCCACAATACACATCACCCGCATTGTCGATGGCAAAAAGTGCAAATCCCACCTTTGCCAAAACTGTGCGGCCGAGAATGGCCAACACAAAACCCCGATTAACCTCCCGGCTTTGCTCCAGGTGCTTCTAGGCCAAAATGACATGGCCCAGATGGACTGCCCTTGCTGTGGCATCGGGTTTATGGAGTTTCGCACCAACGGCAGGTTGGGCTGTCCGCACGATTATGAAGTGTTCCGGAAGGGGCTTGGCGGACTTTTGCGTCGACTCCATTCGAAAATCTCCCACAAGGGCAAAAGGCCAAGCCGACCCATTCAGAACAATGTCCTTTCACAAAAATTGCTAACCCTCCGTCGATCCATGTCCCAGGCCGTCTCCTCGGAACGCTACGAGGATGCCGCCCTGCTCAAGCGCGAGATCCAACAACTTGCCCAGGAACCAGTTTCCCATGAATCTTGATGCCCTTGTAAAATCCTCAGGCGAATGGCTCAAGGCAACCGGCCCCGAGTCGACGATTGTCGTTTCCACCCGGGTCCGTCTGGCGCGAAACCTTGCCGCCTACCCCTTCACAAGCCGGGCCAACAATTTCCAAAAGGGAGAAATTGAAGGTCTTGTTTGTGACAAACTCCAACAAATTGTCCCACCCCCCGACTATTTCCCGCTGGCCAACATGCCGGCCCTCGATCGCCAGGTCCTGTTCGAACGGCACCTGATCAGCCGCGACATGGCCTCGGGTGATGGCCCTCGGGGAGTTGCCTTCAACACCGGCGAAGCGATCAGCCTAATGGTCAACGAGGAAGACCATTTGCGCCTCCAGGTCATGCGCTCCGGCCTGGACCTCCAGGGGGCCTGGTCTGTCATTGACGATCTGGACAACCAGCTCGAAGGCAAGCTCCCCTATGCTTTTTCAGAAGAGTTTGGCTACCTGACGGCTTGCCCCACAAATGTGGGAACAGGCATGCGCGCAAGCGTGATGCTGCACCTCCCGGCCCTGGAACACACCCGCCACATCGAACAGGTTTACCGGGCCCTGCAAAAAATCAGCCTGGAAGTCCGGGGACTTTACGGCGAAGGATCCCGCGCTTCGGGGCACTTTTATCAGATCTCCAACCAGGTCACCCTGGGCAAATCGGAACCGACCATCATCAAGGAACTGGGCGGAGTGATTCCCGAAATCATCCGCTACGAAAACGAAGCCCGCCAGGCCTGGCTTGCCGACACCCAACAACCCCTCAAGGACCGCATCCAAAGAACCCGGGATACCATCGCCACCGAGAGCCAGATGACCTGCGAGGAAGCGATCGAATGCCTCTCGATCTTGCGCCTTGCGACCGCAGTGGGCGAGGCCCCTACCCTGGAATTGGCCCAACTGGACGAGCTATTTATCCAGGTCCAACAGGCCCATTTGCAAAAGCTGATGGGTGGCCCCCTTGATAGCGAAGAGCGAAACACGGCCCGTGCCCAATTGCTCCGGCAAAAACTCAATATCGCTGCGGCCTGATTTTAAAACCAGCGGGCTTGAATTGGCGCTTTTCTTGAAACGAAACCTCAAATAGCCCCTTTATGTCGAATTAGGGGCCCGTGAAGTCAATTTCATCAATTTCACCCCCAAATCCCGCTGGGTTTGGCCGATGGAATCCTGTATGATAACTGCTTGATGTCTTCCTATTTTCACAGAGGAGCACGAACGGATGGCAAAAGAAGAAGCTTTTTTGCAGCAGGGCAAAGTAACAACCGCCCTTCCCAACACGCAATTTATGGTTAAATTAGATAACGGGCACGAGGTGAAAGCCCATATTGCCGGGAAAATCCGCAAGAATTTTATCCGAATTCTTCCCGGGGATATTGTTACTGTTGAAATCTCGCCCTATGACCTGGGCAAGGGACGCATCACCTATCGCGGACCATTACGCGCAAAGACAGAAGAAGAAACCCAAGCTCGTTAAGTTTGGCTTTGATTGAGTTTTAATTCTTTGTTCTAGGCATCAAAAAAAGGTAATCAGGCCGTCCTTGCGACGGCCTTTTCGGCCATGGATGCAAGCTGATTGCGCCAAGGCGTTGGGGGCAGGTGGGCCAATTCCGCCCTTGCCTGCTGAACAAATTCCCGGGCTTTTTGCCGGGTGTATTCGAGCGAACCCGACTCTTCCAAAAGGGGAACCAGAGCTTCCCGGGCGCGAGTCGAATCTTCGGGAGGATTCTTAAGGATTGCCATCACCTTTGGCCCAAGGGGTTGCTTAAGGGCATGTATCATCGGCAGGGTAAGTTTTCCCTGTTGGAGATCGGTCCCGAGAGATTTTCCGGTCCGGTCTTCGTCTCCCCACAAATCAAGCAGGTCATCAGCCACTTGGAAAGCCATGCCGACCTTTCGGCCAAAGTTTTCCAAGTGACGAACCTGATCTTCTGGTGCGTTGGCCAAAACGGCCGAGACCCTACAGCAAGAGGCGATTAGCTCTGCGGTCTTGCCGTCAATGTTGTCGTAATAAGCCCCTTCTTCGAGGGCCAGATTGCCACGCTCGAGCCCCTGATTCAGCTCGCCTTCGCAAATGCGACAAGCGGCTTCAGAAAGCATGTGATTGATTTTTATGTTTTCGAGTGTGCTTGCGAGCGAAAAGGCTTGGCTCAGGATCCAGTCACCCAAAAGAATGCTGTTGTAGTTGTCGTGGACGGCATTCACGGTGGGTGCATGGCGGCGAACCATCGCACCGTCCAATACATCATCATGGACAAGGGTCGCGGTGTGGATCAGCTCCATGACGGCCCCAAGTGCAGCGTGCTTGGGGGTAATGTTTCCAACCGCTTTGGCCGAGAGCAGGACCATCAGGGGACGGAACCGTTTGCCCCGAAAGTTGCGGACCTGCTCCACCATGTTGGCAAAACGGGGATGGCAACGATTGAGGACCATGTCGATCTGGCGGTCGACCTCAGCCAACTCAGGTATCTGGGGAAGTTCGGAAGCAACGGTTCTGCGAACAGCATCCTCTAATGTGATCGAGGCGTGCAGTTCAGATTGCGCTGCGGCAGTCTTTTCCAAAAAAGCAACGGGGCTCATGTTTTGCTCTTTGTTCATTCCGGGGTACCACCCATTACTAGGTTGGCAGAACCGGGTGTGGAGGAATTGCGGTAAAAATCCCCATTTAATCCGCCTGTCTTTTCCATCAACCGCACTCCGTGCAATTCCATAACACGGTCCACACTTTTGCACATGTCATAGATCGTCAAACCGGCAACACTTACAGCAACTAAAGCCTCCATCTCGACACCTGTTCGGGCAATCGTTTTGGAAATAGCCTCTATTTCGACCTGATCGGGACCGGGAAACGAAAAATTTACCTGTACCCCGGTCAGGGGCACCTGATGGCACAGGGGAATCAGCTCCCAAGTCCGTTTTGCAGCTTGGATTCCGGCCAATCGGGCCACCTCGAGCACATCCCCTTTGGCGAAACCCCGGTTTCGAATCAGTTCCAGGGTTTCTGGACTCATCCGCACCAATCCTCGGGCCCGGGCCATTCGCGGAGTTTCTGCTTTTTGGCCTACCTCAACCATGCGGGAAGCCCCTGATTCGTCAAAATGGGTAAGATTGAGCGGTTTTGGATTCATTTTTTATCTCCCAGGAATGCCCAACCCCAAGGCCCGCGACAAATCTCACCTTGGGGGATTAGTAGCGGGGAACACCGGGATCGATCATTTGAGACCATGCATCAATCCCACCAGAAAGTGAAAAAACCGGATCAAATCCGTTAGCGGCAAGCCAGGACCCGGCATGGAGACTCCGCACACCGTGATGGCAATACACCACCAGCGGAACCCCGTTGGCCTGTTCAATTTCACCGACCCGCATCACCAATTCATCCAAAGGAATTAGCTGGCTGTTGGGGAGGGCGGCGGTTTCGTTCTCCACCGGTTGCCTCACATCCAAAAGGGTAAACGGCTTTTTGCCCTTAATCCATTCTGCCAATTCCAAACAACCCAACTGCCTGATCATGGAATCCTCCACCTGATTCCTTTAGTGTAGCCTTTGAGGTCCAGGCTTCGATCTTAGGATTCGATCCGGGGCGGCGGGCTTATTTTTTAAACTGATTCCAGGGAGAAGGGGCCAACCCCCAGATAGACATGGCCGCCACAAATAACCCCGCCCATAGCAAAGCGGAAATTGTCTCGATCGGAAGCGAACTTACCTCGGGCGCAAATCTGGACACGAACAGCCAATGGCTTAGCCGGAAACTGGCGGAAATCGGAGTGCAAACGGGATGGCATAGCACAATCCCGGACGACCACGAGGTCAATCTAACCAGCTTCCGCCTTGCGGCTTCGAGAGCCGGCCTGGTTATTATCAGCGGAGGCCTTGGACCAACCCAGGACGACCTTACCCGGGAAACGATGGCCAAACTCGCCGAAGTGGATCTCGTTTTCGATGAAGCGTCCTGGGTCGCTATCCAGGAAATGTTTTCCAAAAGAAATCGCATATGCCCCGAGCGAAACAGGGTTCAGGCCCTTTTTCCAAAAGGTTCCGAGCCCCTTCCCAATAGCAATGGAACCGCGCCCGGCATCTTCATGGTCCATAATGGGACAATCCTCGTCGCCCTTCCCGGACCCCCGCGGGAAATGGAACTTATGTGGAAAAACGAGGTCGAACCCAGACTATTAAAAGCCGATCTGGGCAAACTTGGTTTGGGAGGAGGGTTTTTGGCAAGGAGGACCATCCGTACATTCGGGGCAGGCGAATCCGCAGTGGAGGAAAAACTGCTCGACCTGACCAAAAGGGGTGCCGAGCCGGAAGTCGGAATCACAGCCTCCAACGCAATCATTAGCCTAAGCATCACCGCAAGAGGCGAAAGCCCAGCCGAAGCCCAATCCCATATCGCGCCTATCGAGGCGACCATCCGGGATCGCCTTGGAGAATTGGTTTTTGGTGCGGATAACGACACCCTACAGGAAGCCGTTGCATCGCTTTTGGAAGAGCTGAAACTAAGTGTTTCTCTCGCCGAAAGCATTACATGCGGCCGTGCCGCATCACTGCTTGGTGCTGTGCCAGGAATTTCCGAGTGGTTGGCAGGTTCGCTCGTCGTTTACCAGGCCAAAGCCAAAGAACGCCTTTTGGATTATCCAAAACATCTTTTGGAAACCGAGGACTGTGTGGGCCCGGAAACCGCCAAATTCCTGGCAAAATCCGTCCGCGAGCGCCTTGGGACGGATATTGGTGTTGCAGTGGTGGGATATGCGGGGCCTGGTGATGGTGGCCCGGGCAAACCGGCGGGCCTGGTATTTGCCGCGGTGGATGATGGGACGGAAATCTCCTCTGAACACACCCAGCACTGGCATGGATCGCGGTCGGAAATTCAGCATCGCACCGCTTTGATGACCCTTAACCTTTTGCGTTTAAGACTCCTTGCAAAAAAATCAGCAACTCCCAAAAACCCTTTGCAATCGTCGGTGAATTCAAAGGAGTCCCGATAAATGGCCGCTCCTCAAACTGATGGACTATCGCTGTTGCCTGTTCAGGCGCAAAAAGCTGTTTGCTGGCTGCTGATTCTTTTGGCTGGAATCATGGCTGCGGGACGCCTCGCCTCGGTAACCCAGCTTTATGATCCGACCCTTTTCCGGGCGACGGACGAGGTCAATTCCAAACGGGCATGGATCACCAAAAGACCATCACCAGTGGTTACACTTAGCTCGAATGACCGTTCAAGATGGCTAACGGTCCGTTCCCTTCTGGAAAACGGAACCTATGTAATCGGCAGCCGTGACAAGAACGCATTCCATGCAAGCGCGGCCGCCCTTATTGGTATCACGCAGCCTGGAATCAATCAACCTTTTGCGATCCCGGCACTCTTACTTTCCGGAAAACAGACAAGGATCGCCTCCGACAGAGGGCTGTTGTTTGAGGATGGCTGGAACAGCATCGACAGGGTTTTAAAACCGGATACATTGGAATTTTATTCTAGCAAGCCTCCACTGTTTCCGACCATGCTGGCGGGTTGGACCTGGATGCTCGAAAAAATCACAGGCTGGACACTCAAGGAACAACCTGCGGCGGTGATCCGCACAACCCTGTTTTTCCTGAATATTTTGCCATTTATCATTTATCTTGGCCTATTGGCTTCAATCATTTTTCGCCTTACGGAATCCGGATGGGTTCGGATTGTCCTTGTCGCGGCCGCGGCGTTTGGCTCCCTTGTTACACCATTCTTGATCACACTCAACAATCACACCCCCGTGGTCTTTCTCGTGACCTTCACACTTTGGGCCATGGTTAACAACCGCTATCCCGGGTTGGGAATCACAGTGCTTTCCGGTGCGGCATGCGGACTTGCATTTACCATGGAACTCCCATCCCTGGCTTTTTTGGGAGCCATTTTGGTGCTTTGGCTTGACTGGCGCAGACCCATCACGATTTTGGTGTTTCTTGGTTCAGCCTCGCTATTTATTGGCGCTTTGATTCTCCTCAACTATGTTTCAATCGGATCGTTTTTACCCGCCTATTCGGAATTCGGAGGCCCCTGGTACGATTATGAAGGCAGTTCCTGGCACCCATACGACAACTTTGGTAACCTCAAGCGCAACATCGATTTTGCCCGAAGAAACATGGGACAAACAAGAGGGGAATACACCTTCCATCTCCTTGTGGGACACCATGGGCTTTTTTCCCTTACTCCGATTTTTGTGCTTTCCCTCTGGGGAGCCGTCGCCTGGCTATTTGGCCGCAAAACCGAATCGACCACATCCGCCGAAACACGTCCCACAAGGAAACTGGCCCTGACATCCCTTGGATTAATGGTGATTCTGATTGGATTTTACCTCTACAAAAGCGATAATTATGGTGGTATGAGCTGCGCCCCTCGCTGGCTGATGTGGCTTACTCCTTTTCTTCTTCTTTGCGCCATTCCCGCTCTTGAAAAGCTCCAAAAATCCCAGAGAAAAAGGTCTTTTGTCCTGTTCCTTTTGCTGATTGGAGTCTTTTCCGCATCATGGCCTGCATGGACCCCCTGGAAGCTTCCCTGGATCTATGACCTTATAGTCTGGTTGGGTTGGCGTGGCTATTTCTGATCCGAATATCCCTTTTGTCGCCGGTCGTAAACCCCAGCCTGGCCCGGGTTGGGCGATGCTATGGGTACTATTTTACCTGATCATCACTCAAATTCCGGGTGGATTGATCGCGACCGGAATCCTGTGTTGGGAAATCCTGACCAATCCCGCCAAAGCTCTTTTAATGGATGAGTTGGGGCCCAGAAAATATTTGACATCAGGCCAGGCGACACTTGCACTTGTGGTGGGTTTGGGTGTCGCGCAGGTCCTTTCCTGGATCTATGCCTTCGTGCTGCTAAGACGATTCCATGGCCAATACTGGAAACAAAGGATCGGCCTTCATTACTTCAAGTTATCCGACCTTTTTTTTGGACTTGGACTGGGATTTGGTCTTTTTTTCCTCGCGGAAGGTTTGTCACTTTTGGCCCGACATTACATCCCCCAGATCCCCCGCGAAGGGGAAGCAGCATCGATGTTGGCGCCGTGGCCATGGTGGTCAGGGATTTTGGTGATCGGTTTGGGCCCGGCAATTGGCGAAGAATTATTTTGCCGTGGCTTCCTGGGACAGGGTTTGGTTGCCAGAATGGGCTCTCTATATGGTCTTCTTTTTACTTCTTTTTTGTTTGGCATCATGCATGTCGATCCAGGCCAGGCACTTTATGCCGCCGTTTTGGGAATGTTGTTACATGCCTTGGCCCTATTTACCGGATCGCTTTATGGGCCGATAATCGCCCACTTTACGAACAATTCCCTCACCATGCTTGGCGTTTGTCATGATAGCCCACTCCGGGAGGGATTGGAAACCCTTGAAACCCAAATCCAGGCTAACCCCTTGACCTCATTAACCCTGGGTGTTTTCCTCTCAGGATTGGTGCTTGGAGCCCTCCGTTTCGTTTTTGTAAAACCTCAACCGATTAACCAATGTTTTAACCCCAAGGAACTAAAAAATGGATTATAAAATCCTTCACACGGGCAGGCGCATCAAGGTTGCCTTGCATGAATCAACCAATCCGGATGGTGTGCTGATTCGCCGGGATGTGGTCCTACACCCGGGAGCGGTGGCGATCCTCCCGCTTTTGGATGATGGGTCGGTTTGCCTTCTGAAAAATCACCGTTTTATCTTCCAAACCGAACTCTGGGAAATTCCGGCTGGGACGCTGGAACCAAACGAAATACCCGATCATGCCGCCGAGCGTGAATTGGCCGAGGAAACAGGTTACAAGCTTACAGGCCCGGGAAGTTCCCTTCAAAAAATTGGGGAATTCATACCATCTCCGGGCGTAATGTCCGAAGTGATCCACCTGTATGTTGCGAAAGGGCTCACCAAAGGGGAAATGGCCCTTGAAGCCGATGAGCAAATGGAACCCGTGACAATTCCTTGGGAAACTGCATTGGCATGGACGCTTGATGGAACCATCAAGGATGCCAAAACAATTACCGCGCTACTCCTTTGGGATCACCGAATTCGTAATGGAATTGCCTAGACCGCCCCATTCGATTGCAAAGTCTCATGAATGAATTTGTCCTAGGCAACTTTGCGCAAATCAAAATTCCCTTCCTCAAATGTTGGGAATGACGCGCTTTTGGAAGATTTCCCCTGGAAGGCGGGCTGGGAGGATTTGTGAGCCAGATATCCAAAAATGGGCGGAACCAGACCAATGGTTAAAAGGTATGCGTTATCCAGCCTGATGAAATAACTACTACAAAGATAGCCCATTACCGTAATTGCCAAAGCAAACCAGAAAGCGATTGCAAAAGGGGTCTGCCCACCAAAATTCATACCCCAATCCGATCCCGGTTCACCGGGATGCGGATTCTTGGGCCTAAGGCGCTCGAAATAGGCGCAAGTAAGTCCCAATGCAATGCTGCAAACCATTGCCATCTCAGCAAAACTGCCCTGGAAATGGAAATCGTTACCGGCTCTTAAAATGGTAACCTCTTCCTCGAGGGTCACAATCCCTTCCCTCAGGGTTTCATAAATGGAACACGCAAGGAAAACTAAAGAAACCACTCCCAGGGTTCCTGTTAACTGAAGGGCCCCAGGCCTTGCCATCCAGCGCAGTTCACCTCCTCGAAGAAGGGCTATTGCTGCGGCACCTACAAGCGATATTCCAATTGACCAAAGTACGGGGTGGGTAATTTCGCCAACGGATCCCAAGGTTCGCCAAAGCATCCAGGCACCCAGCGCCAATACCACCCAAATCCCATGGCCATAAAGCTCCTGCGATCCTCGGTTGACCTGGACCATTTCTGACCTTGTCAATTCATAGGAAATTATTGCCATTTCACGGGATCGCAAATAAAGACAACTCGCCAAGCCAATTGCGGTCAATACACCCATCCCACAAGAGACTGTCTCCAGGTAGGTTTTTCCAAGCTCCATTCCCAACATACAAAAAAGAGCCAGGGAAGCGCCTGTTAATGAAATGCCGAAAAGGATTTTCCGGGCAATAAGCTTGTTCTTGCCAAGGAGCAAGCTTGCAACCACATTCGAATCCAAAACAGCAATTGCCACGGCCCAAAGAAACCCAAATACAGCCAAAGCAAAAATCGGATAATCGCGGCCAGCGAGACAGTAAGCCAACACACCAATGCCACTCCAGGCAATAAACCCAAGGCAAAGGGCCATGTTATCCAGAATGTTTCCGGCCCGGGCTTGCAACGAATTGTCGTGGTAAATCACTTCCGAGGCAAGTTTCGGCCGGAATTCCAATCCCGTGTCACCGGGTAAAAGACTCGACAGTGAGGCAATTGCCAGCGCAACCGCAAAAGGGGTAGCGACCAACAATCCCAATCCCAAAAGACTCTGCTCGGTGACCATCGCTATGGGCGCAATTACGCATGCGGCCAGCCCGGCAAACAACACAAAAAATCCAACGGCGCTAACCGCTTGAAACTGGCAAGTTCTCCAGCGCGGGAAGTTGCGGCCAATCCTGGCCATCAGTGCAATGCCAACCACAAAAACACCAAGCCCAATTGCCCATATCTCTGGGCCATCACGGCTGGATATTTCCGCAAAATTCCTTCCTAAAAGGATAACAAGTGAAGCAAATGCAACCGCCAATAGCCAAAGCATTCGCGATGAATCCCAGACACGGGGCGCCAAAGCCAACAATACGACGGATATGCCCACAAAGGCTCCCGCGCTAACATCAAGCGGGTTTGTTGCAACACCGCCAATGAATGAGAGGATCCCTACAAGAATAGCAAATACTGGTCCAACCGGCCGAGCGCGCCGAAGGATCCGCGCCGGGGCAATCCACCACCAGAGAAATAAACCAATAAGGGCCATTGCCAAAAATGGTGAAATTTGTTCCGGGACGGAAGGTAGCCTCGATGCGTAGGGAGTTACACCCGCCGCCATCCAGAACAATGCAACCCATCCCAAACCCGGAAGGTTTCGGTTCCGGGATATCAGCATCCAGGTCGCGCCACCAACAACCGAGGGGATTGCCAGTGCTTCCCAACCCGCATTACGCCCAATAACGATCGCCAAAACCCCTGATACATGAATCCCAAGGAGGGCCATTGCCCAGGAGATGGAAACCTTTGAAAGCCTTCGGGACGACGGGCGGATCCGCCCAATTCCCATAGCCAAAAGCAATCCACCACACCCGGTCACAAACAATCCTGCCTGGACCGAAAGGATTGATATCCCCGTGATTTTGTCAAGGATGCCCGCGAAAAGGATCGAACCTGATATCGCTAACAGCCCAAATCCGTGGCCTCGCAAGGACCGCACCTGCGCGACCAACACCAGCGTGATCGCCCAGGCCAAGGCGGTTACCGGATTTGTCCAATCGTGGACTTCGGAAAGATTCCTGTGAACTAATGCCCAAACCAGCGAAGCAATTGCGCAAGCCATTAGGACCTGAACCGAAAAAAGTCGCATCCAGAGGGTTGCGGATCCCGCCAAGGTGGTTTGAGGATGAGCAAGGCGCTCCAAAATTCTTGCGATTCCCGCGCCCAAAGCGATACCCAAAACGGCGCCATCAATCACCATCCAGCTTTGGTCAAAAACATTATGGTGCGTTTCCCTCAAAGCCTCATGGGCACCAAGCCCCCCGGCAAGAGCAACCAGGCACAATCCCGCCACAAAAAAGGCACGCTGACGCAGCACCGCCCCTAAGGCCAACAGCGATAAAGCTCCAATGAAAGAACTCCCAACGCCAATCCAGGGGTGGGGGCCAAGTGCTGGCGCGCACGCCAACCCACCCGCACCAGCAAGGATCGCGGCACGCACAACCAACGGAGCATTTTTATCCGCGTCAGGCTTCAATAGACCAAGTGTTGATTTTGTCGGACCGCAAGCCAGGAACATTCCGGAAAATGCCAAAAGTCCCATGCCAACCGTAAGCGTGCTTACCCCCATAATCGGATGGGACGCACCCACCCCGGCGGCCAGGGCGATGATTCCCCCGAAGGCACACTCAAAAAGCCACTGGGGAAGGCGAAAATCCGGTCTTATCCCAGAAAGGACTAATTGACCCAACTGGAATCCAAAAAGAGCCACGAGCCCCCAAGCGGAGCCGATCACCGCTCCCCAAGGTCCAAACCATCCATCCGGTCGCGCCAAACCCGCAAGCGCACCCATTTGCAAAATTCCAAGGGCCAATCCGGAAAACGACATGAGGCGCCCTTCGGCAACGCTCGCTTCCGGGGGAGCACTCCCCTCCTCCCAATACTCGCCCCGCCATTGAGCAAGGTACCGATCAATGATTGCTCCACCACAAGCGCAAAGGGCTCCGCAGGCAAGGCCAACGGCCCAATCCCCCGGCGCAATATCCACCCCATGAATCCATGGTCCAACCACCCAGAATGCGGGCACCAAAATCCCAGTGCCAAAGGAGGCAAAATGCGCCAATAGAGCAGAAGCCCGACCAAAAGCCAGACTGTATATTCCGGCCAAAAGAAGCGCCAATCCCGTCCAAGACTCGGCCAGGCCAGGAATTTGAGACCGGGAGGCACCAAGAGGAAACGCTCCATGCAACCAACAGGAAACTCCCGCCAAAACCAAAAACCAACCAGCCATTCGTGAAAAGATTGCCAGCCCACCGGTGGGAAGTGCCGCCTCGTCAGTAACAAGGACAGGCTTCAGGCGAAGGGGATGTTTGCCAGGATTTTTGAATTCGTGGAAGGTTTCCGGATGGATGTAGCCACCCTCGGCCTTTTCCCCCCCGGGGAGAACCAGTTCCACTTTGCCTATCGTGCTTTTTTGGGGTTTACGCATCCGAGCCAGCGCACCCCTTTGGCGAAGCAATCCTTCTTCCATTCGTTTGGCGGTTTCCGCATCTAGTGCCCCCATGCGGCTAAGCCGGAGAACCTGTTCCGCAGCAATATCAACTTCCCTTATGGAGGCGTAATAAGCGACCTCGCGCGACTTTCCACACCCCGAGCAGGCAGCCTCATCCAACCCAAAATTCTTTGCGCAAGCTGGGCAATGAAATTCCTGCTCTGCAAGGTCAGGCAGCCATGCTTTGCCATATTCCAGATGCCAAGCAACAAACCTTAGGACCTCCCTCCCAAGCCACCACACCAATGGCCCAGCGACAACCCCCAAAAGGAGGGAGGCAAACACGGGCAAAGTTGCGTCATTCATGGCCTGTCGCCCCAAATGATTACTGTGGGAGAGGTCTGGGCGGATAATGGGCGGCGAAGCCCACAATCGAACCGTGATACCAAGAAGTTCCACTGCAATCAATCCCACTTTGCCCGCTTTGCCAAGTCATCGCCCATTGCCCCCAAATTTACATTTGTCCTCGGTGTCATTTCCCTTGCCCCACCCCGTTTTTCCCTTAGGAAAACGGTTGAGTGATGGTTATTCGAAAAACCCCAAATTGGATACGATTCCATGGCCAATTCCTTCTCCTCGCTTTCGAGCCTTAATGTTGCCGGCCGCGAGTTCCGTTTTCACAACCTGAACACCCTTTATTCCCTGTTCCCCAAATCGAAAAATCTCCCTTTTAGTCTCAGGTTGCTGCTTGAAAACCTTCTTAGGACAGAGGATGGCCTCAATGTGACCGCAAAGGATGTTGAGGCGCTTGCCAACATCGATCCCAAAGCAATTGGACAAACTGAAATCGCCTTTACCCCAGCCAGGGTCCTCATGCAGGACTTCACTGGTGTACCAGCTGTCGTCGATCTGGCCGCCATGCGCGATGCCATGGCCCGATTGGGAGGCAATCCCCAAAAAATCAACCCGCTCTGCCCCGCCGAACTCGTTATCGATCACTCGGTTCAGGTGGACAATTTCGGTACGGAACTCTCCTTCAAATCCAACGCCGATCTTGAATACGAACG
Organism: Singulisphaera sp. GP187; assembly: GCA_945868575.1. GTDB lineage: Bacteria > Planctomycetota > Planctomycetia > Gemmatales > Gemmataceae > SYLG01. The sequence continues at coordinate 15,129 of CAMBMH010000027.1, read as the reverse complement.
CAATCAGGAGCGCTACACCTTCCTCCGCTGGGGTCAGACTGCTTTCCGCGATTTCGCCGTGGTTCCCCCAGAAACCGGTATCGTCCACCAGGTAAATCTTGAATACCTTGCCCGGGTTGTGTTTACCCGCGAAACCGATGCGGGCGCTGCCCCCATGGCGTATCCCGACACCGTTGTCGGAACCGACAGCCACACCACAATGATTAACGGCCTGGGTGTGCTTGGTTGGGGCGTTGGCGGTATCGAAGCCGAAGCGGCCATGCTAGGACAACCCGTTTCGATGCTAATTCCCGAAGTCATCGGCTTCCGTTTGAGCGGCAAACTTCCCGAAGGCGCAACCGCAACCGACCTGGTCCTCACCGTCACCGAAATGCTCAGAAAGCGCGGGGTGGTGGGCAAATTTGTCGAGTTTTACGGAGCTGGCTTGGCCCAACTCCCCCTGGCCGACCGCGCGACGATCGCCAACATGGCTCCCGAATATGGCGCCACCTGTGGTATCTTCCCGGTGGATGCCGAAACCATTCGCTTCCTGCGCTTCTCCAATCGTCCGGAATGGCTCGTGGAACTTGTGGAGGCCTACTACAAGGCTCAAGGGATGTTCCACGATGCGAACACCCCCGAGCCGACCTTCACCGACACGATGAGCCTCGACCTCGCCACCGTGGTTCCAAGCCTTGCCGGCCCATCCCGCCCGCAAGACCGCGTTCAATTGACCGATGTGCCCGCCTCCTTCCACAAAGCACTTCCTGGTTTGATGGCCCGGGCCAAGAACAAAGCAGGCGAAACCCCGACCGCCGATGCCACAGGCACCGCCACCATCGAGGGGACCAACCACCCACTCAAGCACGGCACCGTTGTCATTGCGGCTATCACAAGTTGCACCAACACCTCCAACCCGTCGGTCATGCTCGCAGCGGGCCTGGTCGCCAAAAAGGCTGTTGCCAAGGGCCTTCACACCAAGCCCTGGGTGAAGCCAAGCCTTGCGCCCGGTTCCAAGGTCGTAACCGACTATTTTGAAAAAGCGGGCCTCACCGAACCGCTCAACAAGCTCAAGTTCAACCTGGTCGGCTATGGCTGCACCACCTGTATCGGGAACTCGGGCCCACTCCCCGCGCCTGTCTCCACTGGCATCGAAGAAGGTGGATTGGTCGTCGCCTCGGTCCTATCGGGCAACCGCAACTTCGAAGGTCGCGTCCATGCCGAAGTCCGCGCCAACTACCTGGCTTCGCCTCCGCTGGTGGTGGCCTATGCCCTGGCCGGTCGCATCGACATCGACTTTGCCAAGGAACCCATCGGCACAGGGTCCGATGGCAAGCCTGTGTTCCTCAAGGATATTTGGCCCACCCAGGCCGAAGTTGCCCAGGCCGAGGGTAGCTCCCTCACCCGGGAAATGTTCGCCAAGCAGTACGATGCGGTCTACGAAGGCGATGAAGCCTGGCGCAGCCTCCCGGTTCCCCAAGGCGACCGCTACACCTGGGACGGCAAGAGCACCTATGTCAAGCATCCCCCTTACTTCGAGGGGATGACCAAAACCGTTCCCGCCGTGAAGGAAATTCGTGGCGCGCGGGTGTTGGCCGTTCTTGGTGACAGCATCACCACCGACCACATCAGCCCTGCGGGAAACATCAAGGGGTCCAGCCCCGCTGGCAAATACCTCCAGGAGAAGGGTGTAAAGCCCGGCGATTTCAACAGCTATGGCGCGCGCCGTGGCAACCACGAGGTCATGGTCCGGGGAACCTTCGCCAATATCCGCCTGAAAAACGCTCTGGTTCCGGGAACCGAGGGTGGCGTGACCCGCTTCCTCCCCACCAACGAACAGATGAGCATCTTTGACGCCTCGGTGAAATATGCCGAAGCCAACATTCCGCTCTTCATTCTTGCGGGCAAGGAATATGGCTCGGGCTCAAGCCGTGACTGGGCCGCCAAGGGTCCCAAGCTACTTGGCGTGCGCGCCGTGATCGCCGAAAGCTACGAACGCATCCACAGGAGCAACCTGGTCGGCATGGGAATCCTTCCCCTGCAGTTCCTCCCCGGTCAAACGGCCCAAACCCTTGGGCTTACCGGTGAAGAAACTTTTGAGATCGCCGATTTGGCCAAAACGCTCGATGCGCCTCTCAAGCCCGGAACCAAAATGACCGTTCACGCCTCTCACAATGGCGCGGTCAAAACCTTCGAGGCCCTGCTCCGGATCGACACCCCCCAGGAGGTCCATTATTACAAAAATGATGGCATCCTGCCCTATGTGCTCAGGCAGCTCGTTGGTTAAAAACGCTAACTAACCGGTTAATTGGTCAAACAAAAAAGCCCCGGGAATCCCTACCCGGGGCTTTTTGTTTGGCAAGGTTCCATTCGTCCCGGATCCGGACTTCTATTTCCCGAGCAAACCCTTCGCCGCAGTTCCGATCAGCGAATCCGGGGAGGTCGCGTCGTGGACATCACCCGAAGCTTCCCAAAACATCATGCCACCCAGTCCCTTGCTCATCAGATAGTCGATCTTCTTTTGAATCGACAGGGTGTTTTCAAAGGTGCTAAACCATCCACCCTCGACCGTGGGCGCGTAAACATAAGGGACCTGCGCCTGGTCGTCCCAGTGCAATTGATACACGGAAGGCTGGGTTTTGACCTTGTTTAAAAGATCAAAGTAATCTACCGATCCTGTTTCCCATGTTCCCGATCCCGCACCCGCTGCCGATTGGAATAGGCCATCGTTGGTGGCACCAACGCCTCTCCAGGATCGCCCATAGATCGGAGCGCCAAGGGTCAGTTTTTCCGCGGGCACTCCCGCCCGGAGATAGGCATCAACCGTGTAGGAAATCGTGTATTTATCACGCAATGCCGATGGGTCCTTGGAGTTTCCATACAAGGCGGATTGGTGATTGGTCACATTCTCCCACGAGCCGTGATAGTCGTAGGTCATGAGGTTCATCCAGTCGAGCGATTGGCTCATGGATGCCAACTCATAGTTGACCATTTTGTCGTATCCGGCGGGAGCGGCGATCGTCAAAAGGCGATGATCCCCGTCCTTGGCGTCGGCGATGTTGAATTGTCTGCGGATTTCCTGGACAAGCAAAGTGTAATTCTGTTTGTCTTCGGGTCGGTATTTGTTGGTGTCAAGACCGCCGCTAACGGGATATTCCCAGTCGAGGTCAACACCATCAAACCCGTATTTGTTGCAGAAATCGACGCATGAAGCCGCGAATTTCGCGCGTGACGCCGGGGTCAGGGCGACATCAGAGAACTTGTCCGACAAAGTCCATCCGCCAACGGAAATAAGGATTTCCAGATTGGGGTGACTCTGCTTGAGGAGCTGAAGCTGGTGGTAATTGCCGCGAAGGGGCGTATTCCATGTATCCGTGCCAAAAGGCTTCTCCACCGCTGCCCAGGAGTCAAAAATTCCAACTTCGCCTGCATCGGTGATTTTGGCGAAAGCATAATTGATCGTGGTAAGCTTGTCGACCGGCAGGTCCGCAATGGTGTAATTGCGCCCATAAATACCCCATTCGGCAAAATAGGAGACGACGCGTTTTCCTTTCGGTGCGCTACCACCAGGAGTTGGAGGCGAGGCCGTATCATCGTTGGTGATGGTTCCAGTGGCCTGGCCATTGATAATGGTCGCCCCTGTTGCCGCCGACACGACAAGCGTGAATGTTTCATTCGATTCAACCACGGTGTCACCCGTGACCGCAACGCTAACAATTGCCTCGGTATTTCCGGCGGCAATGGTGAACACCTTTCCGGAAAGGGCTGTGTAATCGCTTCCCGCCGTCGCGGTAGCGTTTGAGGTGTTGACGGTGAATGACACAGCCGAGGCGCTCGCCGCGCTTAGTTGCACCTTGAAATCCAGATTGGAAGTGCCGCTGTTTCCTTCGGACATCGAGACGCTGGCCACACTCAGGTTGGGAATCACTGCAGGTGGGGTCGTTCCTGTACCGCCCGTGGAAGAACCAGGGGAAGTTCCCGATGAAGTACCTGAGGAGGTGAACACCTTGAACAGATTGGAAAATTCATATGGTGTCTGGACAATACTGGATGAGTTGTTCTCGACACCTGGAATCAGGCCCTTTGGGTTTTGTTGATCGCGATTCAGCGACCAAAAAGAGAGTTCTCCAATACCTTTTTGTTGGGCAAAGGCCAAAACTTCCTTTGCTTCCTGTTGATCAAAAACTTCGGTCGTCACATCATTCCGGCCAATCATAGGCGTGATCCCAACCATGCTCCAGAGCTTGGCGTCGGAATAGCCCGCGTAGAGACTTTTGAGTTGCCCTTGGAGGCTGGTTGCCGCCTGAATGGCATAGTCACCCATTTTTCCATTGGGATTGGGAGCCGCCCATTCCCCATAGTCCATCGTCATGATGTTCACGCCACCCAATTTGACACCCGCTTTGATGGCACTTTGAACGACATAGACACCATCAGGGGTTAACCCGGTGGGGAGCACGGGCAAGGTAAGCCATATTTCCAGGGGTCTGCCTTCTTTCTGAAGGTCGGCCTGAAGTTCAGCCAGCACCCCGGAACGATAATCATTCAGGGCTTTGTTGGCGACAGCGCCACCCTCGATATCAAAATCAACGCGCTTGATGCCATAAGTATCAATTACCTGGCGATAGGCAGCTTTCAAAGCGGCACGATCCGTAATCGCTTCGGCAAGTTCGCGACCGTTTGCCCCTCCGAAGGAGACATCGACATCGCCTCCAAGCGCTCGGATTTCCCCGATTTGGGCCCGCATTTTCAGATCAAAATCCTGCCCATCAATTTCATAGGTGTTGAAACCTCCCCATGCGGCTTTGTTGGCGCTGGTGGCCGTGATAAAAGCAAGTGAGAAATGGCGCAGCCCCTGCTCTTTGGCAACTTTGACCATGTCAAAGGTTGGCCATAGCGTTGTGTCCACATAGGGCGCAAAAACCTGGCTAGGCCATACCTTTGTACCTTCGGAAAGCAAATTGACGGTCACTCTAGCCGTCGAGGTGAGACCGGCAGGATCGGTGATGGTATAGTTGAATGTATCCGTGGTTTTAAAATTCACACCTGGCGTGTACACAACTGTGCCATCCGCCTGCAGCGCGGTAGTTCCCAGCGCTCCCGCCGTGACACTTTTCACTTTCAAGACATCCTTGTCAGGATCACTGTCGTTTCCAAGAAGGTTAATGTTGGTGGATGCTCCAGCGGATACCCATCCCGAATCGTTAACGGCAACAGGCGCCCGATTAGTAGGAGTTGGCGCAGGCGTAGGTGCGGGGGTTGGGGTACTTCCAACGGATTGACCATTGAATGTAAAACCCGGGGGAACCGCTTTGCTGTTTCCCTCAGCGGTAAAACCGAACGAAACGCTCGATCCGACGCCAATATCTTTGTTCCATCCAACATCCGACACCAGGTAGTTGGGGCCTCCCTGAATTTTATTTGCATTCCAGATGGAAGTCAGATTGTTGGATGAATTGAATCCCAATTGCCAACCGGAGATTCCGGCAGTTCCAATATTCGTGATCGTGATCTCACCATTAAAACCGGTCCCCCAATCGGAGGTCACTTTATAACCCACCTTGACCTGGACCTGGCCAACCGGTGTTGGTGTGGGAGTTGGAGCTGGCGCCGGGGCCGGGGCCGGGGCTGGGGCTGGGGCTGGAGTGGGCGTTGGGCTTAAACCATCGGCGGTGATGACAAAGTTCTTTGGCCCGGTGCCGTTGGTCGCTCCACCAACAAAACCAAAGGAAACTTTTTGACCCGGGGCAATACTTGAGTTCCACCCATTATGGGTGATCTGATAGCCACTCGAAGTTTTTGAAGCGATATTGGCATCCCAAATGGAATTAATGGGATTGCCATAATCCATTGTCAGCTTCCAATTGGATACAGGCGCATTGGTTTGATTTTCAATGGTAACCGTGCCCTGCATCCCGGAACCCCAATCGGAATCCAGGTGGAAAGAACCAACCAATCCTGACGGGTTTTCCCTTCTCTCCAATGCCTCTAAAGACTCACGCCCAACCGGGTTTTGCCTTTTTGCCTGATTCAGGGAAAGTGTGTAAAGAGATCGGATATGCATTGCTAGAACCCTCTCTTGCACAGCGAACCGGGTAGATGTGATAGCCCCGGCTTCACTGATTCTAAAACGAAAAGCTACCGATCGAAGGTCAGCAGTACTCAGCCAAATTTCCGGCTAATACCTGATAAACAACAGCATTGGCTGCGAAACTGGTTGAATGGCCTGGGTTCGGAAAGCCCGGAAAACAGCTCCGGACAAAACATAGTACGACTGACCTTACCGGATGGTTTGCCCAAATGAGAAAATTTTAAGTAATTTCTTTGAGCCCCAAAAACCGACCAACACAACAAAAAAAAAGAATCCCCGTCATCCGGCTAAGATGACGGGGATTCGTGCTTTTTCTGAAAGACTTTCATCACATCCACAAACCGATTTTCAGGAAAAATCGATTTGGTGGAAGCGCCGAACTAAGGCGCGGCATTTCCAATACAATAAAGATTACCTTTGGTGCGAATTATCAGGTTGTCGCCCGCGACCGCAGGACTGGCCATGCATCCATCATCCAATTTTCCACCCCCAAGTTTCCCAAACGAACTGGAAGCGCTGATTACAAAGCCCGCACCCTGGTCATCAAAAAGGTAGATGCGATCGCCCACAAGTATGGGTGAGGCGTGAAGCTTTCCACCGCCCAGTCGCTCTTGCCAAACCGGTTTTCCTGTCGCCCCTAGTAAGCAGGTCGCGGTTCCTCCGGCATCACGATCCCGGGCATAAAAGACCAGACCATCCTTCACAAGGACCGAAGCATATGCCGGCGTACCCCGGTTGGACTTCCAGGATACCTTGGGAGTGATGTTGCCGACCGGATTTTCGCCAGGCTCCACCGCATGAAGCGCAAAGCCTCCATCGCCGGATTGCAAAAAGATCCTTTTGCCATCGGTTTGGGGAACATTCGACGCATTCATCCCTCCATGCTGAACATACCAGAGAAGTTTGCCGGTTTCCGGATCGAATCCCTGTGTGGCACCGGCCGATGGGCAAACCAAGGTGCGTTTTCCACCTACATCAATCAATGCAGGGGTTCCAAAAGCTTTTTTGTAATCGCCAAAATCCGTGTCGTAAACGATGTTCCGATCCGTGCGCCAAATTGTCTTTCCGGACTTCGCATCAAGACACGCAATGTATTGAAAGTCGTACCCATCAAAACAGAGGTAGAGCTTGCCACTGTCATAGACAGGCGATGATCCGGGGCCGCGCCAATGATGGCAGGGAAGATCCCTTCGTGTCCAAACAACCTCGCCTGTTTTGGCATCCAAGCAAGCTGTTCCCGGACTGCCAAAGTGGACAAAAACCAGGCCCTCAGCCGCCGCTGGGGTAGGCGACGCATAGCTGTTATAAGCGATGTTGAATTGCGGCCTGGGAATTTCGAACAAGACCTTGTCGACAACTTTTTTCCCCGTGGCCAAATCCACTGCAACCACGGAGAGTTCCTTGCCATTTTCGGTGGCATTGGAGCACCAGACACGCCCAGCCTGAATCACCGGGCTTGACCATGCTTTTCCGGAGAGAGGAACCTTCCATCGGATATTTTTTGTCTCAGACCATTCCAGGGGTAACGGAGCCGCCGGAACGGTTCCCTTACCCATCGGGCCATGAAATTGGTTCCACTCCGCCGTGGGTGCAGGTTGGTCTGCAGCGCAAAGTTGCAGGGATACCTGTGGCTGTGCGAACACAACAAATGAAAGGCACCACGCGATCCGGAACAAGCGGCTCATGGCAAGAATTTCCGAAAAGGGAAAGGGATGGCAACCAATTAGAGTGGTAGGAAAAGAAATTCTATTCCCCCACCCCTCTCAATGAAACCGCCCCGGGGTACTTTTCCCGGCTATTTGCTCATAAAACTGCCGATCGACATATTCTTGTCGAGTTCCATACGGAAATCGTAAGTGACTTTTTTGGCCTTTTCCCCCGATTGTCCGGGCAAAACCTCAAGGTCCCAACGAAGCAGGTTCCTTGGCCTTTCCTCACGCAGATATAAGGCATCCTTGGAAAGCTCGGGCTCGGTTTTGCCAATGGTTACGCTGACAGCCTCGCCTTCGGCCCAAGGCAAACGGTCCCAAACCTGGAGTCGGACTTTTTCCTTGAGGTAGCTGGAAACCAGAAACCGGTAATCAAATTTCAGGACCTGATTTCCACCCTGGGTAGTCCTTGTTTTTTCCATGAGGGTTCGTTGAACCTGAAGCTGGGGCTCGGCGCCGAAGCCCACAACAAATTGCTCACCCACCGCAACCAGAGGCAAATTCATTCTCCCCACAAAATCCCCCTGGTGATACATGGTTGCTTCGCCCGGGAGAATCACAAAACCACTCTTGTTGGTCAGATTTGCCTGACGGTAAACATGCGGGGTAAGAACGGGCACCGCTTTGTAAAAGGTTTCCGAAGGGAGGTCAAACCGGGCGACTTCAAGAACCTGCTCATCATTACGGGAGGAGATGGTGGTAACCCCGGGCAATCTATGGGTGATGCTTGGCCCTTCCCCACGGGAAACCGGTTTGGCGACTCCCGATTTCTCCTCGGTCAACAGGGTCAGATCACGCGCCTGATCCAGGGCACCAGCATAGTTAAAAATCTCATTGCTTTGATAACTATTGCTTTTGTTCAGGTCGTTTTGGGCCCGATTGCGAAGTTGCTTTGCCGCACCTTCGAGCTCCTCCGCGCTGTTGTTTCCCTGAGGGTTAATGATTTCCAGTTGCTGGGTCTGTCCGTCCAGCGCTTTCTTGATGTTGTCCAGATTCTGGGTCCGCCCCATTTGGCTAGGCGGTATTGAAAAGGTCTGTTGTGGAACCGCCGGACCATTCACCACGGATTGGCGCCCGCCGCCACCCCCGGTTCCTGGCGCCGTAAAACGCCCAGCAAAGCTGTTGGGTCCAACAGCCACAGCAAGGGCCCTAAGCTCAGGAGGCGCCGCGTTAAGAAGGGGCTGGGCATTGGACAAAACCAGGCTCACGCCAGACCAATCCTCTCCCGACTTTTGGGTCACCGCCGCAAGGTACTCGACCTTTACGGTTGAACCAGCAATTTCGCCACCCGGAATAATTACTTTTTTCTGATCCACAACATCCACAAATCCGCTTCGCAGCCTGTATTGGGGTCGCCACGAAGCCGACTCAACGAGGTAGCTCAATTTGGCCTGTTTGGGCCCTTCGACCACACGCTCCACCACCAGCACCGCTTCATTTTCCGTCCGACCCGATCCCGATGCCAATTCATTCCTCTTCCTTTGGAGAAACTGGAGCTTTTTCTGAATCTCCTGGGAAAGGACACTGTTATCGTGAATCTTCTGATTCTGTTCCTTGCGGGTTTCCATCAGATAGGTGGCCAGTTTGGTAACCTGAGCACTATCAAGTTTTGCTTTTTCTGTGGATGCCGTGGTGGTTGCCCCTGCAAATGCTTCAAGTTTTGCCAGGAAAGCAACATTGGCTTCCATGGTTTTGGATTCCGAGGCGATTTTTTGGGTCTCGGTGTTGAGCTTGTCCTCCTCTGACTGAATCTCACGGACCTCTTTTCGTGTGTCCGCCTCAACCGCCCGGGTCCGATAGCGTGTAGCCAAAACCCGGATCCCCTCCATACCTTCCCCATACAGGGAGTTACCCACAACCGTGGAAGGGAGTGGGCCAACCACAACCTCATGGAGGCCCTTCGCCTCTGGGACCTGAACCTCACGGGTCACCAGGGCGGTGTCAGGATAGACCGTTACCTGGGTGATGCGACTCGTCGCGGTTTTGGGTGCTACTGGTTTGGCGTGGGCCCCTTCGAGACCAGCTCCCATGGGAGGTGCCGGGCGGACGGTTGCCTGGGCAAAAAGGGAACTTTCACCTATCACCGTATTCAAAGATATCCCCAAAACTCCCAATATTCCCAAGCGCAAAGTTCGGGCGACAAACCTAGCCCACTTAACCGATTTCGTTACCTTTTTCACGATCCACACTCCAGACAGATTTGACGAGGACAAAGTCCAACGAACCAACAAGGCACATGGATTAGAATACAAACTCCCCAGCTTGCCCACATGTTGGAGTCGAACTAACCCGATAGAAAAAAACAGACTCCCAACGACCAAAGTGCCACCTTTCCTTTGTAGCAAAGGCAACAAAATTTCCGGCCCGTTCAAAAAGGACCGAGGAAACCCCCAAAAAAAGGAATTTCCAATGGGCAGCTGGAGCATCAAAATTCCAGCTTTCAAAACCCTTTCCCCGTTCACTGGAAGATTCCCGCATTCAGGCCTAATTTTGCGGAAAAGGATTTCGGTCCTTTCCTCCGTTCCAACCATTCTGCCCGCTTCAAAGATCCTTAATATTGTCAACCCCATTTAGCAAATCACCAACTTCGGCGAGCGGGGGGCGTAAACCCCCTGTTTCTCGAAAGAAATTCAGACCGGCGTGCATAGTGAAACAGTCAGAGAGTTCCTTGGCGTAAGCCCCCTGTTTCTGGAAAGGAATTCAGACCTCCGGTTCAGGGAAAGGGATTTCGAGAAACAGGGGGCTTACGCCCCCCGCTCGCCGGACCAGTCGGGAAACTTGATTTGAGATCCAGAACACGCAGTCGATTTCATCCCTTTGGCCCAAGATATCTTGGCGGTTGTCTCAAGAGGGCATTTGTAGGATCGCCTGACGGATCGGAGCGGCCCGCAACCCTTCCCCCCTAATCCGGAATCGCGTAACGATTTCCCGGCAGTCTCCGGACCACTCCCCGCAAATCACCAACTTCGGCGAGCGAGGGGCGTAAGCCCCCTGTTTCTCGAAAGAAATTCAGACCGGCGTGCATAGTGAAACAGTCAGAGAGTTCCTTGGCGTAAGCCCCCTGTTTCTGGAAAGGAATTCAGACCTCCGGTTCAGGGACTCGATTCAGACCTCCGGTTCTGGGACTCGATTCAGACCTCCGGTTCTGGGACTCGATTCAGGCCTCCGGTTCAGGGAAAGGGATTTCGAGAAACAGGGGGCTTACGCCCCCCCGCTCGCCGGACCAGTCGGGAAACTTGATTTGAGATCCAGAATACGCAGTCGATTACATCCCTTTGGCCCAAGATATCTTGGCGGTTGTCTCAAGAAGGCGTTTATAGGATCGCCTGACGGATCGGAGCGGCCCGCAACCCTTCCCCCCCTAATCCGGAATCGTATATCGATTCCCCGGTAGCCTTCGGATTACTCCCCGCATTTCCAAACCGAGGTTGACCATAGCCAATTGACCCACGGAAAGCCCCGTGATCCGGACCAGCTCATCAGCCAGGAGTGGACCCGACTCGAGAGCCTTCCAGACAAGGATTTCCAGGGGATCGGTTGGGGATTGCGGCACACCTTTGGATTTGGGAATCGATGCCCGCCCCGGTTCGCCCAACAAAGCGACCACATCCGCCGCCGAGGTGCAAAGATGGGCCCCATGGCGGATCAGGTTGTGGGTCCCCTCGCAAAGGGGACTGTCCGCCGGGCCAGGCACCGCCAACACAGGGATTCCCTGCTCGGCGGCGTGGGTCGCAGTGTGAAGTGTCCCACTTTTCAGTGCCGCCTCAATCACAACAACGGCCCGACTGATGCCCGAAATGATCCGGTTTCGGGCAGGAAAAAGTCCCGCTTGCGGGGCACACCCCATGTCCGCCTCGGCCAAAAGCGCCCCCTGATCGCAAACCGCTTCGGCCAGCTTGACATGCTCGGGAGGATAGACCCGCGAAAGCCCATTTCCCAAAACGCCAATAGTTCGTCCCCCGGCATCCAGGGCCGCCTGATGGGCACAGGCATCGATCCCCCGGGCCAGCCCACTAACCACCGTAAATCCTGCTTCCGCCAATCCTTGGGCGATCCGCTTGGTCATGCGCATACCATAAGGCGTCGCCCCGCGCGAACCGACAATGGCCACCGCATCCCAGTCGGCCCCGATCCGCCCCCCTTTTTCGTAAAGCACCATCGGCGCATCTTCAAATGCAGCAAGGGGTTCGGGATAGTCGGGATCGATGATCGTGTGAAAGGTCGCATCGTGTTTTTGCAATAAGGCCCATTCCCTGGCCAAATCGGCACTGGTTTTGGCTTTTGCGAGCCGCTGTACCAGGGAGGGGCCAACTCCCTCGATTTCCAAAAGCTCTTCCCTGGTGGCTTCCCAAACCGCCCGGGCAGACCCCAAGGCCACAATCAAGGCTTTTCCAACCTTGGGGCCAACCCCTGCCACAAGATGCAGCGCCAGGCGCGCCAGGCGTTCATCCTGAAGGGGAAAATCTGGAAGGGAATTGGACATGGGTTTTCCCAGAATGGGGCCACCAAACAGAATCCTGGCAGGATTTTGGGGGGCTTTTAAGGACAAAAGGCGATGCCTTGGCCGGTCTTAATCGAAATTTGACGCAACTTGGGCATCATTCATCAAATAGAATAGGAACAAGAGCACGCGGTGCCGAATTGATACCCCCGGGGAAAATCCCTTGGGCCTTTTCATTAGGGACCGGCTCGAACCTCAACACTTTTGGGACAATTGTCATGGATCAGGTGGTAGCGGACATCCTCCGGCTGAAAAAAGAAAAAGGCGCGACCATTCTTGCCCACTACTACCAGGAGGGGGAAATCCAGGAAATCGCCGACCATACAGGCGACAGCCTGGCTTTGGCCCGCGCCGCCACCAAGGTCCAGACCCCGGTGATCGTTTTCTGTGGGGTCCATTTCATGGCCGAGACGGCCAAGATCCTAAATCCCGAAAAGATCGTACTCTTGCCCGATATGAAAGCCGGTTGCAGCCTTGCGGATAGCTGCCCTGCGGACAAACTCGCCCGCTATCAGGAGATGCTCCGAATCAATGGGCGCAAGTTCCAAACCGTCACCTACATCAACTCCACCGCCGAGGTGAAGGCCCTCTCCGATTGGGTCGTAACCAGCGGCAACGCCGAAGAGATCATCCGTCGGGTTCCCGAAGAGTTTGAAATCCTCTTCGTCCCCGATCGCCACCTGGGGCACTACCTCCAGGAGGTCACCGGGCGCAAAATGATTTTCTGGGACGGCGCCTGCATGGTCCACGAAATCTTCAGCGTCGGCGACCTGATCGCCATGAAAAAGAAGATGCCCAAAGCCATCACCCTGGCCCACCCCGAGTGCCCCGCCAATATCCTTGCCTACAGCGATTTCACAGGCGGGACCGAGGCGATGATCCGCAAGGTGGGAACCTTCACCGAACCGACCGACTTTTTGGTCGCCACCGAACCGAACATGATGTGGCAATTGCAAAAGCGTTTCCCCCAACACCACTACCACGGCGTCCCGGGAATTTCCTGCGCATGCAACAAGTGCCCGCACATGGCGCTTAATACACTCGAAAAACTGCGCGATTGCCTCGAAAACATGAGCCCCAAAATCGAGTGGCAGCCTTTCTTTGACAAAGCGGGCGAGGTCCTTCGCCGCAGCCTGCTTCAATAAACAAAACCCGATTTTCCCACCGCTCTCATCCCCGGGTTCTTTGGCAATTCGACCAGGACCCGGGGATTTTTTGTTTCCACCGTTTTGGGTCGCACCCCTTTAGTGCTGGATTTCATCGGGCTTTTCGGCGCCTTGGCTTCTTTTTCGCAAATTCCGTTTTTTTCTGAAAAAGAATCCCCGCTCCCGGGTGAATTCCCTAGGGAGACCTGATGGACGATCTGCCCGAAACAAGTGTGACCTTGATTGGCCGGGTGTGCGACCCGTCCGACGAAGAGGCGTGGAGACGCTTTGCGGGTCTTTATCGACCCATCATCATCCGCATGGCCAAAAGGCGGGGACTGCAAGAGTCCGATGCCGAGGATGTGGCCCAACGGGTACTCATGGGTGTTTCGCGAGCGATTCATCGTTTTGAAGTGGGACCCGACAAGCCCCCCTTCCGAGCCTGGCTCTCCCGGATTGCGACCAACGCCATCCTCAATGCCCTCAGTCGCAAGCCCCCCGATCGGGGAACAGGCGACAGCGATGTGGGCGACCTTTTGGCCGAAGTCCCCGATAACCGGGCCGACCAAAGACAGGAACTCTTGCGGGAAAGCCAAACCGAAGCCTTTCGGTGGGCGGCAACGGAGATACGGCCCGAATTCAGCCCCTCCGCCTGGGTCCTGTTCTGGGAAAGCACTGTAAACGGGGATGAAGTGGAAGCCGTCGCTTTGCGACATGGCCGAAGCGTAGGCGCGGTTTACATGGCCCGGTTTCGGGTCATGAAACGCCTGCGCGAAAAAGTTCGCGAAATCTGGAACCAGGAAATCAAGGAACCCAACCATGAACCAGGAACAATCCGGCGAAATCTCCTGTCTGGATAGCGAACAGATCCGGGCCCTGGTTTTGGGGGAAATTCCTCCGGGACGCATCACCCAATTTGAAAAACACCTCGCCTCCTGCGGGCTTTGCCGGGAACGGCTGGAAAAGGAATCGGGAGATCCCTCCTGGCAGGAAAAGGTCCGGGAGTCCCTGACCCAACCGATTGACGCAAACGAGGAGAACAACGCCTCCCCCGCCTCGGCCACTCCACCCGATCCGGTCCTTTCCCTTTTGGATTCCTCAACACACCCCGACTCGCTGGGGAAGATCAAGGATTACGAAATCCTGGGCGTCCTGGGTCGAGGCGGCATGGGTGCCGTGCTCCGCGCATTTGATCCGGGACTCAACCGATTTGTCGCGCTCAAGATTCTTTCGCCTCACCTGGCGGCAAACGCCACCGCACGCAAACGCTTTCTCCGCGAGGCGCGGGCGGCTGCGGCCATCGCCCATGAAAATGTGATCGCAATCCATGGAGTCTCCGAATTCAAGGGGATCCCCTATCTGGTCATGCCGCTGATCCCGGGTGATTCGCTTCAAAAGCGAATGCGGGAAAACGGCCCCCTGGAGCTGGAAGAGGTTTTGCGCATCGGGTTACAGACCGCCGCCGGACTTGCCGCCGCGCACTCCCAGGGGTTGATCCACCGCGATGTAAAACCCGCCAACATCCTTCTTGGCCCCGGGACCGAAAGGGTCACCCTGACCGATTTTGGTTTGGCCCGGACCGTGGACGAAGTCGACCTGACCCAAACCGGAATGTTGGCGGGAACACCCCGCTATATGTCCCCCGAACAAACCCGCGGGGAAAACCTTGACACCCGAAGCGATCTGTTTAGTCTGGGAACCGTC